>NZ_JBITPU010000009.1:0-149643 GCF_044684115.1 Acinetobacter sp. ABJ_C1_1 | reverse complement strand
GTGTAAATATTTATATATTAATCATAATTGATGAGTTCTTGAGCAATTTTGATTAGGCTTAGAACAATACTATTAAAAATTTTTAAATTTGGGGTGACAAATGAATGATTTATATTCTGCTTATGGATTGGACTATACTGATCCAGAGTGTGATTTTTTAAATATCAACCTTGATGAAGATACACCGTTATTTGTAGATGCTTATGCAATGTATCGTTCCTCAAATACTCATATGCAATTGGGTCATGAAATTTTAAGGAATTTTATGACAGCAACATTATTAGGATTAAAAAAATATCTTGAAAACCCAACAATTATTAATAGTTTATGGATATCAAAATGTTTTTCAGAGCCAAAGGGTACTGGTATTGGTTTAGCTAAGAATGGCCATAAAGGAAGGGGGAGTCATGATGTTAAATGCCAACAAATCATAACTGCCTTAAGGCACTCTAAAGCTGTGGAAACAGGAGAATTAGAAGATTTAGAAGAGTTATTATTAGTTATTGAAGGGATAGGATCAGATACAATTTCTGATATTACTCTGAATATTGCTAAAAAAAGTTTTATTGAATATACACAAGAAAAATGTAGTAAATTAAATATAACTGTAAAGCCTACTGAAGAAAAAATACGATATTTTTGTAAAATAGATAATAAATGGAAAAGTGATCATTTCGATTTGCCACATTTGGAAGTTGGAAAAGATAAGACGTTAAGCTATTTAATCTTTATTCCTAATGAGGTGCTTGAAAAAAATATGGCTTATGGTTGTAATTATTTTTATACAAATATTGCAACTCCAGTTTATGTTGATCAAGTACTTAGAGCAGGTTTGTCCTTTATTTATTCGTTGAAAGATGGCAGCAAAAGAGTGAATAAACGAGAGATGAGGAAAAAAGATGAATATAAGGGGGGAAAGAAAAAGATGGATAGCTTTATTTCAAAAAATCCAAAATCATTGAAAGAATATAGAAAAACAGTTGCTGATAAACGCTATAAACGAAATCAAGATAATAAAAAACAAAATAATGATGATTCTGAATAGATTTTAATTTTATATTTTTTATAAAATTATTAATAGAATTATTTTGTATGTTTCATTTAAAACCCTTTAATAGAAAGGGTTTTAAATGAATATAACTGTTATTTTTTAAATGCTATCCTAGCCAATTCGGTTCGGTTATACAATTTTCGTTAAAAATACATAGCCATGGTTGTGCAACAATTTTTTTATCATTTGTCCATCTATCAATCTCATGACCATAAATACCGTCAAATCCCATATCTTTAGCTCCTGAACAAATTAACTCTATAAGTTCGCGAGTCAGTTCATGGCCAGTTGCAAATTTTGCAGAATCAGGTCCATACTTTGTAAGATTGGATTTATATCTTTCAGTATATTTATACGCTGCAAAAGTATTTTCTTGAATTATAGGTCTTAATACAGAACCATCTTGCCATCCATTATGCCATATATCTTTTTTACTATTTAATAATGCATCAAAAAATGCATTTTTACACAGTTTTGTTCTTAGCTCTTCAGAAGCATATTTATCCTCCAATGTGTTAAGAATTTTTGAATTTTCCTTAATTTTTACTTCAGCAATATTTTTGCCAGCAGCTTGAGCAAAATCTATATTCGATGTGAAAAAAATACCAGAGTGTTTAACTAACTTAGTCGTGTCAAATGGTGGTGGTAGTTGCCAATTATTAAATTTAGAGTCTGTGCCATGAAGCCATTTTTTTGTGAATAAAGATTTACTCATAAATATTCCGTTAAATTATAAAGATAGTTAAGTCTAAAAATTTTTTAGATTTAATTAATCTTACAATACAATATATTGTTTTATATTATATTTTTGTTAAATTTAATTGGTTTTCATATTATTAAAATTTAGACAGGCCCCCGTGCCACAACAGAACTTTAATTTTTTGCGCTGATTTAAAGTCATCTACCATTGCGGCACAGAGATAAGGGAGCTAAGCCAAATGCTTAGCCCATGTCTTCTTTATCGCACCGCCGCATCACGCTAAAAAAAGTAGGGGCAAAGTCCTGTGGGAGAGCAGGACTTTGCAAACTGACATGTTCTAGGCGTTGCATAAGCTGAGGCGAATACACTTGTTCGAGCCGTTGGTAAATACAGTCGCAACTGGCTTGGGTATGCCCACCAGACAGGCAAATTTTTTCAAACTCCTGCTGCGTGCGAAGGTCACAACCCGAAACGCTGTAATCGCCAACAATGAGGCCTAAAACAAAAATAGTTTTATAAAATTTCATATTATTCTCGTAATGATTGGGGATATATCAATGAGAAAAAATAAACCGCTATATTTTAAGTTTTAAAATCATTTTTAAAGGCAATAATTAACCTGCCTATAAAAGCAATAAAATAAAATGACTTAAATTTTAAAATAAAAATAATTTATAAATTTGAAAATCCAGATAATAGAAAACCCAAATTTTAAATAAATAAAAAGTTTATAAGGGAGAGGGGATTAATCTAAAAAAGGTCATGGTTAACTCCTTAAAATTTATGGAGCTCTACCACCAAAAATCACCGTCAATTGATTATGGTGGTAGAACGAGAAGGGGTTGACAGACTGGGTATACACCAGCACGCGCAAGCGCGTCCCCCTCCCGTCCTACCGCAACGGTAAGGGGGAGGTGCAGGTTGCGCACAAGTCTGATACTCAGGAAGTATAAACCTGATACGCTGTATACTCGGTCTGTCAAAACCGACTGGCAATGTAGGCCAGCGAGACCATAATAATCATAAGTTTTTAACAGGTCAATTCAATTTAAATAAAATATTATAAAAATTTTAAATATAAATTTATATTTTAATTAAACTCAAAAGTTAATCGATTTAAATCGTTAAATTAATAAAAATAATAAAGCTAAACTAAACGTTTAGCCTGCTCTTAAAATGTATAACGGTAATTAATAAATACACGGTGCTGGTCCCAATCTTTCCGAGACATGCCATTTATTTTTTCACCGAGGTTTGCATTTTCAAATTCTGAGTCATAATGCAAAAATGAATAACGCACATCTAAGTTTTTTACCCACGGCAAGGCATAACTCACTGTAAAGTCAAAGTAACGCTCTTTACCCTCAATATCACTGCTGATGTTACTTTGGTGAGCGCCAAAGCCATAAATATACTTCGCTTCGGTTTTTAAACCTTTCACGTAGTCTTTCCAGTTATATTTCAACCGAAGGGCAACGGCGGTTTCATCGTTATTGGTAAAGTCAGGGCCAATGGTCGCAGAGGTCGGAAACGGGTTGGTGCCGTGATCTTGCGTTAAAACCGAGTTGCGGTCGGAGTGCACAGCAAAGTTATCTTCAATCCAAAAACCATCAAACTTTGAAACGGCAATACCACCTTCGAGATTATTCTTGGCCACATTTACATCGACAAAATAACCATTGCCCCGGTTGTTAATGTCTTGGCTTTTGACACAGTCCAGCTCGGTTTCAGTACCACATTTAAACAGCTTGCCATCATCACGTGAGAAAAAAGCCCCTGTGTTAAATGTCCACACCAAGCCATGCAAAGGCAATTTATATTGAGCAATCGCCCCGTACTTTTTTAAATAATCTTTGCTATTTAAATACTCGGCATTTACGCTCCAGTTTTTGTACTGATATTTGGCACCAAGTAAGCCGACATAATCAATTCGTTCGTCATTTTCAGTCACCAGTTTTTCAAAACTATCCATGCTGCGCGGTTTCCAGCGGTCATAGTAGGCCATGTAAGTCTGTAGCTGATCATTCAGTTGAAACTGCCCACTCGCACCCGAAAAAGTGTCGGGCACCGCGCGGTTATTGGTGCTTTTAAGTAACAATGAATCTTGCAACTGACGGCCTAATTTAATTTCGCCTTTATCGCCTAGTTTTGCTTTGATATAGAGCTGTCCTAAAGTCGCAAAGTTTTGGTCAAGCTTGCCGTTATTTTCGACTTCTAAAAGCTGAGCGCTAGGCTTGCCAGAGTCAAATAACTTGGTGACTGCATAGAGTGAGCCATCTACACCGAGCCAGTCCCACATGTACGGTGACTGATAATTTAACTCAAGCCCTAACGCACTTTGCTCATATTCACTCGACGAAGGCGAAGGGTTGGCAAGCGTGGGGTGGGCAGTGCCTTCATCGTTCCAGTAACGGGTGTTGAGTTTTAATTCTAACTTGCCAAATTCTTGAGGAAGCTCTGCATACGCATTGCTCACACTGCCTAAACCAATACAGCCCCATAGCAAATATTTATTCATTTTAAATTCCTTTTTTAAGCATGAATAAGCCCTTTGCCTAACGCTGGGGTTAGGCAAGCTTTTTATGAAATGGATGAATTAAGGAGAGAGTTTTTCGAGCACTTGGCCTTTGGTTTCAATGGCAAACAAGAAGGTCACTAGGCCACCAATGAGTGCCACAACGGCCAGCACACTAAACACATATTGAATGCCGTAACCACCAACCACGAGGCCGACCATAACAGGTCCAATCGCAGAGCCAGCACGTAACCAAGCGGTACTAAAACCAATGCCCATCGCACGTAGGCGAGTTGGGTAAAGTTCTGCAGCGTAAAGGTATAAAGAGAATGAAATGGTCTGCAAAATGGCATAGCTCAGCGTTGCTAAAATCACAACTTGCATGGCCGATTTTGCGCCTAAAACCGAGAGGCTCATGAGTGGAGTGATCGCTAAGAAAAATGCTGCACTGTACCAAGGACGGCGACCGACTTTATCAATCATTAACGCACAGATAATAGAGGCAATCACACCCACGCCCGAAGTAATCCAGCCATAACCCAAACTGGTTTGCAGCGACAGACCAAAGTGTTGTTTGTAGAGAGATGGCAGCCAAGTCACCATGGCATTGTTCACCATATACACGCAAAACCACATGCCCCACAGGGTAAAGGTACGCTTGCGATAAATGCCACGGAACAGCTCGCGCCAGTCGGTTTTTGCCATGCCTTGTGGGTTAATTTCTTTAACCACAGGTTCAGCCAAAGTTTTACCGCTTTTGATGGCACCGTCTTCAAAGCTTTTAACCACTTGATCGGCTTCTTTAAAACGACCTTTCGAGGCAAGCCAGCGTGGTGACTCAGGCAAGAAAAACCGTAAAGGAATCACCAGTAAAGATGGAATTAGGCCCACAATAAACATGACTTTCCAGCCGTAAATTGGCATCAGGAAAAATGCTGCCATGCCTGCAAACATAAGACCGAGTGGGAATAAAACTTCATAGAGCAAGAAAAACTTACCGCGCTTTTCTGCACCAATAAACTCATTAATATAGGCACTCGCAACAGGTACTTCGCCACCTGTTCCAACGCCTTGTAAGAAACGGAAAATTAACAGCGACATTCCACTCCACGCAAACAGACAAGAAATATCCATTGCCACAAACAGTAAAATGGTAAAAGACAGCACTTTTAAACGACCGACTTTTTCGGCAAGAGAACCAAAAAAGATCGCACCGACCAGTTGCCCGACATAGCCCGCGGCAATGATCGCACCGACGTAGGCAGGCGTCAGGTGCCATTCGGTAATGAGTTGGGGTAAAGCAAAGGCAATTGCTAGAACAGTATAAGCGTCAAAAAAGGTCGCGATACCGATAGTAATTCGCATAAATTGCAATCGACCAGTGACGGGTAGTCGTTCGAGTCTTGCAATAATTTCCGCATTTTTTTGATGATGACTAATTTGTTCTACATCCGCTAGATTTGTCATCTTATATCTCCTTATCACTACATTCCTCGTAGTTTTGTTGTTCTATTTCGCACTACCTGTTCACCACAGTTTGCATGCTTTTTATTATTGTTTTTAAGAGACATGCCCGATGTTTGGCCTCAGGCAGCGTACAGGAAAAAAAGGCTAGCGTACATGCTAGCCCGAATAGAATTTAAGCAACGGCTTGGGTTAAATCGACCTTGCCAATTCCGGCTTGACGCATCGCATCATGAATTTCTTGCTCCACACCATCAGCCAGTGGAAGCAGAGGAGAACGCACAGTGGCATGGTCTAAAATTCCGCGAGCAACCAATGCATGTTTAAGCGCGACCGTGCCTTCCATGTGTGAACCGCGGTGATAAACATTGCGAGTCACTGGTAATAATTGGTCGTGAATCGCACGAGCTTTGGCGTAATCTTTGGCCTTACCTGCTTTAATCATTTCAATTAACAGTTCAGGGGCAATGTTGCCGTAGCCAACCAAAGCGCCATCTACATCAAACATGGTGTGAAGCAAATATTCATCGTGGCACGTTAACACCTGTAAGTCTGGACGTTCACGGCGAATAATCGGAATTTCGACATCCCAGCGGCGCATATTACGCACACCATTTTTCATGGCAAATACGCCTGGCTGTGCAGAAATATCGAGTAGAGTGTCTAGGTCGTAAGTGGCCTTCGTTGCATCTGGATATTGGAATAAAATAGATGGCAAACCACTTTCTTCATAAATTGCTTTATAACGGTCTTGTGGTGCGCCTTTTTGATAGCCAAAACGCAACCAACCATGTGAAGGATAAATCAAACCTGCCGAAGCACCTGCGCTGACTGCACGTTTTGCTTCTTCTGCTGCAACCGAAGTACCTTCGAGCGTAATCCCTGCGATTACCGGAATTTTGTCATCTACCGATTTAACAAAGCTTTCGATGACCTGCATTTGTTCTTTTTGCGACAAGAATGTTCCTTCACCTGCATGCCCAAGAACAACCAAGCCTTTCACACCATCAATACTGCCTAACCATGAACCTAAACGTTGAATTGCATTATGGTCTACTTGTCCGTCACGGGTAAAAGGAGTCACAGGTGCTGGGGTTAATCCACGTAAATCTAAACTCATAATCGTACTTCCTATACAGTGTAATTAAATATTCTCTGGTTCTTAATCTGACTTAAATCGTGTTGTAGAGAACATGATTGGAGTATAGAAATAGGTAAGCTATGTAGGAATTACCAATTCTTGAATTTCAGTTATACTGAAAATGTATGGCTCAAAATGCTGCCTATTTACGATTTAGGAAGAATCGATGAATTATGAATTATGGAAAATATTTTTAGACGCGGTAGAACTCGGCAGCTTAAGCAAAGTCGCGATGCTGCATAACACCAACCAACCGCAAATTAGTCGGCAAATGAATGAGCTTGAAGCCCAATGTGGTGGTCGTTTGTTTAACCGAACCGGACGGGGTGTCGAGCTGACCGATTTAGGCCAGCATTTACTTCCTAAAATTCGTTCATGGCTAAACGTGACCGATCAACTCAACAATGAAATTTTGCACTCGACCGATACCCCGATTGGTACGGTGCGTATTGCAAGTTTGCCGTCTACAGCACATCCATTGTTATCGACTCTGTATAAAGTGCTTCAAGAGAAATATCCCTTAATTAAACTGTCGGTGCGTGAAGGGCAAGGGGTGCATTTAGAAAAATGGCTGGAAGATGGCAGCGTCGATTTAGCCATACTCTATCGGTTTAACCCAACGCCTAAACAAGGCGATGTTTACCTTACCCAAGCCGATACCTATTTGGTCGGCTGTGAAGGCGATGCGCTCACTCAAGCAAATGAAGTCGAGTTTAAAGAAGTGAGTCAGTTACCGCTGGTCACGTTTTGCAGGCCAAGTAACTGGCGCAATTTTTTAGACCACATGGCTTATGAAAATGGGGTGGAGTTGAATATTGTGTTTGAAGCCGACTCGATTAGTTTACAAACGCATTTGGTTTCCGAGTCTCGCATGTACACTATGCTCGGGCCGCAAGCGTTAAAGAAGGCCAGCCAATACACCCCAATTCAAGCCGCAAAAATTATTAATCCCGCGCTCAAGCGTTATATTTCTTTGTCTATTTCTAAACATGGTTATTTAACGCCTGCGTGTAAGGCAGTAATGGAAGAAATTAGAAATCTTGCCGATTTGCTTTAATCAAACCGTAACTTTATGACTGATACTGTTGCATGGTGCGCATCATAATTGTTGCTATTTTGAAGACAGTGTTGCGACATTAAATAGTCTATGTTTTTACATGCTTTTTTGTTTTTATAAATGCTTTAGCTTTGATTTGTTTTTAAATATTTAAAACATCTTTGTAGTGAATTTAATGACTTTAAAATAACAGGATGCTGTTTATGCCAGAGACCTCAATTCAACAAGAAACACAAAGTACATGGGCACTATGTCGAGATCCTGTTTTACTGACTATGGTGGGCGGGGCAATTGATACCATTGGCTTTATTGCGTTATTTGGTTTTTTTACCGCGCATGTAACGGGCAACTTGGTGCTTGCAGGAGCAGCCTTGGTGAAGGGCGGTACAGGGGTCTGGATTAAGCTTGCTGCTATTCCACTGTTTATTGTGACGGTGGTGATTACCAAACTGTTAATTGACCGTAGTCAGACCAAACACAAAACGCTGTCTTATTTATTTTTATTTGAAGCTATTTTTCTCTTTGCCTTTATGGCTGCTGGGCTTTACTTTGAGCCATTTAAAAATGCCGATTCGATTACCGTTGCTATCACGGGTGGCCTCGGTTTAATTGCTTTGGCGATTCGTAATACATCAAGCAAAACCCTCATTAAAAATATTAGCCCAAGTACCATGATGACAGGCAACACCACCCAGCTTGGTATTGATATTGCCAACTTGTTAAAAAACAATAATGAGGCCAATCGGGCAAGTTTGCTTAAAAGCGCCAGTATTGTAATTGGCTTTGTGATTGGTGCTTTTATGGGGGCTGTGCTTTATGTCTATTTTGACTTTTGGAGTGTAGCGCCGTTTATTTTACCTATCCTTTATTTTTCTTATTTGGCTTCACAGCAGAAGTTTAAACAAGCTTAAACAAAGCTATTGAAAGAGCCTGAATTTAAAAAATTCGGGCTTTTATTTTTTTAGTAAAGCACCATTGAAGCTGAGCTGAAATTGTTCGTTCACAGCTTTACAGGCATAATGACGAGTGGGGAAATACATTCGATAAAGGAATGCACAATGACAAAGTCTGGCCATTATTTAGTGCTTGCAATAATGGGACTGCTCAGCGGTTGTCAGGTCATTCATTTAAAAGAAAGTAACTTAAGTAGCGCTTTAAAAAGTAAAAATGAAAGTATTTTGACTGACAATACTTTAAGTCATCAAACCCAAAACTTACTGTATTTGGTCAAAGAAAATGAGACGTCTTGTCTGCAAAATTTTGATGATTGTTTAAAGAAAATTCAGGGACTGTCTGAAAATAGCAGCAGAGAAGAGCGTTATGCTGCGCTCAGTGAAATTTACTTGGCAAAAGCTTTAGATGTTGGGCGTAGCAGTCAGTGTAATGTCACTCTTAAAAGTAACAGTTGTGTTGAGCAAGAGCTGGCGCTGTTCGATAAAAGCTTACGCTATAGCTATGTTTATTTGTTTGGCTCTGAAGAGTCTCCTTTCGATCGGGTATTTGACCATCGGCAAAATCAGGTGCGTATTTTTTATAACGTGGCTTTGTCAAAGCTTATGACCACGTATTTTAATCATTTAAATACGCTTCATTTCCCACCGCTACTCAAAGCAGACGGGCATGAGTACCACGTCAATTTTGACCATGCGCTAGATGTACAAAACATTGAAGTCGATACCTTTCGCTCTAGCTATAACATGAACTTTTCAGGGTTTAATACCGTAAACCGTAAGGATGGTTTAGGTGCCGAGTTTATCGTGGGGCGTAAGGAGCATGATGTAAATCATGGTTTTATTTTAGACCCCGACGCTTTTTATGCTCACCAGAGTAATCCCAATATTCATTTACCACGCTTCTTTCCAGTCACTGCTATTGCATACCCAAAACAAAAGGCCACAGCCGATCAAGTCATTGCTGGGGCAGATTTGGAAATTTCCATGTTCGACCCTTATCGGCAGGACCGCGTAAAAGTTGAAGGTGTGGACTATCCGCTTACTGCAAACTATTCGGCACCTTATGGGCTTTGGCTCTCGAAATATAATTTAGGTGCAGCAGGTTATTGGTCTTTAATTAATAAAGAAGCCAATTTGATCATGCCGCATTTATATATGCTGGAACCCTTTAACCCGAATAAAAAAATTATTGTGTTTGTGCATGGTTTGGCCAGTAGCCCAGAGGCGTGGGTGAGTCTAACCAATGATATTATGGGCGATGCCGAATTAAGGAAAAACTACCAAGTTTGGCAGGTTTTTTATTCAACCAATATGCCGATTTTTGAAAGTCGTTTTCAGATTTATTCATTGTTGAATCAGGCTTTTCAAAACGTTGCTAAAGACAGCTATGCTGCTCATGATGCTGTGCTAGTGGGGCATAGTATGGGCGGAGTGATTAGCCGTTTATTGGTAAGCGATGCTGATATTTCAGAGCAAGCCATGCAAAAAATGAATGAAGCCCAGCTAAACCGTTTAAAAGAAAATCTAGTGGTGCTAGAGCGTTTTCAGTTCAAAGCTTTGCCTTATTTTAAGCGGGTTGTTTTTGTTTCGGCGCCGCATCATGGTACTGACTATGCTGACCGATGGTTTACCCAAATTGCTCGCCGTATTATTCGGTTACCCGCCGACTTTTTTATTGCAGTTGAAATGAGAGATGAGAAAAATACCAAACTCAGAAAAGGCTTAATTGAAAATGGAGCAAGTAATTTAAGTCGTTCTTCTAACTTTATGCAGTTGACCCAAGCCATTCAGCCATCGCCACAAGTGGTCTATCACTCAATTATGGGCAATATAAATGGCACCACAGATAAGACAAAAATGAGTGATGGGATTGTGCCTTATCAAAGTTCACATTTAGGTGGAGAGCAATCAGAACTGATTATTAAAGGTGGGCATTCAATACAAACTAGCCCAGAGGCAATTTTAGAATTACGTCGTATTTTAAGGTTGCATTTAAAGCAGTCGCAGCTTTCAAAATAGAATTTTTGTTTTTAGAAAACCACTGCTGAAATAGCTCAACAGTGGTTGAAATGATTAATTAAGCTGGTTTTGTTTGAGCGATTTTTTATGCTCAAAGTAGCTGATTGAAAAAATAACCAAGCCAACCAAATACAACACGCCAGACAACAGCAGTAAGTCTAAACCTGCCGCATAGAGCAGCCAAAGTGCATAGATTGAAGCAACACTTGCAATGGCAATATGCGGGGTGCGTTTATGGCGAATAGATTCTTTAAGATAAAAAGCCGACACCAGAAAATAAGGCAGCAAAATCATCACCGATGAAATCAATAAAAGCTGAGTGTAGTTTTTATTGAAAAAATACACGGCAATCAGAGAGCCTTGTACCACAATAGTAGTGAGCCAAAGTGATGAAATGGGTACATTGTTCTGATTATTCTTTAAAAATAGTTTCGGGAATGCACCATTTTTTGCAGCCAAATATGGAATTTCAGTCGCAAATAACGTCCAGCTTAAATAAGACGAAGAAACTGAAATAATAAGCCCGATGGTTATAACGATAGTACCCGGTAAGCCGATGAGCTGCTGCAAAATAGTCGCCATAGATGGGTTATGCATGCCTGCAAGTGCTTCACGACTTGCCACACCATAAGCCAGTACTGTGACCATGATGTAAAAACTTAACGCCAGTAACACACCTAATATAGTCGCTTTACCAATGTCATGACGCTTTTTTGCGCGTGATGATAAAACCACAGCACCTTCAATACCGGTAAATACCCAAAGGGTAATCAGCATGAGGTCTTTTACTTGTTGCCAAAGCGGAACTTTTAAAGAGAAGTCATTTAAGTTGAGTTTGAACAAATCAAACTTAAAGGCAATAAAGGTAAAGAAGATGAAAACCACCATTGGAATAATTTTGGCAATGGTCGCCAGTAAATTCACAATCGCAGCTTCTTTAATGCCTCGACTCACTAACCAGTGCACCAGCCATACAAAAATGCTTGATCCAATCAGTGAGTAGAGCGTATTACCCTCACCAAAAATAATATGGTCTTTGCTGTCGGTAAACATGCCAATGCCTGAAAAGGCAATGACCACATAGCCGACAATACCAATGGTGGTACATAACCAATAACCCCATGCCGAGCAAAACCCGATGAGATCTCCAAAACCTTCCCGCGCATAGTTATAAATACCGCCGTCTAGATCTGGTCGTTGACGGGTTAAATGCAACAATGACAGGGCTAAGAAAATAATGCCGACTCCGGTAATGAGCCATGCAACAAGAAGGGCAGAGCCGTTGGCAACTTGAGCCATATTTTGGGGAAGGCTAAATACGCCAGACCCCACCATAGAGCTAAATACCAGCGCTGTAAGAGACAACAATCCGATTTTGGCAGCAGACATGGTATTTATTCTTTAAAAAATTGAGAAAGTTCAGCAATGTGTTCTGGTCCAATACCACAGCAACCGCCAACCAGACTTGCACCTGCTTGCTGCCATTGTTTAGCAAAACCAAGATAAGCTGGAGCATCTAAGTCTTTACGAATTTCATCTAAGCCATCGTTCGCAGTAGCGCTTTCATCTTGCGGTGGGAAAGCGTTGGCATAAGCACCAATTTGTACAGACTCTGGAATGAGTCCTTTAATCTCATTAATTGCCTGCAAGATCACTTCTGGTTGGCAGCAGTTAAACAATACTGCTTTGGCATTTGATTGCTTGATGAAATCAGCCACTTGCTGCATGTTTTCGCCTGAACGAAGTAACGCTTGTTCTTGTTTAATTTCATCTTGTAGCGTAAATGACACCCAATAGTCCTTACCATCTTGTGGCAATAACGCGTGTACTGTTTCAACTTCTTTTAAGCAAGATTGGGTTTCAGCTAACCAGAAGTCAACTTCTGGTGCCAATGTGTTAATAATTGGCTCAGCTAGGTTTTTAGCTTGTTCTGGTTGGAACAAGTCTGCACGGTAAGAACCAAATAACGGCGGTAAGCAGCCTGCGATTTTGACATTCTTGCCGCTTTCTTTAACTGCATTTTTTGCTTGTTCAATTGCAACTTTAATTAAACGTACGCCGTCAGTTTCAAAGCGTTCTTGACCAATGTGAAATGGTACAACAGCGTAGTTATTGGTGGTAATGACTTCTGCACCAGCATTGATAAAATCGAGGTGAACTTCTTTTACTGTTTCTGGTGCTTCAATAAGCGCAAGCGCAGACCACTCTGGTTGACGAAATGGAGCGCCACGACGGGCCAATTCACGGCCTAAACCGCCATCTAAAATTTTCATAAATTACAACATAACGGGAGAAAAATAATTCAGTTAATCTAGCGTGTAGATGAGCCGTGTTCAATCGCGAATATGCTCGATATATTTCTAAATAAATTAGATTGTTATGAATATTTTTTCTTAAAAGGAATTCTGTAGATGATGTTCAGTTTTACTGATGAACTTCATGTGAAAAAGAACATGTATTTATTTGAAAATATAGAATAAAAAATGATCTTACAAAGCACCATATTGTTGCCAGCTTTCACCTGTATGCTGTGTTTTATAATAGGCTTGAAGTTGTTTAAGCTGTGAAAAATGTATACCTGACCACACCAATAAACTAATAAATATTAAAACTTTAGATAAGCTACGAATTTTACTTACGTGAGTAAAAGCCAACAAAATAAAAAACAAGGCAGGTAAAAATATAAAGAATTGAACAGAGGAGAAAAATAGATGAGCTGTGCTGAAATATAACGCGGCTGCGCTCATGAACACATTTAAAACAGAACATAGCTTTTGATATTTACCGAGCTTAAAGGCATAAGCTGTTATGGTAAATAACACGGCTGAGCTGACGTAAATGGCTGTACCGCCAATCATCCACATATAAAACCCGCTTAACAAAAGATAAGCCAGTAGCAAAACAAGTACAAGCTTAAAACAAAATGACAAGAGGCGAGGTGATGAGTTTAAAGGCGTCATAGTTAGTCTAAATATCTCAACTGAGGTCTTAAACAACAAAAGGACGAATCGAAATTCATCCTTTTGATATTTTACTTATACATCATCAAACTTAGTTTGCTTTTGCAACAGGGGCAGCAGCAGTTTCATCGTTTGCAGCTTTGAACGGAGATGTATAGTTCAAGCCAAGAGTAGAACTTGTGTACTGACGTACTTTGTCGAGTAACACAGGGTCTTTGCTCAAGTCTTGCTTATAAGAAACTACAATTTCATGAAGCTTCTGGTTCCACTTACCTTCAGTTTGCTGAGGGAAAGCTTTTTCAAGCAAGTTAAGCATGATGTATGGAGAAGTCGAAGCACCCGGAGACGCACCTAACAATGCAGTTACAGCGCCGTCTTTCGAAGCAAAGATTTCTGTACCGAATTGAAGTGTTGCTGGTTTACCCGGTTCTTTCTTGATGATCTGAACACGTTGACCACCTTGGCTTAAACGCCAATCTTCAGCTTTCGCATCTGGGTAGTATTTACGAAGTTCATTTAGACGGTCTTGGTCTGACATCATCACTTGGCTTACCAAGTATTTAACAAGATCAAGGTTTTCCAAGCCAACAGTGGTCATTGGTAAAACGTTATTTTTGTTGGTAGATGCAAGCAAGTCAAGCTGAGAACCATTTTTCAGGAACTTGTTTGAATAGGTTGCAAATGGTCCAAACAATACATATTTTTTACCGTCGATATAACGTGTATCAATATGTGGTACAGACATTGGAGGCGCACCAAGTTCAGCACGGCCATATACTTTCGCTGTGTGTTGAGAAGTAATTGCTGGGTTATCAGTAATTAAGAACTCACCACCTACAGGGAAGCCAGCATATTGTTTCGCTTCTGGTAAACCAGTAAGTTGCAATAATTTAACCGCTGCACCACCTGCACCGATAAACACAAAACGTGTTTTAACGTGATCTGTTTTACCAGTTTTCAAATCTTTGAAAGATACAGTCCAAGTTTTGTCATCATTTTGACTGATGCCAGTCACTTCAGTTGAAGTCTGTAATTTGAAATTTGGGTTTTGGTTTAAGTGTTTCACTAACTGATTCGTGATTGAACCGTAGTTTACGTCTGAACCAACTTCCATACGAGTCGCTGCAACTTTTTGAGTTGGATCACGATCGTTCATCACCAAAGGTGCCCATTGTTTAATCACAGCTGGGTCTTCAGTAAATTTCATACCTTTGAACAACGGGCTTTGAATCATGGCAGCATAACGTTTTTCTAAGAACTGAACGTTATCGCCCCAAACGAAAGCAATGTGTGGAACAGGGTTAATGAATGATTTTGGTTCAGCTAAAACGCCTTGTTTTACCTGATATGACCAGAACTGTTTAGCGACTTCAAATTGAGAAGCAACTTTTTCAGCTTTGACAATTTCCATCTTACCGTTTTTCTCTTCGGTATAGTTCATTTCCATAAAGCCAGAGTGGCCTGTTCCGGCATTGTTAAAGCCGTTTGAACTTTCTTGAGCAACTTGGTCAAGACGTTCATACATACGAATTTGCCAATTCGGTTCAAGCTCAGTGAAATAAGTACCGAGAGTGGCACTCATGATGCCGCCGCCAACAAGAACAGCATCAACAACTGGCTCATCTTTTGCAGTTTGTACCTGTTTTGACGCAATTGGTCTAAACAAGAAAACAATACCTGCAATTAAAATAAGAATGATTAATACCAGAAGGTATTTCAAAAACTTTTTCATGTAAGGGGGACCTTAAAATAAGTTATTTGAGTCACTTAAGGTGTGAGGAAACCTAGACAGCGTATCCAGACAAAATGGATATAAATGCGAAAGTAAAATTCTCCAAAACAGAGAACTTTAAAAAAAGAAAAATTACTTGGGATTATCGCAAACACTCTATATTTTAGACTAATTTTGCATTGACAAGACAATTTTTATAATAAATGGGGTTCATCAAAATCATAAATATGATTTATATTTAATCAAATTAAGCTTTTATAAGATTATTTTTAGCTTTTATTCTGATTTAAATATTTGAAAATTAATGATTAAAATAATTTCGGTTAAACTTGAATCATTTGAGGATGATTTGCCTATAAAAATAGATTAATTTTTATTTCATGCCATATTTATGTAAATGTTTAGCTTATAGCCGCTTATTTTTTGTCATACATAGTTCTTATTAATGCTTGTGCAGTACCTATTAAATTCAGGGCATATCTCTGTATAAGAAATATGCCCTTAACGGTTTTATGACGCGACATAGAATGGTGCAGTCGAACGTGGTAACGCTTCGCGTCCACGAATTTGGTCTGCAATTTTCTCGGCAATCATAATGGTGGTTGCATTTAAGTTACCGGTAATAATGAGCGGCATAATTGAGGCATCAACCACACGTAAACCATTCATACCGTGTACGCGGCCTTGACCATCTACAACAGCCATTTCGTCTTCACCCATCTTACAGCTACAAGACGGGTGGTAAGCCGTTTCTGCATGGTTACGAACAAAGTCATCAAGCTCCGCATCGGTTTGCAAATGTTTGCCCGGGCTAATTTCATCGCCACGATATGGATCAAGCGCAGGTTGCTGCATGATTTCACGCGTGATACGAATTGCATCACGGAACTCACGCCAGTCTTGCTCAGTCGACATGTAGTTAAACAAGATACTTGGATGATCAAACGGGTCTTTCGATTTAAGTTTGATACGACCGCGTGAAGGCGAACGCATTGAACCGACGTGTGCTTGGAAACCATGTTCTTTTACTGCATTACTACCGTTGTAGTTAATAGCTACTGGCAAGAAATGGTACTGAATGTTTGGCCATTTGAACTCGTCCGAACTACGGATAAATCCACCCGCTTCAAACTGGTTACTCGCGCCAATACCTGTACCATTAAATAACCACTCGGCACCAATCGCAGGTTGGTTATACCATTTTAAAGCAGGGTATAAAGAAACAGGTTGCTTACATTTATACTGTAAGTACATTTCCAAGTGGTCTTGCAGATTTTCACCTACACCCGGCAAATCATGAACCACATCAATGTCCATTGATTTTAAGAAGGTACTTTGACCTACGCCTGAGCGCTGTAAAATTTGCGGTGACGCAATTGCACCTGCACAAAGTAATACTTCGCGTTTAACCAATGCGCGTTGTAAGTTGTTTTGGTCAGCGCCAATAATGTATTCAACACCAATCGCTTGCTTTTGGTTGAACAAGATTTTGTTGGTCGTCGCGTGTGTCAAAATAGTCAGGTTTGGACGACCTTTTGCCATATCCAAATAACCACGTGCGGTACTTGAACGACGGCCTTTAGGCGTAACCGTACGGTCCATTGGGCCAAAACCTTCTTGCTGATAACCGTTTAAGTCGTCAGTACGCGGGTAACCTGCCTGTACACCTGCTTCAACCATGGCATGGAACAGCACGTTGTTGCCATTTTTAGGTGTAGCAACCGACACAGGTCCATTACCGCCATGGTAGTCATTTTCACCAATGTCACGAGTTTCGGCTTTTTTGTAGTAAGGCAAACAATCGGCATAAGTCCAGTTTTCAAGACCCTTATGCGTTGACCATTGTTCTAAATCCATTGCGTTACCGCGGATATAGCACATACCATTAATTAAAGATGAGCCACCTAAACCTTTACCACGACCACATTCCATACGGCGGTTGTTCATGTGTGGCTCTGGGTCAGTTAAATAAGCCCAGTTATAGCGACGACCTTGAAGTGGGTAGGCCAAAGCTGCTGGCATTTGTGTACGGAAATCCAAGCGATAATCTGGTCCACCTGCTTCTAGCAGTAAAACGGTGGTATCTTTGTCTTCAGTCAGACGCGCAGCGAGTACATTTCCGGCAGATCCTGCGCCAATAATAATGTAATCATATTCTTTAATATTCATAACTATCCTTTTTTTTTACTAACAGTTTGCCTGAGCAATCTATAAAGACTGCTCGGCATATGTGATTTAGGTTGAAGTGTTTAGAGCGATTGGGGCATTAAAAAATGCTTTGATAATCGCCAAGTTCAACTTGAATAGATTTGATACGGGTATAGTGCCCAAGTGTGGTCAAGCCATTTTCGCGGCCTACACCAGATTGTTTATAGCCACCCACTGGCATCTCGGCAGGCGATTCACCCCAAGTGTTAATCCAGCAAATACCAGCTTCAATCTGGTGAATAATGCGATGAGCACGGCTGATGTCTTGAGTAACAACGCCAGCAGCTAAACCAAAGGTGGTGTTGTTAGCACGACGGATGACTTCTTCTTCGGTTTCATAGCTTAAAATGCTCATGACAGGTCCAAAAATTTCTTCTTGAACAATCGCCATCTGGTCAGTGCAGTCGCTAAATACTGTCGGTAGTACATAAGCGCCTTTGGCAAGTTCGCCTTCTGTTGCGCGGCCACCACCAATTAATACTTTAGCGCCTTGTTGTTTGCCTGACTCAATGAAAGACAACACTTTTTCCATGTGAGGGAAGCTAGTGAGTGGACCGAAGTTCGTATCTTCAGCCATTGGGTCGCCAATGCGAATACGTTTTACACGCTCTACAACCGCTTTTTCAAAGTCGGCTAAACGTGATTTTGGAACAAATACACGAGTACCGTTGGTACATACCTGACCTGAGCTAAAGAAGTTCGCCATGACTGCAATGTCTGCGGCACGGTTCAGGTCGGCATCTTCACAAATAATCAGTGGTGATTTACCACCAAGTTCCATGGTCACTTCTTTAAGCGTAGAACCCGCAGCACTTGCCATGACTTTTTTGCCGGTTTCCACACCACCAGTGAATGAGATTTTTTCAATCACAGGATGTTCAGTGAGCCATTGACCAATTTCACGGCCAGCACCTTGTACCACGTTAAATACGCCGTCTGGTAAACCAGCTTCTGTATAGATTTCTGCAAGTTTAAATGCAGTGAGTGGTGTTGTTTCACTTGGTTTGAAAATCATAGCGTTGCCGGCTGCAAGAGCAGGGGCAGATTTCCATAAAGCGATTTGAATTGGATAGTTCCAAGCCCCAATACCTGCAACCACTCCTAATGGTTCACGGCGTGTATAAAAGAAACTTGATTCGCGAAGTGGAACTTGGTCGCCCTGAATGGCGGTTGCAAGTCCTGCGTAGTATTCGAGTACATCTGCACCAGTCACAATATCAACTGTAGATGTTTCGCTGTAGGCTTTACCGGTGTCGAGTGTTTCAAGACGGGCAAGCTCATCATTACGTTCACGGAGAATATCGACAGCACGGCGTAAAATACGTGAACGCTCCATAGCGGTCATGGCTGCCCAGATTTTTTGTCCTTGTTGGGCACTTTTTACAGCAGCTTCAATATCTTGTTCAGATGCCTGTTGAAGAGTCGCGATTGTCTCGCCGTTGGCAGGGTTAATACTATTAAATGTTTTACCACTGGTTGCTTCAACGTAGCGTCCATGGATATACAGTTGATAAACTTGTACATCACTCATTTTGTCTCTCCTGCAAAGGCTTGTTCGCAAATTGCAATTGCGTTTTTACATAATCGTAAGCAATGGAACGGGCCAGCTCGCTGTCAAATTCGTTGTGACGGCTTAAACTGCCGCGTAGCCATAATCCATCAATCAATGCTGCCAAACCTCTTGCGGCAACACTGGCCTGTTGTTCATCTATTAACTTGAGAAAGTAAAACTTCAAGTTGGAGTACAGGCGTTGATCATTAATCTTTTGCAAACGGCTCAGGTCTGGTACATGCATACTTGCAGACCAAAAGTCTAACCAGACCCGCATTGCTTTTTCATTTACCTGACTAATGTCAAAGTTAGAGTCAATAATTGCCTTAATCTGGCTTTCTGGATGCGAATCTGCTTCTGCTCTGTATTGTTCGGTTTTACGACGCAAAACATTCAGCATTTCTTGCATACAGGTATTTATTAACCCTTGTTTGTCGCCAAAATAATGGCTAACAATGCCGGTCGACAGCTCGGCTTTTTTTGCAATTTGTGCAATGGTGGTATTGGATAACCCCACTTCATAAATTACGTCGAGTGCAGCGTTCATAATCTCTTCACGGCGCACATGCTCTGGTTTTACTCTGCGTTTTGTCATGATTGTCCACATCAGCACTTTTACGGGTGCTTTAAATTCAGCATGTTAACTTGCAGAGCATCATAGCACTTTTTTTATCATACTTGTTATTGATTGAACGTTCAATCAATAACAAGTATGATGTGTAAAAATCAATGAATTTTTGAATCTTACTTCGGGGTAGAAGAGATAGAATCAGAAGTTCTTACGGATAGGATGATGCGCATAAGTCCAGTACTTATCACGTTATTTTGGGAAAAATACACCGATTGCAAGGAGCAATAAGATGGTGTTGAAAAGTGATGGATATTCTTCAGACCATATTCGGTTAAATCGTTTCGTATTTTGGAGTTCGGCAGTCAGTATCGGCATTTTTGGCCTATTATTTGTACTGTTTCCAGAAAAAAGTCAGTTTTGGCTGACCTATGTGCAAGAGCAGGTAAACCACTTTTTCGGGTGGTATTACATGTTGGTGATAGTGCTGTGTTTAGGCTTTGTGGCTTGGCTTGCCTTCTCAAAAGTGGGACAAATTCCTTTAGGAAAAGACCACGACAAACCTGAGTTTGGCTATTTGGCTTGGACCTCAATGCTGTTTTCAGCAGGTATTGGTATCGCGCTACTTTATTATGGTGTTGCTGAACCTGTTGATCATTTTCTAAGACCACCCGAAGGTGAGGCAGGAACCATTCAGGCTGCTCGAAATGCCATGACCTATAGCTTTTTGCACTGGGGTATTCATGGCTGGGTGCTTTATGCCTTGCTCGGTGTGACCTTAGGTTACTTTGCTTTTAGACAAGATTTACCGCTCGCATTGCGCTCGGCCCTCTATCCAATTTTCGGAGAACGAGTTCATGGCTTAGTGGGTGATTTTGTCGATGGCTTTGGTATTTTAGCAACTGTCATTTCGCTCGTGACCAACTTAGGTATTGGTGCTTTAGTGCTGGTTTCAGGTATTTGCTATTTAATTCCTGAAATACCGCATAGCTCTGCAACCTTAATTACAGCTGTTCTCGTCATGATGAGTGTTGCGACCATCACAACAGTGGTTGGCATTGAAAAAGGCTTGGCATGGTTATCGCGTATTAACTTGCGTTTGCTTTATGCGTTGCTTTTATTTGTATTTTTAACTGGGCCAACTAACCATTTGTTAAATGGTCTTGTGCAAAATGTCGGTGATTATCTCAACAATTTTATGGGTAAAAGCTTTGATATGTATTTATACAATCAAAAAGCCAGTGGTTGGTTGGGTTCATGGACTGTGTTTTATTGGGCATGGTGGATTGCTTGGGCACCTTTTGTAGGAATGTTTATTGCGCGTATTTCAAAAGGTCGAACCATTCGTGAAGTGGTTTTGGGGGTATGTCTCATTCCATTAGGTTTTACCTTGGCTTGGATTTCGATTTTTGGAAACACCGCAATTCATTTTATTCTCAACCAAAAGCAGAAAGCTTTAGGTGATATGGTTTTAAGTGACCCAGCATTGTCATTATTCAAATTACTCGAATATCTCCCATTTAATCCGTATATTGCCGGGATTGTTGTTGTAATTTGTTTCGTTTTATTTTTGACCCCTGTTGGGTCTGGTACACTAATGATCGCCAATTTGTCCTCGAGAGGGGGCACCAGTGATAGTGATTCACCGATCTGGTTACGCATCTTTTGGTCTGTGGTCATTACCATTGTAAGTATCGGCTTATTATTAGCAGGTAGTTTTAACTCCATGCAAAGTGCAGTGGTGTTATGTGGTTTACCATTTTCTGTGATTATTTTGCTTTATATGTTTGGTTTAGCCAAAGCCTTAAAGCAAGATGATTTTGACCCGAATGTTGCGAAAAAGCAGTTAGCTATTTCAAAAGACATTTCTATTCCATCGAATTGTGACCAGAACAAAGTAACCGAGGTTTTATAATCTTGGTTCATCACATTTATTTATTTTTTGCGTTCAAAGCAGTCTTTTCATTATGGTTAAATAGTGAAAAGACTAAATTGAATATTTTATTTTTCTTCTATTCCTTGAGGATTGTATGGCAACAGATAATCCAAGAGCAGTTGATGATTTAACATTATCTAAATCTAAAAAAGACCCGCTTAACCGTGTGGTTTTTTATATTTCAGCTCTAATCATTTTAATCTTTTCTCTCGTTACTTTTTTATTTAACGATTTCGCAAATCGAACCATTAACACCGTTCTTGCGTGGGTAACGTCAACCTTTGGCTGGTACTATTTACTGGCTGCAACGCTGTATATGGTGTTTGTCATTTTCATTGCCTGTTCAAGATATGGTGAAATTAAACTTGGTCCTAAACACTCAAAGCCTGAGTTTAGTCTACTGAGTTGGTCTGCCATGCTGTTTTCGGCAGGTATTGGTATCGATTTAATGTTCTTCTCGGTGGCCGAGCCATTATCTCATTATATGCAGCCGCCTGTTGGCGTAGGTCAGTCCTATGAAGCTGCACGCCAAAGTATGGTGTGGACCCTATTTCACTATGGTTTGACTGGATGGTGTATGTATGCCTTGATTGGTATGGCACTTGGCTATTTCAGTTATCGCTATAACTTACCGCTTACCATTCGTTCTGCACTTTACCCAATTTTCGGGAACAGGATTAATGGGGCAATTGGCCATAGTGTAGATACTGCTGCCGTCATTGGGACAATTTTTGGTATTGCGACCACTTGCGGAATTGGCGTGGTACAGCTGAACTATGGTTTACATGTTTTATTAGGACTGCCAGAGAATATCTGGATGCAGTTTGCACTCATTGCCATTGCAGTCGGTATTAGTATTATTTCAGTGACATCTGGGGTGAATAAAGGTCTTCGGATTTTGTCTGAAATCAATATTTATGTATCAATTGGTCTTTTGCTATTTATTTTGTTCTTGGGCAATACCGAGTTTTTACTCAATGCACTGGTACAAAATATTGGTGATTATTTAACTCGCTTCCCAACCTTAGCCTTACAAAGTTTTGCCTTTGAGCAACCTAAAGATTGGATGAGCAGCTGGACTTTGTTCTTCTGGGCATGGTGGATTGCTTGGTCGCCATTTGTAGGGTTATTTTTGGCCCGTATTTCTAGAGGCCGTACTATTCGTGAGTTTGTGTGCGGGACTTTAATTATTCCTCTGTTATTTACCTTAACCTGGTTATCCATTTTTGGTAATAGCGCATTGCACAGCGTTATTTTTGAAGGCAACCAGACTTTAGCTGCAACGGTATTATCTAATCCTGCCCATGGTTTTTATGACCTGTTAGCGCAGTATCCAGGTTTTACCTTCATTGCTTCAATAGCGACAGTGACAGGTCTGTTGTTCTATGTGACTTCTGCCGACTCGGGTGCATTGGTTTTAGGTAACTTCACCACTAAGCTTACGCATATTGATAATGATGCGCCGCGTTGGTTAAGCGTGTTCTGGGCAATTGCCATTGGTTTATTAACGCTAGCCATGCTGATGACCAACGGGATTACCGCTTTGCAGAATGCAACCATCATTATGGGACTGCCGTTTAGTTTCGTGATGTTCCTAGTCATGGCTGGTCTTTATAAGTCGCTCAGGCTTGAGGACTACAGGCATGCCAGCCGAAGTATGAACGCAGCACCTGTAGTGGGTAACGTCGATATTCTCAATTGGAAACAGCGTTTGACTCGGGTTATGCATCATCCGGGAACGACTGAAACCAGACGAATGCTCGATACCGTTTGCAAACCTGCTGTTCAAGCTGTTGCCGATGAACTCATTAAGCAAGGTATGAACGTAGACGTGCAGCAAACACCACTTGAAGATGAAGAGGCTCTATATCACCTCGATATCACCATTCATTTGGAAGAAGAGCAAAACTTCGTGTATCAGATTTGGCCAGTCCGTTATAGCGCGCCTAACTTTAGTCAGCGTGTAAAACGAGGCAAACAGTTCTATTACCGCCTCGAAACTTATCTTTATGAAGGTTCTCAAGACAATGACCTTGTGGGTTACAGTAAAGAACAGGTTATTAATGACATTTTAGATAAATATGAAAGACATATGACATTCTTGCATATTAATCGTATTAGCCCTGGGAACCGTCCATTATTCCCAGATCCGCAAGCTTAAGGGGAATATGCATGGTTTCACCATATCTGCATTCTTTTGCTTTATTTTTCTCTTTGCTCAATCCATTTTTAATGAGCATTTATATGATTGGCCTGATCCGCCATTCAGAAACCAAGGTATTTAACAAAGCCTTAATTCAGGGCAGCTTGATTGCTTATATCGTCTTTATGCTGTTTGCATGGGGCGGTGAAGCAATCTTTAGTAAATACTTGAACGTACGCTTTGAGGCTTTCCAGATTTTTGGTGGCCTTATCTTTTTGGTGATTGGCTATCGCTACGTGTTTCAGGGAGCCGACACCATTGGTGAAATGCGCGGTGCACCAGAACATTTGGCTGGCACCATCGCCATGCCTTTTATGATCGGGCCGGGCACGATTAGTGCGGCTGTGGTCACAGGTATTGAAATGTCGATTGGTGCTGCGGCGCTTGTTATTGGGTTTACCATGTTTTTAACATGCAGTATTTTGATTTTGATGAAATTTTCACATGATCATTTACGCTATAAACATGCAAAATATATCGATCGATATTTTGATATTGTCGGGCGTTTATCTGCTTTATTAATTGGTACGATTGCTGTTGATATGATTATTAATGGTATTACCGGACTGATCCATAAAGTATAGTCAGGCTCATATAAAATGATGCTATGTCATTTAAAATGGAACAAAATGGCATAGCATCTTTAGTTTATTTTTGGCTGCTTATCAGCTTTTTATTTAAGAAAAACTAAAAAATAATTAAAAATAATAGCTTAAAAAATATTCGTTCAAAAAAAGAATTAACAATATTAAAAAATACGATGCTATGTTGTGGATTTAAGCATGTTTTTTTTGTGAATTATCAACCATAATGTTTTCTGAGCTTGTTTTGAGACAGAGTTGAGTCATGCCTACATTAGATGAAATGACAACCGTAACTGATGATCAGTCCGAATTAACCATGTCAGTGTTAATGACCCCAGACATGGCAAATTTTTCAGGTAATGTTCATGGTGGAACAATTCTAAAGCTGTTAGACCAAGTGGCCTACGCTTGTGCAAGTCGTTATTCAGGCAGTTATGTCGTAACGTTGTCTGTAGATAAAGTAAATTTTAAAGAACCAATTTATGTGGGCGAACTCGTTACATTTTTAGCGAGTGTGAACCATGTGGGTCGTACTTCAATGGAAGTGGGTATTCGTGTAGAAGCACAGAATATTCAAAAGCGCACCGTACGCCACACCAATAGCTGTTATTTCACGATGGTTTCGGTTGATGAGCACGGTAAGCCACGTGAAGTACCTCAATTAAAGCTAGATACTGAATGGAAACGCTGTCGATTTGAAGCAGCAGAACACCGTAAGGTGTTGCGCCTACAAGAAAATCATAATCCTTCTTGTAGCATGTATAAGAAAACTTCTTAAAGAACAAAGAAGACTGAATTAAAAAAAAGATCGAACCGCAGCATGGTTCGATCTTTTTTCTTCACCGAAATTCAACGTCCTGTTTCGTTTCAGCAAAATTATCTCTGAGCTTGGAGGAGAGTACAGAGGTAATTATTGAGCAGCAGGAGCAGCTTCAGAAGCAGAACCTACTGCTTCAGATGCAGCATTTGCAGTGTTTGCTTGCTCTTGAGTTGAAACTACAACTTTATCTTCTGCTGGAGCATGAACCTTATCATGTTTAGAAGCAGCAAAAGTTGAAGCAGCAGTTAAAGCTAGAGTAGTCGCTAGTAAAGTTTTAGCTAATTTCATTTTATGGCATCCTTAAATTCATTAAAAAATAAATCAAACCTAATCGTTCATACCTACCTGATAAAACATGTAGGGCTGAATGACTAAGCTAGGACACATGCTAAGCCGAGCTTTGGATTACATCAATTAACTTAACAATCTATTACGCCTATCTTAACAATATGAAATATACGGGCCGTTTATGTGCGTCTACTGTAAAATTGGAGCGCTTGTTGAGCGCTAAAAATGTGAAAGAATATTTCTTGTTGAGTAAAAAAAAGCCAATTTAGTTACGTAAACAAAACACTCTGGCATGAATTGTGAATGCCCATAAATAGAATATTCCGTTTAATTATTTTTTATTTAAAGTTAATTTAGATTATTGATGAGAGGTATGTCACAAAAATGCTGTTTTAGCCGGATAATTGAAAACTATAGCTTCAAAATGAAAAATGTTTTCCATGCCACTTAAACAGTGATATACCTTTCTTAGTTTTTAAAACCTTGTTGATTTGAGCCGCTTGTGAAACTTATTGCCCCAAAAACTGTGCCTACCCATATTATCTCAGGGTTTTTAGGTGCAGGAAAAACCACATTATTGCAGCATTTATTAAGTCAGAAACCCAAAGATGAAGTGTGGGCAGTTTTAATGAATGAGTTTGGGAAAATTGGAGTCGACCAACAACTGTTACCTCAAGATGAAGGCTATGCCGTAAAAGAATTATTAGGTGGCTGTTTATGTTGTAGCAGCCAACTTCCCATGCATATTGCTTTGGCTCGCTTGTTAAGTGAACAAAAGCCAGACCGACTCTTTATTGAACCTACTGGGCTTGGGCACCCTTCACAATTATTTGATCAGCTTACAGAACCTCATTGGCAAAACAGCTTGGCTATGCGTGCATTGGTCACGGTTGTTGATGGTAGTCGTTTGCATGACACCAATTGGGTTAAACAAAACTTGTATGAAGATCAATTAAAAGCCGCGCAAATTGTGGTGGTGTCGCATGCTGACACCATGACTTTTGAAGATGATCAGGCGCTAGATAGGCTTAAAGAAGAATACCAGCCTTATCAGCAGCAATGGCTAAAGACCGAGCATGGTCAACTTGAACTAGTAGAAATTGATGTCGCTGCTCGTTTAACTGAGCGCTCTATACAACCTTTACTTAAGCTTCAAAAACAAATGACCGAAGCTGAAGTTGCAAAAGAAATTCATCAATTGCCTTATCACTATGTTGAGTCTGCACAAGGTTATATTGTGGCGGGTTGGAAATTTCCTAAGCGTTGGAAATTTGAGTTTTATGCTCTGCTTGATGTGTTGTGTGCACAGCAAGACTGGCTACGTATTAAGGGAATTTTTAATACAGATCAGGGATGGAAGACCTTTAATTTTAATCCTGACCAATTTAACTATAAGTCTGGTGAAGAGGGCATTGATAACCGTATTGAAATCATTAGCCAACATGAACATGACTGGCTGGCATTTGAAAATGAATTATTAAATTGCAGAATTGATGAATAGAGAACATTGAAAAGATAGTCAATGTTCTCAAAAATATTCATCTATTTTTTGATGTCGAGTACAGCTTTAGCTTGAGCATGGTCAATGTCTTTTTCCCAATGTGCAATGACTACGGTCGCAACACAATTACCAATTAAATTGGTGCAGGCACGGATAATCCCGATAAACCAATCAACAGACAGTAAAAGTACTAAGCCAATTGCAGGTAAGCTTGGAATGACTGAAAGTGTCGCCGCAAGAATCACTAAGGCAGAACCCGGAATACCGTGCGCGCCTTTAGAGGTAATAAGCGAAACCAGCAAAATAGCCAACAAGTCATGCATAGAGAGATCGATATTGCAGGCCTGTGCAATAAAGATCACCCCTAAAGTTAAGTAAATTGAAAAGCCATCTAAATTAAAAGAATAACCGGTTGGAATGACCAGACCGACTGTTGAATCTTTAATCCCCAAGTTTTTAAGCTTTTTCATGACTTGAGGGAGAACCGAATCGGAAGATGCTGTACCTAAAACAATCGCGAGCTCATCTTTAAAGTAGCCTACAAATTTGAAAATGTTGAGGCCGGTAAGTTTTAGAATTGAACCTAGAACAATCACAACAAATAAAATGCAGGTTGCATAAAAGAGTAAAACTAAATAACCGAGTTGTAGAAGTGAGTCTGATCCGAATTTTGCAGTGGTATATGCGACTGAACCGAATACACCAATTGGAGCTAAACGGATAATAAGTCCCATAATTTTAAAAAAGACTTCAGAGAAAGCTTCAAGTGCCTGACGTACCAGCTCTGCTAAATGTTTAGGAATTAAGAGTAGCGAGACACCAAATAAAATCGCGATGAGTAAAATCTGTAAAATATCGCCGTTGGCAAAAGCAGCCGTAAATGTTTTTGGAATAATATTAAGTAAAAAATCCGAACCTGTATGCATGTCATGAGCACGGTCGGTATAGGTACTTAAATCTTTAGCATCTAAATGATGAATATCAATATTCATGCCGACGCCCGGTTTAAAGACATAAGCAACAATAATTCCCAAAATTAAAGCAATACTGGTGACCACTTCAAAATAAAGAATCGTTTTTGCACCGACTTTGCCCATTTTTTTAATGTCGTTTGCACCATAGATTCCCAGTACCACCACACAAAACACAATCGGAGCAATCAACATTTTAATGAGCGAAATAAAACCATCACCAAGAGGTTTTAAAGCTAGGGAGAAATCATGAAAACCAAGACCTACTGCAATACCGAGGAAGAGAGCGCATAGAACTTGTAGGAATAAACTACGTTTAAGTTTTTGCCACATAAGTCATCAAATCAAAAAGAGAGGAATACAGCCCTCTCAAGCAAAAAGCCCGCCAACTTTGAAAGTGCTTAGATGTTTTGGAATAAGATGCAAATTTAGAGTGAAAGAAGTTTTAGGTTACTGCGTTTTTTCTATAAATTTTTAACTAAAATCGAGTATTCTTAGCGCCAAATTTTTGGACATATCAACTATGGCGCTTAAAGCAACAATTTATAAAGCGGATCTGAATATTGCCAATATGGATGACCATATTTATGGCGATTATCAATTGACGCTTGCCTTACATCCTTCAGAAACTTTAGAACGATTAATGGTTCGTGTTATGGCATTTGCACGTTTTGCCAGTGATAGCCTTGAATTTACCAAAGACCTTTTTGAAACTGATGAGCCTGCACTTTGGCAAAAAGACTTAACAGGGCAGTTAGAAACCTGGATTGAAGTCGGTTTACCTTCTGAAGATAAAGTGAAAAAAGCCAGTGCCCGTTGTAAAAATGTGGCAATTGTTGCTTATGGTTCACAAGTCGAAGACTGGTGGAAGAGAAACAGTAAAATTAAAACTTTGAGTAATGTTCAGGTATGGCAAATTGCACCTGAAAGTACAGCAGAGTTAGAACAGCTTTGTGAACGCACTATGCAGTTACAGTTAAATGTTATGGACACAGAGTGGACTTTGCTTGGTGAAAAGGGCCAAGCAAACGTGGTGTGGACACAATTACAGTAAAACTGGAAAGCGAAACAAATTTTACAACTTCACTTGCTAGACTAAAGATTGAGTCTGAGCTGTGAATTTAAATGAAACGGAAATGTTATGATCACTGAATTAGAAATTATTGATTTAAAAGTAGGCGAAGGTAAAGAAGCGGTTAAAGGTGCTTTAATTACCACGCACTATACAGGGTGGTTAGAAGACGGTACTAAATTCGACTCTTCAATTGACCGCGGAAATTATTTTGAATGTGTCATTGGTACAGGCCGTGTGATTAAAGGTTGGGACCAAGGCATCATGGGAATGAAAGTGGGCGGAAAACGTAAACTTATTGTTCCTGCGCATTTAGCTTATGGCGAACGCAAAATGGGTAAAATTATTCCGGCAAATTCAAATTTGATTTTTGAAATCGAATTATTTGACGTAAAAACTCGTGATGAGTGATATCAAATTCTTTAGGGTTTGATTTTATATATAAGCTTTAAATATAAATACATTCACTATTTATATTTTAGCTTTTTGAATATTTAAGATTATTTTCAGTTTATTTGATTATAAAGGTGAACTGAAAAACTGTTCTTTTGGAACAGTCTGAACCTAAGGGCTAAATTGACATAAGGTTTAGTTCTTAAGTTTAAATTTCACATAAATAATCTATATTGCTATTGAGACGCTATTTCATGATTACCCGTTTTGCATCTCCTTTGTTGAATCTAACGCTTGGCTTGGCTTTAGCAGGCTTGTCAGGTATGGCATTAGCTAAGCCTCCTAAAATAGATGCTTCAGAACTTACTGTTATTGGCTATCATGAAATTACCGATACTAAAAATGCCTTAATTCCTCAATATGCAGTAACCACGAAACAATTTAGTGAGCATATTGATTGGCTGCAAAAAAACGGTTTCCATTTTATTACTGTAGACCAGTTGATTCGTGCTCATCAGGGCAAAACTGCACTGCCGACCAAGCCAGTTTTATTAACTGTAGATGATGGTTATCAGTCTTTTTATCAAAATGCCTATCCAGTCATTAAGGCTAAAAAAATCCCGGTAGTACTTGCTGTTGTTGGTTCATGGTTAGAGCCTAAAGCAAATCAGAAAGTTGATTTTTCTGGCGAAGAAATTTCACGTGATAAAATCTTAAGCTGGCCTGAACTTAAAGAAATGCAAGACAGCGGTTTTGTTGAAATTGCAAGCCACAGCTATCATTTACACCGTGGTATTACTGGTAACCCACAAGGAAACTCTGAACCTGCGGCAACGACTCGTTTTTATGACGTAAAAACTAAAACGTATGAAAACGACAGCCAATATCAGGCCCGAATTTATAACGATTTAAAAAAGAATAATCAGTTGCTTAAAGAACATGGTATACGTTCACCACGTATTATGGTGTGGCCATATGGTCGCTATAATATGCAAACTGTTCAAATTGCTAAAAAGCTTGGTATGCCAATTACCATCACACTTGATGATGGGGCGGATCACGCTAAACAGTCTCTACAAAATATGAGCCGTATTTTGGTAGAGGGCGGAATGAGCACAAATGATTTAGCTCAAGAGATTAAAAACCGTGAGTTAAATTTAACGGATAATAACCGTCCGCAAAAAATCATGCATGTGGATCTCGACTATATCTATGATCCAGACCCGCAACAGCAAGAGCGTAATTTAGGTAATTTACTCGACCGTATTAATGCAATGGGCGTAAATACAGTTTATTTGCAGGCTTTCTCTGATGCAGATGCGAATGGTTCTGCCGATATGGTATACTTCCCAAATCGACATATTCCTATGCGTGCTGATTTATTTAACCGTGTTGCATGGCAAATTCAAACACGTACTCCTGTAAGCCGTATTTATGCGTGGATGCCATTATTGGCATGGGAACTACCAAAAACTGATCCTGTATCAAAAGATTTGGTTGTAACCCAACAGGATAAAACGGGTGGACACCTTAATATGGGATACATTCGTTTAAGTCCTTTTTCACCTGAAGCGCGTCAAACTATCCGTGAAATATATCAAGACTTAGCGAAGTCATCGTCTTTCAATGGAATTTTATTCCATGACGATGTGACACTGTCTGATTATGAAGATGCAAGCCCAGATGCTTTAAAAGCTTATGCAAAACAAGGCTTACCAACAGACTTGGCAGAAATTCGTGCAAATGACGAAGATTTGCAAAAGTGGACTGCATACAAAACCAGATATTTAGATGATTTTGCGATGCAGCTTGTGGATCAGGTTCGTCAATATGAGCCATTCCTGTTAACAGCACGTAATTTATATGCGCAAGTGGCTTTAAAACCATATGCGGAAAATTGGTACTCTCAGTCACTTGAAGAGTCATTAAACCGTTATGATTTTACTGCTATTATGGCGATGCCTTATATGGAGCAAGTGAAAAACTCAGATCAATTCTATAAAGATATGGTTGATCGTGTTAAGCAATATCCAAATGGCATTAAGAAAACAGTTTTTGAGCTACAGGCAACGAACTGGCGTAATAACGAAAAGGTACCTTCAACTGAAATGGCTGCGACAATTCATTCTCTCTATGAACAAGGCGTAATGCATGTCGGATATTACCCTGATGACCCAATCAAAGATCATCCGGACGTGAACGTGATGCATAAAGCATTTGCTGAAAAATCATCTCGTCTTGTGCCGTAGTCGAGGCTGAAACATGACAATCTTTGCTGCAATATGGTCGCACGCCCTAAAATTCGTTTTTTATTATCCATTGTTTATGTCATATCTATGGATGATAGGTGCGGTCATTTTCTATTGGAAGGAACGTAAGGCTCCACCTTACGATCAACCAGCTCCATTAGAAAGCTATCCGAAAGTTGCTGTACTTATTCCTTGCTTTAACGAAGGTGATAATGCAGAGGAAACCATTAGTCATGCTTTAAAACTGGACTATCCTAATTTTGAAGTGATTGCGATTAATGATGGCAGTTCGGATAATACGGGTGAAGTGCTGGACCGTTTAGCTGAACAATACGAAAAGCTTCGTGTTGTTCACCTTGCACAAAACCAAGGTAAAGCAATGGGCCTACAGGCAGGCAGCCTGATGACCGATGCCGAGTTTTTAATTGGTATCGATGGCGATGCTTTGCTTGACCCGCATGCAGCGAAATGGATGATTCGTCATTTTCTTCAGAACCCAACAGTTGCAGCCGTAACTGGAAACCCACGTATTCGTACGCGTTCAACTTTGTTAGGACGTATTCAAGTCGGTGAGTTTTCTTCGATTGTGGGAATGATCAAACGTGCACAGCGTACATTTGGTCGTTTGTTTACGGTGTCTGGTGTAATTACCGCTTTCCGTAAAAGTGCTGTTCACCAAGTCGATTATTGGTCTCCAAATATGTTGACCGAAGACATCGACATTACTTGGAAATTGCAGCGTGCAGGCTGGGACATTCGTTTTGAACCGAATGCCTTGGTCTGGATTTTAATGCCTGAAACCTTAAACGGTTTGTGGAAACAGCGTTTACGTTGGGCAATGGGTGGAGCACAGGTTTTAATTAAAAACATTGATGTGTTCACCAAACCAAAATTGAATTTTTTATGGCCTCTCATGTTTGAGCTTTGCTTAACTTTAGTCTGGTCATATTTAATGCTGGCAATGGCTGTGTTGTGGTTGGTACATTTTATTTTACCGGTCCCTGCTTTAGCCGTTGTGAGTTCCCCATTTTTACCGTATGGTAGCGGTATTTTATTGGGGGCAACCTGTCTAATTCAGTTTGCTTTAAGCAAATGGATGGATAGTCGCTATGAACCGCATCTAGGAAAAAACTATTTCTGGATGATCTGGTATCCATTGGTCTTTTGGCTAATCACCATTTCGGCAACCATTGTGGCATTTCCAAAAGTCTTACGACGTGGGGATGAGAAACGAGCACGTTGGGTGAGCCCGGATCGGGGCATTCGTTAGATGAAATGCAAGAGTCATGAGATTTTAAAGATCGTGCTGTATTGATGTCTGGGGAAAACCGCAGCACTTCGTTAGGTAAAGAGAAATGAAGACAAATTCGTTGATTATTGATTTACGTCGTCAATTACCATGGCACAAACGCTATGTTTCTACAACAAGCACAGCCATGATGTGGGGCGGTTGGTTGTTGTTGTGGCGTCCGTTCGTGTTTGTATGGCTATTGGTTGAACTACAAAAAACACATTTGGTACACCGTTTATTTAGTGCCTTTGGTGTGGGAATTGAGCATGGCTTTACAGCACTTATTGCTTGTGCAATTGGTTTGTTGCTATGGAGTCATGTATTGCCTGAACGCCGTGTTGGGGGGAGTGCACTTAACATGAAACAGACAGATGATTATGCACGCTACTTTGATTTGCCAGAGCAAGAAATTGAACAGGGCCGTAGCCAAAAAATTACGGTCGTTCACCATGATGAATTTGGTAAAATTGTTAGAGTTGAATAAACCTAATAAATAAAAAGAAAGCCCACATGATGTGGGCTTTCTTTTTGCATATATGCTTAGAGAGTAATAAGTTTTAAACCGCGAAGTATAAGTTTGAGTAGGTTTTATTTACCTTTAAAAACAGGCGGTCTTTTTTGCAACATGGCAAACACACCTTCTTGAACATCTTCTGTGGTGAGTAAAGGCTGAAGATGGCTCTGTAATTGGCTAAAAGCAGTTTCATAACCTTCATTAATGGCTTCACGGGCAGAAGCGAGGGTCGCTTTTACAGCAAGTGGTGCAGCTTGCGCGATATTTTCAGCCAGTTCTATTGCACGTTTAAGCTCCGTACCTTCTGAGCAAACTTCTGTAATCAGGTTCATATCAAAAGCTGTTTTTGCATCAAAAGAGTCACCTGTAAGCAAATAACGCATCGCTTTGGCCCAACCTGCTGCCTGAGTAAAGCGGGCAGTTGCACCGCCAAATGGTAAGATGCCACGTTGGACTTCCATTTGCGCAAACTGAGTATTTTCATTTGCAATTGCAATATCTGCATTAAGAAATAGTTCTATGCCAGCGGTATAGCAATAACCTTGTATGGCTACAATTAATGGTTTACTTAGTTTTCGGCCAACTGTACCCCACGGGTTAATTTCTTCATCACTAAAATCAAAAACACCTGTAGCAAGTTTAGGTTGTAACTCAACTAAATCTAAACCCGCCGTAAAATGGTCACCATGTGCAAAAATAATTGCACAGCGCAGAGCATCATTATTTTCATATTCGGTCAGTGCTAGTGATAAGTCTTTAATGAGGTGGCTATCAAAGGCATTGCGTTTTGCTGCCCGATCTAGACCAATTAAAAAAATATGTCCTCGAGTTTCACGGCTGACTTTCCCTGTTTGATTTGACATATTCTCACGCTCTTTATTTGTCTTTAATTATCTTTTAAACAATCATTTAAAAACGATCAAATACAATTTGTTGATGACTTGGTAAGTGAAAATAAAATGATGCTGTAAATATGAGTTAAAAGTGCAACCTGACTCATAGATGAGTCAGGTTGTATAAGCTTATGCAGAGCGCCTTGAATACATCAATAGCCCTAGACACAACATGATTAAACCTAAAACTAGATGTGAGCTAAGGTGTTCATGGTTGAACCATGTTCCCCAAAAGGTGGCTAAAACAGGGGTAATAATTGTAATAAGTAGTACCGTCGTCGGCTGTAGTACCTTAATGAGCTGATAATAAAAAATCATGGCAAGTACAGAAGAAAAGACAGCACTATAGAAGACCGCGAGTGAAATTTTCAGACTTGGAAATTCAGTTGGAAGATACGACCAGAAGAAAGGCAATAAGCATACGTAACCTACCCACGAGACAAGGCTAGAACCCGTCATTTGTATAATGGGGTGAATATGCGCTCCGACAGATTTTACGGCAAAAGTCGACAATACATAAAACAGCATAGCGATCAGCTCTAGCATAATACCAATACTGTTGAGCTGAAAACCCGATGAAGATAGCCCTAATGTAAAACTCATCCCGACAAGAGCAATACCGAGACCAAGCCACTGCCATGATGAAAAACGCTCGTGTCCTAATACAAAGGAGCTAATGAGCCCAGATACTAAAGGAGAGGCGCCGTAAATAATTGAAATAATGGCCGAAGGAACTTTATCTGCACCCATATAGCAAAAAGCCATGGAACCAAATAAACCAATGGCTCCTGCACAGTAGCTTAAAATTGCTTTTTTACTAAAGATCAGTTTTAAACGAAAAAATTTTAGACACAGTAAAGCAATCGGAATAGCGATACTAAAGCGAAGGAATAATCCCCATGCCCAGTGAAGTTCTTGTACTGTCCAGACGGCGGCGAGAGGTGTAAGCGACCAAATAACAATGACCGCAATAAATTGGCCGGCTGTAGCGAGTCGAGTCGGAGATGAAGGTAATGCTACAGCCGGCTGAATCTGCGGGCTGGACGTACTCTGTTGTTCAAATAAAGGCTTCATATAAAGCTCCATAAAGTGATATTTTGTAGGATGAACGGACATAAAAAAAGCCGCGTTTTATGGCGGCTTTTTAAGAAAAATCAAAGAATATATTATGTAATTAACTTCTTGATTTTTTTATTCAAAGCGCCAAATTGTCCAAAATAAGGACGTCGCCAAATCACCACACAGAACTTAATCTCTGAGGCGTAGAATTGACGCGCTAGACAATAATGGGCTTTAGATAAAAACATGATAAGTATATTAAAAATATAGATGATATTTTTATAACATATAAATAGAAAAGTACAAATTAGATTCAAGCGTGGAATATAGATTTTTTTGAATACGCTAAATTAGTTGTTTGCTTAGGCCCATATTTTTCTCATAATACCTTGTCAAATTGATCTCAATAAGCAGCTGCTCTTATGTCACCTCTAGAAGTCTTTGCGGTCTTGGTTAGTCTAATTGGAGTGGGATTAACGATAACTCGTAATATGTGGTGTTGGTTGGTTAATTTCTTTGCCTGTGTTTTATATGCTTATTTGTTTTATAAATTTAAGCTCTATGGCGAAACCATTTTACAGTTCTTTTTTATGGCTATGAATTTTTATGGTTTTTACTATTGGCTCAAAGGGAAGCAGCAAGATCATGATATTCGAATTGAACCTATTGCAGCTCAAACCGCTATTATCCAAATGATCATTGCCGCGGTAGGTGGTTTACTTTTTGGTTTGATACTTAAAAACTTTACCGATGCAGCAGTGCCTATGCTCGACTCGCAGCTTGCCGCATTTAGTTTACTTGCAACTTATTGGACCAGTCGAAAACATATTGCGACATGGATACTTTGGGTCTTTGTAAATATTATTTATGTGGGCATGTTTATTTATAAAGATCTATTTTTAACTTCTGCCTTATATGCAGCCTTTGTGTTAATGGCAGCTTATGGTTGGTATCAATGGGAGAAGGTTAAAAGAAAGCAGGTTGATCATATAGATTTGAAAAAAACTATTTAATGTATGAGAAAATATTAAAACAATAATCCTGTTTGGAAATTATTTGATGACTCATACTTTAAAAAAACTTTTATTTTGTTTATTTCTTTTTTCTGGTTATGCAAATGCTCAGATTAACGCTGTTCCTTTAAAGCAGCTTAGTAAATTACCAGATTCATGTCAGAAAGATGAAGCTGCTGAAAATAATAAATTAGCTATACAGGCATCACAGGTAAAAATACAAAGCTATTCTTGCTTTAAGCCTGATATAGCTGATGCGCTAGGCTATAATGTATTTGCTATCAATTTAGATAAAAATAAAACCTACTATTTTAAAGCGCAAAGTCGGGATATATCCGCAATAGCTGGCCAGACTATACATAAAATTGATTCTGAAACTTTTGCTATAGACAATTATCAGGAGCGTGGTGGAAATTTTATTATTTTTTGGGTAGCGGACTGGTCAAATATTTATACACAAGATATTAGTTATTATACGGATGATGAAACTTCCATAGATAGCTTTATTAAAGACAAACAGATTTATTTACAGAAGAAAAAATATTTGGATAATACCAAAACTAAGAAAGTTGGATCTCCTTTAATTATTATGAAAGACAAACAAAAAGGTTTGATCATTAATAAGGCTAAGGCACAAAACTTCTAAATCATTAATTTCTGGATTTTTATGAAAAATTTAACTCATATATTTTTATTTTGTATTGGTTTTTTAGTAGCAACTCCCTCTTATGCGCAAGTCAATATTAAACCTTTATGGCATGGTAAGGTATTAAACAGTTTTGATATTCCCTTAAATAATCTGAAAAAGCCAAAGCAGGTTATTAAAGGTGAAGCTGATGAATGCAATGGTGGTTATTTTCCAGATCAATGGGTATATGAAGATGGAGTGATACTCTCTACGGGATCTTTAGATAAGGTATATGTAAGCCAGCAAAATGGTCTAAAGTATGGTTCTCGATTATTTAATCATTTAACTACCGAGAATGATTTTAAAAAGTTTTTTGGTAAACAAATAGTTATATCTGAAAATCATACTTACTCTATATTTCCTTGGAAAGGTACTAATGATGGCTTACATTTTCATTTCCGTAATGGAAAATTACACTACTATACGCACTCTATTGATGACTGTTAATGATTAACCTTTAAGAATAGCCATGATCCTGAATTTAGTCATATATAAACAGCAACAGTTTGATGCGATGGCCCAAAAAATTATGGCCGAACCCACAAAATATATAGATTTTAATTCAGTGTCAGATTTTTATAAGGCTGCATGGCTCAAGGATTTTCCACAAGGCACACAGGTCTCTGCGACTGGTTTAGATGATGGTGCTGAAGAGTTTTATGCCGTAATACAGTTTAAACAGCAGTATTTAAAGTTTGATATTAAAGAAAATCATTTGCTACTGAGTTTTCAGGATATGAATGGTGAAGTTTTTAAAGTAGTTTTTAATTGATGAAATAAAAGCACAAAAAAAGCGACTTAACGTCGCTTTTTTTAATAAATAAATTTTGAAATTTTATCTGCGGTTGTGATTACCATAGCGGCAATATCTTCTTTAAAGGTCTTTTCATCATAAGTGGTAATTGGGCAGCTCACTGAAAGAACCGCCACCATTTTTCCATTTGATTGTTTGAAAATAGGGGCAGCACAAGCAGCCATATCGTGGTTGTAATGACCCCAGCTCACCATCGATTTTTGAGTTTTTACATAACTCAACTTTTGTATGAGTGCTTTCAAACTGGTTGGGGTCAGTTCTGAGTAACTATCCCACTCATTGAAATTACGGTAACGTTGTCGTACTTCTGCCTCTGGTAAATCTGACAATAACATTTGACCAATGACGGTTGCATGGGCAGGCCAGCGAGTACCTAAACTAATATTGCTGGTAAACGTTCCCATAGATTGAACGTTATTTACAAAAACAATGTGTGTACCTTCTAAAACGGTCAGATGTACTGCCAGTTTGGTCTGGTCGCGTAGTTCTTTCATTAAGGGCGTCGATAAATCGAGTAATGAAAGTTTAGATAAACTGTTAAAACCAAGCTCCATGACTTTTGAATCGAGAGCATACGTTTTTTGTGAAGCTTTCCTTAAGTAACCGCAAGCTTCAAGTGTGTAGATCAGACGAAATGCACTAGAACGGTTCACTTCCAAAATTTCGGCAATTTCTGTAATCGTCATTTCTTGTGCTTGTTGATTAAAAGCTTGCAAGATGGCTAAACCACGCACAAGCCCTGGTACTAAATACCGATCATCATTTTTTGTTGTTTCTGATTCTTGCGAATCTTCTTCAATCTCTAGGCTCATTCGTGTTGTTTTCCTATAAATAAAACAGGGTTCGAATTAGGGCATTATGCTTTATTTTAGAACTATTGTAATTATAAAGATCGCATAAAACAATTTTTATATTTAAAACAAAGTTTTTATTTTGAAACGTAACAAATTATTTAAAATTAATTAATTGCATGATTTATATGTTTATTTTTACTTTGACAAAAATTAATCAAGAGTATTATTCTTTGCTTGTGTTTTGAAAATGAAATTAAGTTTTGTATATAAAACAAAACGAGGACGCAAGATATGAGTTGGATCTCAGTTTGTCAGCAAGGTGACGTTAGCGAAGATGAGCCGAAAGCCATCGAAATTGAAGGGAAAAAAATAGGCGTATTTTTCGTCGATGAAAATTACTTTGCTATCGAAAATGTTTGCCCTCATGCGTATGCCTTATTAACCGAAGGATTTATCGAAGATCAAACTGTGGAATGTCCATTGCACGAAGCAATTTTTGACATTCAGACAGGTGAGCTAAAAAGTGGACCCGGGTGTAGAAACCTATGTACGTACCCAGTTCGTGTTGAAGGACAGGATATTCAAATTCAACTCTAGTCCTCACATGTACAAGGAAGCAGAACAATGAAGACATTTAATGAAAAGTTGGCAAGCTGGATTCATGCAACGCCGGCAACCGAAGCAGGTATCAACAATATTCAAATTCCTGGTCAATCTGAATTGTTGGTTTGGCAAACACGTTATAAAGAACCGACTCTCTACGAACAAGACTTTGTAAAGAACTTGATTCAGGCATTTTCTGCGGGCGCAACTGAGTTGGATGATGTTGTTTCTGCACTTAATCAACAGGGTTTCCGCTGTGAATCTGGTAATGAATGGACTTCTGCGAGCTTTACAGAAGAAATGCAACGTTTAGGTTATTGATTCAGGGACGAATAAAATGAACGCAATCGTATCAACTTCACAAAGCGCTGAAGAATATTTAGAACTTGGTTTACGTGACCAATGGCATCCGGTTTTAGCAAGTTGGGAAGTCGCTGCTAATCCAGTTGGAATTACTCGTTTAGGCGAAAATATTGTGGTTTGGCGTGATGCCGAAGGTCAGGTTCATGCACTTGAAGATCGCTGTCCACACCGCGGTGCACGTCTTTCACTTGGTTGGAACTTGGGTGACCGAGTGGCTTGCTGGTATCACGGTGTTGAAGTTCGTGCTGATGGTGTGGTTGCTGATGTGCCAGCGGTTCATGAATGTCCAATGACTGGAACGAAATGTTTAAAGAACTATCCTGTCATTGAGCAACATGGCGCAATCTTCATTTGGTTTGGTATCGATGCAAATGAACAACCCGCACCGCTTGAGTTTCCAGAACAACTGGCAAGTGAAGAGTGGAGTTCATTCCTTTGCCAAGCAGACTGGAAAGTAAACCATCAATACGCGATTGATAACGTGATGGACCCAATGCACGGGACCTATTTACACGCTACATCGCATTCGATGGCAGATGGTGAACGTACCGCAGAGATGAAGCATCGCACAACCGATAATGGCTTTGTTTTTGAAAAAGAAGGTCAAACAGGGGTGAACTTCGACTGGGTCGAATATGGTTCAACAGGTGCGAGCTGGTTACGTCTTTCAATTCCATACCGTAAGCAATTTGGCCCAGGTGGCGAATTCTGGATTGTGGGCTATGCAACGCCAATTGACGCTAACAATACTCGCGTATTTTTCTGGCGCTGCCGTAAGGTGAGTGGTTGGCAACGAAATGTATGGCGCTTCTTGTATCGCAATCATTTAGAGCAGTTGCATTGGGATGTATTGGAACAAGACCGAATTATTTTAGAAAACCTTGCGCCAAATGCGCGTGAAAAAGAGTTCCTCTATCAACACGATGTTGGTCTTGCACGTTTACGCCGTTTAATGAAAAAAGAAGCTGAGAAGCAATTAAAGAAAATTGCTGCACTAAATGCATCAAACCGTATCGAGATGCAGGAAGAAGCTCATGGCTAATGTAGCGTTGTTGCAAGGCAAAAAAGTTTTAGTGACTGGTGCTGCGCGTGGTTTAGGCCGAGATTTCGCGCAAGCGATTGCCGAGGCTGGTGCTGAAGTTGTGATGGCAGATATTTTGTCTGACTTGGTGCAACAAGAAGCCCAAGCGTTACAGCAACAAGGGCTAAACGTTCATGCGGTCACCGTTGACCTTGCCAATGCAGACTCTATTGAAAATGCGGTTGCAAAAAGTGTTGACGTACTCCAAGGACTAGATGGCCTTGTGAACTGTGCGGCACTAGCAACCAATGTCGGTGGAAAAAATATGATTGATTACGATCCTGAACTTTGGGATCGAGTTATGAATATTAATGTGAAAGGCACATGGCTGATCAGTAAGGCCTGCGTTCCCCATTTAAAGCAATCGGCTGCCGGAAAAATTATTAATGTTGCTTCCGATACAGCACTTTGGGGCGCACCGAACCTAATGGCTTATGTTGCAAGTAAAGGTGCAATTGTTGCTATGACACGTTCAATGGCAAGAGAGTTGGGTCAGTTCAATATCTGTGTCAACACATTGTCTCCGGGGTTAACTTTGGTTGAAGCAACCGAGTATGTACCTCAAGAACGTCACGATTTATATGTCAACGGAAGAGCGATTCAACGTCAGCAACTTCCACAAGATTTAAATGGAACAGCATTGTATCTACTGTCGGATTTGTCCTCTTTTGTGACAGGTCAAAATATTCCGGTCAATGGCGGTTTTGTCTTTAACTAAGGAGTAGTCAAATGATTACAGGGATCGAGATTTTAAAGTTTGGAGTTGAAGATAGAGCCGCTTCAAACAAGTTTTTGGCAGATTTTGGTTTAAGTCAAAGTACTTCAGATATTGAAGGCACAGATTTATACCAAACCCAAAATGGCAGCAAGATTTATCTATTTAATTGTGATGATGATCGTTTGCCTGCTGCTATTGAACAAGGTTCAACTTTACGTGAAGTGACTTGGGGCGTTGATAGTGTTCAAGACCTTGAAGACTTGGCAGCTCGTTTGGCCGATGTAAAAGGTTTTAAACGTACTGAAAATACAGTTCAGTGTCTTGACCCAAATGGCATGACCATTCGTTTTGAACAAAGCTTTGTTAAGGAAGTTCCTGAACTTAAAACGGAAGGCATTAACCAATACGGCAATATTCAACGTGTTAATGCAGCAAGTCCTGTCTATGAAAAAGGTCAGCCTGTTGCGATTGGACACGTGGTGTTCTTCACACAAGATTTGGCAACAACTGAAAACTTCTATATTGAAAAAGTAGGCTTTCATTTATCGGATGCCTATAAAAACCGTGGTGCATTCTTACGTTGCCGCGGTGAAGGTTATCACCATGATTTATTCTTGCTCAGTGTTCCAAATAAACCTGCTGGCTTAAATCACGTTGCGTTTGTAGTACGTGATATCCATGAAGTAATTGGGGGCGGTTTAAATATGAATCGTTCGGAATGGTCAACCTTTATTGGACCGGGACGTCACCCAATTTCTTCTGCTTATTTCTGGTACGTCAACTCGCCATTAGGTGGTGCGTTTGAATATTACACCAACGATGATTATTTGACAGAAGAATGGCAGCCACGTGTAGAAGAGCATCGTCTAGAGCTTTTCACCGAATGGGCGATTGAAGGTGGTCTTGATGACACAACCCGCCGTCAGGTGAAGCCTGTTTAATAGGTATGGCTGAACAAGGAAGATGGCTATGGAAAAGATTGTAATTGTAGGTGCCGGACAGGCAGCGGGTTGGGCAGTAAGCACACTACGCCAAAACGGTTATGTGGGCGAAATTCACGTGGTTTCAAATGAAGATCAAGTGTTTTATGAGCGTCCGCCACTGTCTAAGCAAGTACTTTCAAAAGAAGCAACTTATGAAAGTTTGAATCTGTTCTCTCCAGAACAGGTTCAAGAGTTCAACGTTCAATGGCATAAACCGGAAATTGCAACAAAAGTCGATCGTGAACAAAAACAGGTTCATTTAGAAAGTGGCCAGATTTTACCCTATGACAAATTGCTGATTGCAACCGGAAGCCGTGCACGTGTACCAGTTAATACATGGCAGTTTATTCCAAATGTTGTGACCTTACGCAATGTGCATGACTGTGAACGTTTGGCTGAAATTTTAAAGAATGCAAAAAATGTCGCTGTGATTGGCGGTGGTTGGATTGGTTTGGAAATCGCTGCAACCGCACGTAAGCAAGGTAAAGAGGTTCATATTTTTGAATATGGTGACCGTTTATGTGCAAGAAGTGTGAGTCCGGAAGTTTCTGCATTTTTAAAAAATATGCATGAGACCCAAGGTACAAAAATTCATTTAGACAGCAAGAGCCTTCATTTGGTTGAAGCACCTAATCAGAAAGTTGAAGTGGTGAATCATCCTCAAAATAGTCAGTTATTTGACTGTGTCGTGGTAGGTGCAGGTGCTGACATTGCCAAAGAGTTAGGTGTACACGCTGGTCTTGATGTGAAAGATGGCATTGTGGTGAATTGTTTTGGGCAAACTTCAGATCAAAACATTTATGCCGCAGGCGATGTCGCGATTCATCCGGGCTTGGGTTATTGCATTCAGTCTTGGGCAAATGCACAAAATCAAGCGATTGCAGCTGCGAAATCAATGCTGGGAATTGAAACTGAATATAGCGATATTCCATGGCTTTGGTCTGATCAATATCACTTCAACATTCAGATTTTAGGAACGTATCAACCTGAAAAAACCAAAGAATTGGTCATTCGCCAAGGCGGTGAAGATCAGGTGAGCTATTTATATCTGGACCATGAAAATCGTTTGCTCAACATGATTGCTATTAATGACTCGAAGCTAGTCAAACTGGCAAAACGTTGGATGCAAGCCAACACCGTTTTAGATCCAAAACTATTAGCAGATGCTGAATTTAATGTCATGAAGTTAAAACCGTAAACATTAAATCTGGTTCTCATTACCAAATCGAAGGAATGACACATGAGTAATGAAGAAAAAAGTGGATTGAAGCATTGGGTACCTGCTTTTGTCCTTATGGTGTGTGTGGTACTGGCGTTTTTCGACAAGATCAGTATTGCGGTTTTATTTTCAGACCCACATTTTCAAAGCTCGATGGGAATTACTGAAGATAAAGCCAAGCTCGGATGGCTCATGACAAGTTTTTTACTTGCTTATGGTTTTTCATCAGTCTTTCTAAGCTTTTTAGGCGATATTTTTAACCCAAAGAAAATGCTGTTCTGGAGCGTGACCTCTTGGGGCCTACTCATGCTTTGCATGGGCTTTACCACCAGCTACTCAGGCATGTTGATTTTACGTGTACTGCTCGGTTTAGCAGAAGGTCCGCTATTTGCTTTGGCATACACCATTGTTAAGCAGACTTATACAGACCGTCAGCAGGCACGTGCCTCAACCATGTTCTTACTGGGTACACCGATTGGTGCATTCCTTGGGTTCCCAATTACGGCAGCCGTTCTGGCACACCACGACTGGCATACCACTTTTTTTGTGATGGCTGCACTAACACTCATTGCAATTTTAAGCATTGTTTTTGGTCTGCGTAACTTGCAACTCAAGAAAACTGTTGAGCTTGAAGGTGAAAGTAAACGTACTAACTTCAAAGGCCATATCGCCAATACCAAAGTACTTGTGAGCAATAGCGCGTTCTGGTTGGTGTGCTTATTCAATATTGCCTTAATGACTTATCTGTGGGGCCTAAACAGTTGGGTTCCTTCTTATCTCATGCAAGACAAAGGATTCAACCTCAAAGAGTTTGGGGTGTATTCAAGCTTTCCATTCATTGCAATGTTAATTGGCGAAGTAGTTGGTGCGTTTTTATCTGACAAATTAGGCCGCCGCGCAATTCAAGTATTCAGCGGTTTATTACTCGCGGGCATCTTCATGTATGTGATGGTCATTATGACTGAGCCATTATTGATTATTGCTGCTATGTCTTTAAGTGCTATGGCGTGGGGCTTTGGAGTGGCTGCGGTATTTGCTTTGCTTGCCCGAGTAACCACCTCAAATGTAGGTGCGACAGCGGGTGGAATATTTAACGGTTTAGGTAATTTTGCAAGTGCAATTGCACCTGTTCTTATCGGTTACATCGTGATGCAAACACATAGTTTTAATTTGGGAATTACCTTCTTGGCTGCAGTCGCTGTCATTGGGTCGTTGTTCTTGGTTCCTCTTTTAAAACGTTATTAATTCACTGTATAGGAGTTTAAAAAATGACTACACAACAATTCGAATCGTGGGCACAACCAGAAGGTACTTCTTTAGAAGATTGGTTAAACACGCGTATTGCTCGCTTTGAGACACGTAAATACGACTTCGATGCTTTGAAGTTCCAAGCTGATTACGACCCGAAATATCGCCGTGCACAAATGCGTTACATGGGTACGGGTGCAACAGGTGTTGCAAATGACGGTAACACCGTTCCAGCAGAAAACTTCACGTTTTCAACCATGGTTCTACCACCACAGTGTGAAGGTCCTTTGCACATTCACCACGACGTTGAAGAAGTTTTCTTTATGCTCCGCGGCGAAATTGATTTGTTTATTGAGCACAACGGCGAAAAATTTGAAACCCGTTTAAAAGAGCGTGACCTGATTTCAATTCCACCGGGGATCTACCGTGGTTTATTTAACCCAGGTCAAGAAGATGCCTTGATGTGCGTGATGTTGGGAACAGGTAAACCAACAATTCCTAACTATCCACCAGAGCATCCATTGTCTCAAATCAAACGTTAATTGTTTGATGAAGTGAATGAAAGGAAAGAATTAAAAATGATGACACTCATTGAAAAGTTAGCAGAATTTCCAGTGAAAACGGTCAATGTTCAAGGCCAGCAACAAGCCTATCGGGAAGCCGGTCAGGGCGAGTACCTTGTGCTGTTGCACGGCATTAGTTCAGGTTCTGCTTCATGGGTAAACCAACTTGAAGTGTTGTCTCATCATTTTCATGTCATTGCCTGGGATGCACCGGGCTATGGCAAATCAGATGAACTTTTAACTGATCAGCCCAATGCGACCGACTACGCAAAGCGTTTGGCAGCATTGTTCGATGTTTTAAAAATTGAAAAAGCAATTGTGGTCGGACACTCATTAGGTGCCTTACAGGCCAGTGCATTTGCTGCACTGTACCCAGAGCGAGTGAAACACTTGGTGGTCGCTAACTTGGCGCAAGGCTACCAACGCCACGATGAACAGACACAAATTCAGGTTTTTGAAAAAAGACCAAAAATGTTGAAAGAGCTCGGTGCTAAAGGAATGGCCCAAAGCCGTGGACCTCATTTGATTTATAAACAAGAGCCACAAGCCTTAGCCTTAGTTTCAGAGGTGATGCAACAGTTGACCCTACAGGGTTTCACACATGCATCGTACTTACTGGCATATGACGAAATACGTAATTACTTAACTAATTTAAAAGTCCCATGCACAGTGATTGCAGGGCAGCAAGATCAAATCACTCCTGCGTTAGGTATACAAGAGCTTGCTCAGGAATTGCAGTTGGAACAGCACTTCGTCCTAGAAGATGCAGGACATTTAAGTTATGTCGACCAACCGCAAGCATTTAACCAAATTATGTTGACGATTCAGGAACAATCGTAAGAGAGATTAAGGATTATGAGCTTCCAAGTTGAAGGAAAAGTTGCAGTTGTTACCGGTGGCTCATCTGGGATTGGGCTGGCTGCTGTTGAAATACTGGTTGCAGAGGGTGCAAAAGTTGCTTGGTGTGGTCGCGATGAAGAACGTTTAAATGCTTCTAAGCACTATATTTTAGAAAAATTTCCACATGCCAATATTTTTACCAAAGCATGTAATGTGTTGAAAAAAGAAGAAGTTCTGCAATTTGCCAAAGACGTCAAACTCAATTTGGGCAATGTGGACATGCTCATTAACAATGCTGGGCAAGGCCGTGTTTCAAATTTTGAAAACACACAAGATGAAGACTGGATGAAAGAAATTGAGCTGAAATATTTCAGTGTTTTACATCCGGTACGGGCTTTTCTCGACGACTTAAAACAGTCGGCAAATGCCTCAATTACCAATGTGAACTCGTTACTGGCATTGCAACCAGAACCGCACATGATTGCGACTTCATCTGCACGCGCTGCGCTGTTGAATTTAACCCATTCATTAGCGCATGAGTTTACTCAATATGGCGTTCGTGTGAACTCAATTTTACTTGGAATGGTCGAATCTGCGCAGTGGAAACGCCGTTATGAAACCCGTTCAGATTTAAATCTGTCATGGGAAGAGTGGACCGGCAATATCGCAAAAAATCGTGGCATTCCTATGCAGCGCTTAGGCCGTCCAGAAGAGCCTGCACGTGCTTTAGTTTTCTTGGCATCACCATTGGCATCTTACACCACAGGTTCGGCAATAGATGTCTCAGGTGGTTTTAACAAACATTTATAAATATCAGGTGCTGTCATGAAAAAGTTGATGATGATTGGTTTTGGCGCAATGGCAGCAGAAGTGTATGCCCACTTGCCCCAAGATCTGCAACTCAAGTGGATTGTAGTGCCATCTCGCAGCATTGAAAAAGTGCAGTCACAAGTCTCTTCTGACATTCAAGTGATTTCAGATATTGAGCAATGTGATGGTACACCAGACTATGTCATTGAAGTGGCAGGTCAAGCAGCAGTGAAAGAGCATGCTCAAAAAGTTTTAGCGAAAGGTTGGACCATTGGTCTGATTTCGGTGGGTACTTTGGCTGATAGCGAGTTTTTGGTTCAGCTTAAACAAACTGCCGAAAAAAATGATGCCCATCTGCATTTACTGGCAGGGGCTATCGCAGGTATTGACGGTATTTCTGCGGCCAAAGAAGGTGGCTTGCAAAAGGTCACTTATAAAGGCTGTAAAAGTCCAAAAAGCTGGAAGGGCAGTTATGCAGAGCAATTGGTCGATTTAGACCATGTTTCAGAACCTACGGTTTTTTTTACTGGAACTGCCCGTGAAGCTGCGACCAAATTTCCAGCCAATGCCAACGTTGCAGCAACCATTGCACTTGCAGGGCTTGGAATGGATGAAACCATGGTTGAGTTAACTGTTGATCCAACCATCAACAAAAACAAACACACCATTGTGGCAGAAGGCGGCTTTGGACAAATGACCATTGAACTGGTGGGCGTGCCGTTGCCAAGTAACCCGAAAACATCAACTTTGGCTGCGCTTAGCGTGATTCGTGCTTGTCGCAACAGTGTAGAAGCAATACAGATTTAAGAAGGATTTGATCATGGCAAAGGAAATTTATATTGCAGGTGAATGGCGATTAGGCCGTGGTGCAGTCATTCAAAGCCTGTTTCCGGCAGATCAGTCGGTAAACGCTGAGCTTTCAACAGCAACGCTTGAAGATGTAAATGAAGCAATTGAAAAAGCAGATCAGGCTTGGCGTGAACCGAGCTGGAGAAACAGCTTGCCGCATGAGCGCGCACGTATTCTCTATAAAGTTGCAGACATTATTGAAGCGCGTGTAGATGAATTAGCGAAACTGCAAACCCGCGATAATGGGAAGCCTTTAACCGAAACTCGTGGTTTAGTGATGAGCGCTGCGGCGACTGCGCGTTATGTTGCAGCAGCATGTGAAACGCTGAACGATGAGCTCACCACTCAGCGTGCACCGGACTTTATGACCATGAGTGTGCATGAACCTGTAGGTGTTGTAGCAGCTATTACCCCTTGGAACTCTCCAATTGCAAGTGAAGTTCAAAAGCTTGCTCCTGCTTTGGCAGCAGGAAATGCCGTGGTGTTAAAACCAGCAGAAGCAACTTCACTCATTGCTTTAGAGCTTGCCAAAATTTTTGAAGAGGCTGGTTTACCAAAAGGCTTACTCAGTGTGTTGGTTGGGCGTGGTTCTGTGATTGGTGATGCAATTGCTCAGCACCCGCTGGTTCGTAAAATCTCTTTTACGGGTGGAACAACTACGGGTCGTCATTTGGCACACATTGCCGCTGACAAACTCATTACCACTTCGCTTGAGTTAGGTGGTAAGTCACCAACCATCGTTTTACCGGATGCAGATGTCGAACTGGCTGCTAAAGGTGTGGCGTACGGAATTTTTAGCTCGGCAGGCCAAGCGTGTATCGCAGGTTCTCGCTTGTTTATTCATAGCAGTCTTTACGATCAGTTTTTAACGCGTTTGGTTGAAATTACCAAAGGCTTACGTGTGGGCCATCCGGAACAGGCGGGTGTGCATTTAGGTCCACTGGTCAATGACAAGCATTTGCAGTCAGTTGATCGCTATGTGCAACTTGCCAAAAGCGAAGGTGGTCAAGTTTTGATTGGTGGTGAGGCACTTAGGAGTGGTGACTATGCCAAAGGAAGCTATTACTTACCGACCATTATCACTGGCTTAAATAACAGTGCTCAAACCTGTCAGGAAGAAATTTTTGGCCCTGTTTTAGTCGTTATGAAATATGACAATGAGCAAGATTTAATTGCCCAAGCCAATGACAGTTGTTTTGGCCTTGCCGCAGGCATCTGGACTGAAAGCTATCGTAAAGCTTGGCGCATTGCACGTGCATTAGAAGTGGGAACGGTATGGATTAATACCTACAAAAAATTCTCGATTAGTGCTCCGTTTGGTGGCTTTAAAGACAGTGGGATTGGGCGCGAAAAAGGCCGTTTGGGCATTTTATCGTACATGCAACAAAAGAGTATTTATATGGGGCTGAATGAACAGCCTAACCCTTGGTGCGATTAATAAATTCAAGGACTGAAAACAAATTTTGAGGAACAGACATGACTGAACGTGTAAATGTAGGCGAAGCAATCGCAAGAGTTTTAGAAGCGCACCAAGTTGATAGTATTTATGGTGTTATTTCCATCCACAATTTACCTATTGCCGATGCAGTAGGGCGCCGTGAAAAAATGCGCTTTGTTGCAGCACGTGGTGAAGCAGGTGCAGTCACCATGGCAGATGCACACTCACGCTTTAAAGGCTTAGGTGTAGCGTTGACCAGTACAGGTGCTGGGGCAGGTAATGCAGTAGGTTCACTGATTGAAGCAATGAATGCAGGTAGCCCTGTATTACATTTAACAGGTCAAGTTGAGCGTGAATATCTCGACCGTGATGCAAGCTTCATTCATGAAACCAAAGACCAACTTACATTCTTGCGTGCATCAAGCAAAGCGGCGTTCCGAATTACCAGTCCAGACAATGCTGTTGGTGTGATTCGTGAGGCAATTCGTGTCGCAACTACAGTTCCAATGGGACCAGTTAGTGTTGAGTTACCAATTGATGTACAAGCAGCAGAAATTGATTTACCACTTAATCTTGGGCCAGTGAAAGCACTTGAATTGCCACAGGCAGAGCAAGCTGAAATTGATCTTCTTGTAAGCGAGATCAAAAAAGCAAAACGCCCGATTTTCTGGATTGGTGGTGGAACTTTAAATAGCATTGCCGAAGTTAAAGCAATTGCAGATTTAGGTATTCCAGTTGTTTCCTCGACTCATGCTCGTGGGGTGTTGGCAGATGATCATCCACGTAGCTTAGGTGCGTTCCATAACTCTGCAGGTGTTGAACAGTTATTAAAAGATGCCGACCTGATGGTGGTAGTGGGTTCTCGTTTACGTAGTAATGAAACAAAAACCTATTCGGTTGAGTTTCCTGAAAACATTATTCAGGTAGATGCAAACCCTGTGGCTCAGCAACGTAATTACAAAATTCGCAACTTCATTTGTGGCGATGCCAAAGATGTCTTAACACGTGTGTTAGAACAGCTTCAAGGAACTTCAAAAGTTGACGCCGATTATGATGATGCTGTAGTGGCGGCTAAACAAGCTGCAATTGATGCACTTCGTAAACAAATCGATCAGTACGCTTTAATTTGTGATCACTTGCGTGCAGCATTACCGCAAGACGGCATTTTTGTACGAGACATCACCATGTCTGGTAGCACATGGGGCAGCCGTTTATTCCCTGTACAAGCACCAAACCAAAATATCCACTCACTTGCGGGTGCAATTGGTTTAGGCCTTGCAACAGCAATTGGTGCTTCGGTTGCTAACCCTGACAAAAAAGTGATTGGTCTAGTCGGCGATGGCGGCTTAATGCTTGGTATTGGTGAGATTGCAACTATGGTGCAAGAAAACACTAATATGGTCTTAATGATTATGAATGATGGTGGTTATGGTGTAATGCGTGGCATTCAAAATAACTACTTCGGTGGTCGTCAGTATTTCAATGAACTGCATACACCTGATTACAAACTTCTTGGCGAATCAATGGGGGTGAAAAGCTGGAAAGTTGGTAGTGCAGATGAGTTTAAAACGGTTATTCAAGAGGCTGTCGCTTTTGAAGGACCAACTGTAATCGAGCTCGATATGAACTCGATTGGGCCATTAAATTTTGCGGGTCCACCGCAAAAGAAACTGTATTAACCAGTTTGGATGGTTTAGTACATATGCGATGGGAGCTGCTAAGCCATCCTTTTTTTAGATAAAATTTTTTGTCTAAAAAACAATAAAAACTAAGTTTTACAGGTAAAACAAATAAAGTTCCAGCAGGACGCTGGAACTCAATCAAGGATGTAGAGATGAAAAAGACTTCATTGATCATGGCATTCATTGCACCGCTTACGCTGGGGGTAAGCGTCAATGCATTTGCTAAAGACTCATTGCTTGAATGGAAAAGTGATGATGGCACAGACTCATTAAAGTTAGGTGGGGTGGTTCGGTTAAATCAACGCTATGAAGATTGGGAGGGGCCAAACCGTGGTTTTGGAAAACTTCATTTTGATATTTTCAAGGTAGATATCAAAGGTAAATTTGATGATGCCTATATCAGTGCCAGTTATATGGTTCAAGACCAACAGAAAACGTCCATTGAAAAAGCATATGTCGGCTATAACTTAGATGCCAATAACAGCATTGAAGCAGGTCTGGTTTATAAGCCTTTCACGATTTATCCCTATCCACAAAATGGCTGGACCTATCACATTCCATTCTTTTTAGGTTATGGCAACAATATTGCACCGGGGATTAACTGGAATTATCACGACAAAGACTGGGATTTAAAACTTGGTTATTACCCGCAAATGTTAGAGACGAACTTGCGTTATTCCCCTGAGAGTGCAACTTATGATGACTTGGCAGGAAATGCATTTCCATCTCAAAAAGCCTATCAAAATGAAAAACGCAATCAGGTGAATACCCGTATTGTTCGCAAGTTAGAAACTGATTTCGGTAAGCAAGAGTTTGGTGTATCGGGTGCGATTGCTCAGCTACATAACGATATTACCGACAAAGACGGCAAATATTATGCAGTCGGTTTGCATACCGAAAACAACTACAAACGCTTTAATTTACAAAGCTCGGTCATTCATTATCAATACGATGCTAAAAATCCCGATGGTGTAAATAATGATATGACTTTAATGGGGGCGAATGGACTTACACCTGCTTATTTCATTGCTTCAGAAGGAACCATTGCCAGTTTAAACCTTGCCTATACGTTGCCTGTCACCAATATGGGCAAGCTAAAATCCATTAAGTTTTATAATGACTATAGTTACTTGGATAAAAAACGTGATGATTGGTCAGACTCGCAAATGAACACCACAGGGATGATGTTTATTGCTTCACCATTTATGGTTTGGGCAGATTATACGTGGGGTAAAAACTCCAACATTATTGGTGGCTCTACAAACTCAACGGGTTATACCTCTGCAACCTCGCCAAACAGCGATAAATGGCTATACCGTATTAACTTTAATATCGGCTTTACTTTCTAAACTAAGCAGCAATAAAAAACCACGCAATCGGCGTGGTTTTTTATTTAATAATTTAAAGCTTTTAATATCTGTTTTTTTCAAACTTATTCCAAAACACAAAGGCAGTTACAAAGGCCAAAATTGTTAGCGCGAAAATATAATACATCGCACCAATATCACTGTATTGACTGAGCCAATGCACTAAAGGCAGCGTCATACCACCAACAATTGCATACGATAAATTATAAGAAAATGAAATGCCTGAGAAGCGAACAGGCGCGGGGAACATTTTAACCATACTGCTCGACACCATGCCAACTGTACCAGAGCATAGACCCAACAGCATATATAAACCAAAAATGGTTGAATGTGCCGCGTGCCCCAAACTGTTATAAAAAACTGCCGCTGTAAGCGCCACGGCAAGCGCACCGACCATCATGACTTTGCCACAGCCAAAACGGTCAGCAAAATAGCCTGCCAAAATACAGCCCACCATTTGCATGACAATGGCTGCACTTTGCATTTCAAAAGTCTGTGCGCGCTCAAAGCCAAATGAACCAATCAACAAATTTGGCATGGCTAAAATCACCACCACCACACATCCCGTTAAAAACCATGTAAATAACATGCCAATCGCTACGGCTGTTTTATGCGTTTTTAAGACTTGCTTCACTGGCATTTCTTTTGAAATTTCTTTACGAGCCTGCATGGCTTTAAACACAGGCGTTTCTTTTAAATAAGTTCGTAAATAAAGTGCGACTAGACCAAAAATACCACCTGCAATGAAAGGAATACGCCATGCCCAGTCATGGATTTGCCCTTCACTAAAATTCAGTGAAATCCATAGAGACATCAGTGCACCTAGTAAAATTCCTAGAGACAGTCCAGCAGTCAATAAACCATTTGCCAGACCAATTTTTCTTTCGGGTACATGTTCTGACACAAAGGTCCATGCGGCTGGAATTTCACCCCCAATCGCAATCCCTTGTACCACTCGCATAAGTAGTAAAAGTAGGGGGGCTAAATACCCAATATTTTCAAAGGTCGGCAATATCCCGATAAACAGGGTAGGCAGCGCCATCAGCAAAATAGAAAGTGAAAATAGTTTTTTACGCCCAACCAAGTCACCAAAGTGGGCCATAACCACCCCACCTAAAGGCCTAAAAAAGTAACCTGCTGCGAAAATTCCGTAAGTGTTAAGCATGGCCCAAAATGGGCTAAGGGTGCTTGGGAAAAACAGGTCGGAAATGATTTTGGCGTAAAACACATAAATCACAAAATCGTAAAATTCTAAAGCTCCACCCAATGAAGAAAGGGCGAGGGTTCGTTTATCTTCTTTATTGAGATAGTTCGCATCCTGCAAAGTTAAGTCCTGATCCATTTTTTTACTTAATTGTTGTAATTGAAGTTTGGATATTAATGGAAAAGTGAAGTAAAAGTAAATGGAGGAAATTTGTTCTATACGGAGGCTTAGATTTTCATCACTCAAATAAAAAAAGCTTTAAAACAAAAAACGCATTAGATGAAACAAAAACAGATGTAGGAATGACTTTTCTTTTGAGTCGTTCAGCGAAATAATAAAACTCGTCTAGCCAGTTTAATGAGAGAGTCAAAGGATGAGTGTAGTTTTACCTGTCGCGAAGCGTGGTGAAGATATTTTGAAATTGATTGCGGCTCCCGTCTCGGCAAATGAGTTAAACAGTGATTGGCTTTATCAGCTTGCCGCTGCTATGCAAGCAACCATGCTTGAGCGTAATGGAGTGGGAATTGCCGCACCGCAAGTTTATATTTCTAAACGCGTCATTATTGTGGCTTCCAGACCAAACCCACGCTATCCCGATGCACCTGAAATGGATGCTGTGGTGATGGTGAATCCTGAAATTTTAGAGTTTTCGAGTGAAACGCTTTTGGGTGAAGAAGGTTGCTTAAGTGTGCCAGATGAACGTGGACAAGTGGAACGTGCAGAAATGGTTAAGGTTAAATATCTAACCCTTAAAGGAGAGATGGTTGAAACAATTTTTCATGGTTTTCCTGCTCGTATTGTTCAACATGAAGTCGATCATTTAAATGGAATCTTGTTTGTAGAAAGAATAAGCTAATCTTCAGTTTAAAGTTTTGAAAAACCTATAATGAGCTTGAAATGAATAAGACATAGCAATTACAATACTTATAGCGTGATATTTAAATCATTACAAAAGATATAATTTTAATATTATCAGCAGGTTGTGCTGAAATTTTGCGCGATGTTGTGAATCTCCTCATTTAAGGTTACTGACCATGAAAACCCCTCTCCCAGAATATTTGGCAAATGTTATAGAAGCCTGTGACATCGACAACAGTGGTCATCTCGCCGATTATATTCCTGAGTTGGCAAATGCAAACCCAGATCGATTAGCTTTAGCAATGTCTACGGTAGATGGCAAAATTTATTCGGTTGGTGATGATGATGTCGAATTCACCATACAGTCGATTTCTAAACCTTTTGTATATGCCTATGTTTTACAACAACTTGGCATTGATGCAGTACTTGCGAAAGTAGGGGTAGAGCCTTCGGGGGAAGCCTTCAATGAAATTTCTTTGGGTAAAGACGGACGTCCGAAAAACCCGATGATTAACTCTGGCGCAATTACTGTACATTCCTTGATTCAGGTCAAGCATGGTTTACATAGCGCAGAAATTCTACGCCGTTTTATGAGCGAGCTTGCAGGCCGCGAATTAAGTTTTGATGAGTCTGTTTATGATTCGGAAGTTAAAACAGCCTACCGTAATCTTTCGATCGGTTATATGTTGAGAACTGTCGGAATTTTGGAAACTGACCCTGTAGATATCGTGAATGGCTATATTCGCCAATGTGCGATCATGGTTACAGTTAAAGACTTGGTACGTATGGGCAGTGTACTTGCTAATGGCGGGGTCGATCCTAGAACTGGAAAGCGCTTATTGAACCGATCTGTCGTTAGACAAGTGCTCAGTGTCATGATGAGCTGTGGTATGTACGATGCAGCGGGTGACTGGCTTTCAACTGTAGGTATTCCTGCTAAAAGTGGTGTAGCAGGCGGTATCTTGGGTGTGCTACCGGGGCAGGTCAGTATTGCTGCTTTTTCACCTCGTTTAGATGAGCATGGTCATAGTATTCGAGGCATCGATATTTTAGAGCGATTATCTCGTGACATGGGATTACATCTCATGGAAGGTACACCTTCTGCACAAACCATTGTACAAAGCCATTACCGCACAGGAAAAGACGCATCATTAAGCGTATATGTGCTTCGCGGCGTATTGAAATTTACTGAAGCGGAAATGTTATTACGCATTTTACAAGACGAGACAACTGACCAAAGCACAATCGTCATTGATTTAACACAGATTTCACTTATCCACGATGTGGGTAAACGTATGTTCTTAGAAGGGGTAGATCGTCTGATTGATGATGGTCATACGCTTGTTCTAGTTGACCCTGAACAGCGCTTAGATCATGCCAGAACAGCTAAAGATCGTGAGCTTCATGTCTACCACGATTTTGATGATTTGCTCGAAAAGCATGAGATCCGCACTAAAAAAAAGACTTATAGCGACATCGCGGCACTTCTAAACTGCTGAGGTGTTTTTCCTAGATGTCGCTTAAACATCGCACTGAACGCGCTGGGGTTTGTATACCCCAGTGACTCTGAAATTTGAGCAATAGATTCACCATTCGCGATTTTACTCAAGGCAATTGCAATATGCATTTGCTGTACCCACGCCCGATACGACAGCCCAGTTTCTTTTTGGAACATACGCATTAAAGTTCTAGAACTCGTACCAATCTCATCGGCCCAATCTGTTAAGTCTTTTGAATGGTCAGGAGTATGTAATAACTCTTGGCAAATTTTTAATAGTCGTTTGTCTTTCGGCCAAGGAATCTGAATAGGTAACAAATTGGCTCGATGAATTTCTTCAAAAATCAAAATTTGTAAAGAACGGGAAAGTTCTTGAGAAGTCGCAGTATTTGGCGTGTCTTCTCGCTCAATTTCATTTAAACGAATTAAAAGTTCATGTAAAAGGTTGCTTACTCGAATAATAAAACAATGTTGCCCCATTAGAGCTGCTGCATTTACTTCAACCAATGCCGTATTTAACTTCACGTGACTCAATGAAATCACGCTGTGTTCTACATTTGCCGGAATCCATAATGCACACATCGGCGGCACAATCCAGACATGATTAGGTGTAAAAACCTGAATATTTCCTGTGGATGCATATAAAAACTGCGCACGTGTATGCGTATGGGTAGGTGTGATTTCTCGATAAGAATGCTCAGAAGATAGCCCAATCACAAGTTCAGACAAATCAGACTGAATAAGAGAATCGGACATAAACTATCCTAAAAATTGTCACTTATACAATGATTATTGGAAGATAACTTTATAAGCGACAATTTACAATAAGCATCTCATTTAAAAATATTGGAGTTTTTCAGGTATGACGTCTTCAATACAATTGAAAGATGGTATTGCCAATACCGTTGCAAATGATCAGCCTCAAGGAATGATTATTAAAATTGTAGGCGCCGTGGCAGTCGCACATTTACTGAATGATTTAATTCAAGCGGTGCTACCAGCCATCTATCCAATGCTAAAAGCAAACTTTTCGCTAAGTTTTGCGGAGGTTGGCCTGATTTCGTTTGTATATCAAATTACAGGTTCACTGCTTCAGCCTTGGATTGGACTTTATACCGATAAACATCCAAAACCGTATCTTCTCCCACTCGGAATGGTCGTCACATTCTGCGGCATTATTTTGTTGGCATTTTCACCTAGTTTTGCTGTGTTGTTATGTGCATCTGCACTGATTGGGGTAGGGTCTGCAACCTTTCATCCTGAGGCTTCTCGGGTGGCACGAATGGCATCGGGTGGGCGCTTCGGTACGGCTCAATCGACTTTTCAGGTGGGCGGAAACACAGGTACAGCCATTGGCCCATTGTTGGCAGCTTTACTGATTGTCCCGTTTGGACAGCATGCAGTTGCGGGCTTGGTTATCATTGCACTTTTAGCAATTTGGGTTTTATTTGGTGTAAGCCGTTGGACGGTAAGTCATGCAAAAAGTCAGGTGGTTGCACGTGCTACCCAAGCACATACTAAATTGCATGGTCGTAAGCTCATTATTGCTTTGAGCACAATTAGTTTATTGATGTTTGCTAAATTTACTTACATTGCTAGCATTAGTAACTACTTTACTTTTTATCTTATTCAAAAGTTCCATATCAGCATTCAAACAGCTCAGTTGCACTTGTTTGCCTTTTTGGCAGCCGTTGCCTTAGGTACATTTGCAGGTGGCCCAATTGGAGACAAAATTGGCCGTAAAGCTGTGATCTGGGTTTCATTTATTGGTATGGCACCGTTTGCATTAATGATGCCTTATGCAAACTTATTTTGGACAACAGTTTTCTCAATTATTGCAGGTTTGGTGTTGTCATCAGCTTTTGCTGCAATGGTGGTTTACGCACAAGAAGCTGTTCCGGGCCGTGTAGGTATGATTGCAGGTTTAATGTTTGGTCTTATGTTTGGGGTAAGTGGTATTGCCGCAGCGGGGTTAGGGCATTTAGCTGATATTAACGGCATTGAATGGGTATTTGGTTTATGTTCATTGTTGCCATTACTTGGTTTTGCAACAGCACTTCTACCAAACACAAAAGTTAAATAAATGAAAAGACTCTCAGTCATATTCAGCTGAGAGTCTTTTTTAAATAAATATAGTGTCAATTCACAATACTATTTTTGAATACCAAATTTAAATACGGTGACACTGTTATAAGTTTGATTTGGGTTCAAACGTGTAGAAGGGAAGGATGGTTGATTCGGGCTATCTGGAAAATGCTGCGTTTCTAATGCTAGCGCATCTGCTTGACGATAGAGTACACTATTTGCACCAGCCACATTTCCCAATAAATGATTGGCTGTATACATTTGAACGCTTGGTTCAGTAGTTAAGACTTGCAGTGTCCGTTTAGATTTCGGATCAAAAACATGAGCTGCAAGATTTAACTTTCCTTGAGACTTTTGATTAATTACCCAAGTTTGGTCATAGCCATATCCATAGGCCAATTGCTGATGATTCGCTCGAATATCTTTCACAATTGTTTTAGGAGTTCGAAAATCAAAAGGTGTACCTGCAACCGAAGCTATTTCACCTGTGGGTAAAGAGTTTTGATCGGTTACCAATACACGGTCTGCATTTAGCTGGACAACATGATCGAGCACACCATAAGGGTTATTACCAGCTCCTGATAAGTTGAAATAACTATGGTTGGTGAGATTAACGACTGTCGGTTGATCAGTTTTGGCCTTATATTCAATCTGGAATTCATTTTGATCTGAAAGACTGTAGATCACTTCCACATCTAATTTTCCGGGAAAACCTTGATCTCCATTTGGACTTGTTAACTTAAGCGAAGCTTTAACGGTTTCACCTTTAGAAACGAGGGGCTTAACTTGCCAAACACGTTTATCAAAACCCGGATTACCGCTATGTAATGAATTCGGTCCATTATTTTTTTCAAGGTTATACGTTTTTCCATCTAAGCTAAATTTAGCATTACCAATACGGTTCGCATAACGGCCAATTAACCCACCAAAATGAATGCCTTCCTTGGTATCAGTGATTTCATAGCCTTTTAGATCATCGAAGCCCAAAACAATATTATTTTGTTTACCTTGTGCATCGGGAGTCAAAATCTGGGTAATTACACCACCGAAGCTAATAAAAGAAACTGAGACTCCTTTGTTATTGCTCATGGTGTATAGATCAACTTTTTGACCGTCTTGAGTCGTACCATAGGGTTTTACATTTAATGTTGCTGCATTTGCAAGTTGTGCAAAGCTATAAATCGCAACACCTAAAATTACTAATTTTTTCATGCTTATACTCTATTTTTTAATAATTGGACTGGATGAATATAAGATTGATTTTTCGTCTTTTTAAAGAGTTTTTTATTATATATAGTGTTAATGATGATTAGCGCTGTTAACGCTAAGTATTGAATAAGCTAGCACTAATCCTATTAGTAAAACTCAACGATAAGCTATTTTTATGACTCATCCCGACTCGGTTTTAAAATTTTCACTTGGTCTAAATAGTCTCTCGTTTGATGTAGACAGCCAACACATTCACCTTGAGCAGGGCTTAGGTTTTGTTAATTCAAAAAGTGTCAGCGATGGTGTTATTGATGAGCTTGCTATCGAAAAGATGATTTATTTTATTGAAGAAATCATCGAGTCTCAGCCCCTCAAAAATTTAAATATAAGTGGTGTAGCGGTTACGGCTGACACCGGCATGGCACAACTGAGTAAGTTATTTTTTAGTGCTAAAAAGCAAATCAGCCGTATCGAGCTTGAGCATGGATTTAATGATTTTATAGAGCGTTTGAGCTACTACACAAACCAAGTGGATCCAAATCAGCTTTATATTTTTACCTATTTTGTATTTGTTCGAGAGATGATGCATCACTTACGAGTTGAGCAAATTCAGATCATTTAAGAAATGGCTCTAAAAACGTAAAAAATAGGGAATAACGGATAGTATAGTACCAATGCCACTAAGTAAGACATTACTCTCAATAAAATAAGAGAAAATCATTAAAACTAAACCCACAGTAAAAGGTACAGTCATTTTTTGCTTTTTTCCATAGAGAAAATAGCTGACCCCCAATGGAGCTAAAGATTACGCCGAGAAAAAGTTGTGTTGTGTTCATAAAGAATTTCTAAATATGCGAATAAAAAAGAGCTACACATGTAGCTCTTCTCAAAAATTACATAAGCTTAAACAATCGAATCATCTAAATTCGGCGCTAACCAACGCTTCGCTTCATCCAGTGTCCAACCTTTACGTTTTGCATAATCTTCAAGTTGGTCTTGAGAGATTTTGCCCACGTTAAAGTATTCACTTTGAGGGTGCGAATAATAGAAACCACTTACCGAAGATGGTGGCATCATTGCAAAGTGTTCAGTCAGTTTAGTGCCAATTTTGTCGGTAGATCCTAACCAGTCAAATAACACTGCCTTTTCAGAGTGCTCAGGGCAAGCAGGGTAACCTGGTGCAGGGCGAATACCGACATATTTCTCTTTAATCAGTTCTTCATTGCTAAGCTGTTCATCAGCTTTATAACCCCAGAACTCTTTACGAATACGCTCATGTAAGTGTTCTGCAAAAGCTTCTGCAAAACGGTCAGCCAATGACTGAACTAAGATTGCAGAGTAGTCATCACCTTTGGCTTTGTATTCATTTGCCAGTTCTTCTGCACCAAAAATAGATACAGTGAATCCGCCCAAGTAGTCCTGCTGCTCGCGGTCAGTACGAATGTAATCTGCTAAAGACAAGTTTGGTTTACCTGTCACTTTGTCAGATTGCTGACGTAAGTGCTCAAAAGTATGCGTAACATTTTGACCAGCTTCATCAAATACGCTCACTGTATCTGCATCAGTGCGCTGAGCAGGGAACATACCAAATACAGCACGAGCATCAAAACGGTTGTTGTCAATAATATCTTTCAACATCGCTTGTGCTTGGTTGTAAAGGTCAGTTGCCGCTTCACCCACCACTTCATCTTCTAAAATTTTCGGGAATTTACCTGCCAAGCTCCAAGAAATGAAGAATGGTGTCCAGTCAAAATAATCTACGAGTGTCGCAAGCGGGTAGTTGGTAAGGACTTGTGTTCCTAAAAGATTTGGTTTTGGTGGTACATAGCTTTCGTCAATTTTAAAACCATTTTCAACTGACTCAGCATATGTCAACTTAGCCGCTTTTGGCTGTTTGTTAGCTAAGCGCTCACGAATTTTGGCATATTCAGCACGGTGCTCTGCAATAAAGTTTCCACGCATTTCTTTCGAAAGGAGAGTAGTTGCAACGCCTACAGCACGTGAAGCATCCGCAACATAAATCACGGCATCGTTTTGGTACTGAGGATCAATTTTTACTGCTGTGTGTGCTTTTGAAGTTGTTGCACCACCAATCAATAAAGGAATGTTAAAGCCTTTACGCTGCATTTCTTTCGCAACAAAGACCATTTCATCTAAAGATGGAGTGATCAGACCAGACAAGCCAATGATGTCACATTTTTCATCAATTGCAGTTTGTAAGATCTTCTCGCAAGGGACCATCACACCAAGGTCAACAATGTCATAACCATTACAGCCAAGTACCACGCCTACAATATTTTTACCAATATCGTGTACGTCACCCTTAACCGTTGCCATTAGGACTTTACCTTTAGATTGTCCTTCAGCCTTTTCAGCTTCAATATACGGGTTGAGCCATGCTACAGCTTGTTTCATTACACGGGCAGATTTTACAACCTGTGGTAAGAACATTTTGCCTGAACCGAATAAGTCACCAACAACGTTCATACCGTCCATCAGCGGCCCTTCAATCACATCTAAAGGACGTTTAGACTTTAAGCGAGCTTCTTCAGTGTCTTGGTCAATATAAGTGGTAATACCTTTAACCAATGCATATTCAAGACGTTTTTCAACTGACTCATTACGCCATTCAAGGTTCTCGGCTTCTTTTGCAGCACCGCCTTGTCCGCGGTATTTTTCTGCTACTTCAAGCAGTTTCTCAGTCGCAGCTTGACCTGATTCACCTTGGTTTTGGTTTAGGATGACATCTTCAACAGCTTCTTTTAGCTCGGCTGGAATATCATCATAAATTGCCATTTGTCCAGCATTCACAATACCCATGGTCATGCCTTGCTTAATGGCATGGTACAAGAACACAGAGTGAATCGCTTCACGAACGGGTTCATTACCACGGAACGAGAATGAAACGTTCGATACACCACCAGAAATCATGGCGTGCGGTAAGTTCTGTTTAATCCAACCTGTCGCCTCAATAAAATCGACCGCATAGTTGTTGTGTTCTTCAATACCTGTTGCCACTGCAAACACGTTCGGGTCAAAAATAATATCTTCAGCAGGGAAGCCCACTTCATTCACTAAAATGTCGTATGAGCGTTTACAGATCTCGCGTTTACGTTCAGCAGTATCGGCCTGTCCAGCCTCATCAAAGGCCATCACAATAATTGCGGCACCATATTGACGGCAAAGGCGGGCTTTTTCGACAAACTCGTCATAACCTTCTTTTAAAGAAATCGAGTTAACAACAGGTTTACCTTGTACGCATTTTAAGCCAGCTTCAATGATTTCCCATTTTGATGAGTCAATCATGATTGGCACACGTGAAATATCAGGTTCAGATGCTACAAGGTTTAAAAAATGCACCATCGCATTTTGCGAATCGAGCATCCCTTCATCCATATTAATGTCGATAATTTGCGCGCCAGCTTCAACTTGTTGCTGTGCAACTTCTAAAGCTTCGGCAAAGTTTTCTTCACGAATGAGACGTAAGAATTTCTTAGAGCCTGTAACGTTAGTACGTTCACCGACATTTACGAAAAGTGAGTCATCATGAATATTAAATGGCTCTAAACCACTTAAACGGCAAGCAGGTACTGTTTCAGGTACTTGACGTGGTGCAATGTCTTTTACTGCATTGGCAATGGCGCGAATATGATCTGGTGTCGTACCACAGCAACCACCCGTAATGTTAATTAAACCGCTTTCAGCAAACTCTTTTAAGAAAGCTGCAGTTTGCTCAGGCGTTTCGTCATATCCACCAAATGCGTTTGGTAAGCCTGCATTTGGATGCGCTGAAACAAAAGTATCTGCGACATCAGAAATGGTCTTTACGTGAGGACGCATGGCATCTGCACCAAGCGCACAGTTAAAACCAATTGAAAGCAAATCACCATGACGAACAGAGTTCCAGAAAGCTTCGGCAGTCTGGCCTGTTAAGGTACGACCTGATGCATCGGTAATGGTCCCTGAAATCATAATTGGTAACTCACGACCAATTTGTTTGAAGACTTCTTTAACCGCAAAAATTGCTGCTTTACAGTTTAATGTATCAAATACGGTTTCAATCAAAATGATATCAACACCGCCTTCAATCAGTGCATGAGTCGCTTCAATGTAGTTTTCTTTTAACTCATCAAAGGTAATGTTACGAAAAGCAGGGTCATTTACATTCGGTGAAATTGAACAAGTACGTGATGTTGGCCCAAGTACACCAGCAACAAAACGCGGTTTGTCTGGAGTCGAGTACTTTTCACAAGCTGCTTTGGCTAAACGAGCTGCTTCACGGTTAATCTCTGGAACAAGGTCTTCCATGTGGTAGTCAGACATTGAAACACGTGTACCGTTAAAGCTGTTGGTTTCAATAATGTCTGCACCAGCATCAAGATAAGCTTCATGAATGCCTTGAATAATTTGAGGTTGTGTCAAAACTAAAAGGTCATTATTACCCTTTAAGTCATGTGCCCAATCGGCAAAACGCTCACCACGGTAGTCGGCTTCTTCTAATTTATGGCGCTGGATCATCGTTCCCATAGCACCATCAATAATCAGAATGCGTTTAGCAAGAAGCGCTTTTAGGGTGGCAAGCGTAGACATAGAAAACCCCGATCTTTTATATGAATTTAAAAATGCGGCGCTATTGTAACAGAATAGCAGCACAAATGATGACCTACGAAGGTCATGAGTTGATGAGAGAAAAGTTAAAAAGAGAGGGGGTTTTATGACAAAAACGAAAGAATTTTCATGAAATATTCATCAAATGATCATGATATTGAAATATTTCATGCTCAATATGCCGAAATATTACAGTTGTTCTGTGTAAAAAATAGACATTTGGGTCATTTTATTTGTTTTTTTGCTGTAAAAATAAGCACAAAAGGAGCTTGTAAATAATGATTTAAGTTATTGTATTTTAAAAATAAAATAAAAATGAGCGAGGAAAGGTGCATCAAATGAGGTCAAAATATAAAAATTTGACTTCATCAGGCGGCTCTTTGTCATATAATTGTCATAATTTAATTTAAGAATACAGAGGATTTTATTATCCTCTTACCGTCTGCATGAATTCTAATCTACCCCCTGTTTCGGATTCAAAACTTGCGGCAAACCTGCAAGCAAAATCGACGAATGTACACGTCCCAACACCGAAATTTTTTATGCCGGTGTTTCTGACGATTATTGTTGCAACACTTATTTATATTGGGTTTCAGGTTAGTGCTGATTTAGCGCATGTTCCACCTTTGAGCCTTTATTCGGTTATTCTTTTATCGACTGCGCTTTTCATTGCATTGGGCTTTGAATTTGTTAACGGTTTCCATGACACTGCCAATGCAGTTGCAACGGTCATTTATACAAATGCATTGCCGGCACCAGTTGCAGTCATGTGGGCTGGTTTTTGTAATTTCCTTGGGGTAATGGTCGCAAGTGGTGCTGTTGCTTATGGCATTATTGCATTGCTTCCTGTTGAACTTATCATGAATATGGGTAGCGGTGCTGGCTTTGCAATGGTGTTTGCATTGTTAATCGCTGCAATTCTTTGGAACCTTGGTACTTGGTTCTTAGGAATCCCAGCTTCTAGCTCTCACACCTTGATTGGTTCAATCTTGGGTGTGGGTATTATGAACCATCTGTTGAGTGCATCGACTGGCGTAACGACCAGTGGTGTAGATATGGATCAGGTGATTAAAGTAGGTAAGGCATTATTATTTTCACCTTTAATTGGTTTTGCTTTTGCAGCAATCTTATTTTTGTTGGTTAAAACTATTTTTAAACGCCAATTAGAATTATTCCAGCCACCTGAAGGTAATAAGCCACCACCAGCAATCATTCGTGCAATTTTAATCTTTACCTGCACAGGTGTAAGTTTTGCACATGGTTCAAATGACGGCCAAAAAGGTATGGGACTCATCATGCTCATTTTGGTTGGTTTAGTACCATTAGCTTATTCAATCAATAAAAACCTCGATACACAACAGGTTCAATCATTCCACCAGCTTTCTTCTCAAACTGCTGTTTTGTTAAACCATAATCAGCAAGAATTGACTGATGAAAAAGCGCGTGAAGTTTTAACTAAATATATTCAAACCAAACAGCAAACACCTGAAGTTGTACCTGCATTGGCAAGTATGACTGATCATTTAGGTGCTCGTGTTTCTAGCTATCGCGACTTAAAAGATATTCCTGAAGCTGCGATTAGTGAAATTCGTAATGACATGTATTTAAGCACAACGACGTTTAAACGTTTGGACAAAGCAGATGCTTTACCAAAATTGGATCAAACACAGCAAAAGCTTGTGAAAGATTATCGTAGTAGCTTGGATTCATTCTTACAGTACATTCCAAACTGGGTGAAAGTTGCAGTTGCATTGGCACTTGGTCTTGGCACTATGGTTGGTTGGAAACGCATTGTGGTGACTGTAGGTGAGCGTATTGGTAAGAACCATATGACTTATGGTCAAGGTATGTCTGCTGAGCTTATTGCAATGAGTACAATTGCAGCAGCAGATGGTTTAGGTATGCCAGTTTCAACTACACATGTTTTAAACAGTGCGGTTGCAGGTACCATGGTTGCAAATAAATCAGGTCTAAACTTTAATACTGTTAAAACAATCTTATCAGCTTGGATATTTACTTTACCTGCGACCATCTGTTTGTCAGGTGGTTTATATTGGTTGTTCTTAAAGTTCATTTAAGTTGTCTGTTTAAATCTAAAAAGCCACTATTATTAGTGGCTTTTTTATTGGCATATTTAAGAAAAGATCGCTTTTTTCAGGTAAATTCAGTAAAGAGTTAATGATTATTGCGAACACTTAGTGCTAAGTGATTAGCTCAAAAAATTTATGAAAGGATATAGGATGAAAACGGTTCAACTCGATCAACTAAAACAACAATTTCCACTCATTCAAACATTACAAGATTATCAAGAAACATTTTGGTTCAATCCAAACCGTTATCCTTTAAACGATGCTCTTGCGAAGGTAGGACTTAGCGAGCAAGATGTAAAAGATGCCGAGGCTCGACTAGAACGTTTTGCACCTTACTTGGCAAAAGTATTTCCGGAAACTCAAGCACAACATGGAAAAATTGAATCAGAATTAGTAGAAATTGCAGATATGCAACAAGCCCTATCTGTGTCAAAACAGCAGGAGCTTACGGGAAAGCTTTGGCTTAAAAAAGATAGTCATTTACCTATTTCAGGTTCAATCAAGGCACGTGGTGGTATTTATGAAGTTTTGGCTCATGCTGAAAAACTAGCAATTAAGGCTGGGCTTCTCACGTTAGAAGATGATTACAGTAAACTTGATCAAGATGCATTTCGAACATTTTTTTCCAAATATCAAATAGCGGTAGGCTCTACAGGTAATCTTGGTTTATCTATTGGTATTATGAGTGCGAAGCTCGGGTTTAGAGTGTCTGTGCATATGTCTGCCGACGCAAGACAATGGAAGAAAGATAAATTACGCTCACTAGGTGTCAATGTCGTGGAATACGCCAGTGATTATGGCGTTGCTGTAGAGCAGGGACGAAAAGCCGCAGAACAAGATCCAAATTGCTTTTTTATTGATGATGAAAATTCAACAACATTATTCTTAGGTTATGCAGTAGCAGGAATACGTTTAAAACAGCAGTGTGAGCAGAAACAGATTAAGGTCGATGCAGAACACCCATTATTTGTTTATTTACCTTGTGGCGTAGGTGGTGGCCCTGGTGGTGTAAGTTTTGGATTAAAACTCGCTTTTGGTGAGCATGTACATTGTATATTTACAGAACCGACTCATTCTCCGTGTATGTTGTTAGGTGTTTATACAGGTCTGCATGATCAGATTTCCGTAAATGACATTGGTTTAGATAATATCACTGCGGCAGATGGATTGGCTGTTGGCCGTGCTTCTGGATTCGTAGGGCGGGCTATGGAGCAGTTAATTGACGGCTATTACACGATTCATGATGAATGTTTATATGAGCTCATTGCGCTTTTAAATCAAACTGAAAATATTCAAGTTGAACCCTCAGCTGCGGCAGGCATGATGGGGCCATATTATGTGCAAACTACTCCTGATTATTTAGCTTTACATCAATTGTCAGCAGAGAAGTTAAAGCAGGCAACACATGTGGTCTGGGCGACTGGTGGTGGTATGGTGCCACCAGATGAAATGCATAAATATTTAACGCATAGTCAAAACAAATAACTGAAGTTAAAAAAAGCCCAATTCTAAAATTGGGCTTTTAATTTCATTATTTTTTAGAAAATTTCCTAAATGGAAGTTTTTCGGTTGCAAAACCATAAATTGCAGCAAAAGGAAGGGCAGTACGAGCTAAATAAGCCACACGCCATAGTCCACCGTGGTTGGCACCTTCCATCATCAACTCAAGAGGGTGATCAAGTACGGTTTCAGGGTTTGCCACAGAAGATTCATTTCTTAAATCATGAATCCATAGCGCCGCCATAATGGCATTGGTGGTTTCAGGGTTAAATGCTTCTACATCAAAAAGCTCTGCGCCATTAAAAGCAGCTTTAAGTAGCGGATTTTTAGTCACCGAGTGAGTTGTGGTAGAAGGGGCAATATTAATACTTACACGTTGGCCTTGATGACGGGCAAGTGTTGCACGCCATTGTTGAATACGTTTTGCCAAAGCATAGTTTGGCCCTTGTTCAACCACTAAACAGTCTGCAATACCATAAGTTTTACCATTTTCGCTGGTAATCAAATCTTGATATGGCGCTTGGAAAAAACGTTTGAGCGAAAGTGCAGAAACCCCTTTTGCAGCCATTTTTTGTAGTTGTGAACGAGATTTAAATTTCTCTTGAGCAGCATCTGCAACTTCTTTGGGTACTGCGTAGACATCGGTTGGGGTGCACATAAACATTAAGCTGGTATCAGGTTTATGTTCACTCACATATTGCATAATGCTGTCCATTGCCATTGAGACACGGACATGCTTTTCCCCATCTAAATAAGCAATAGCAGCCAAATCTAACTTTTGTGGAAATTGAACTAACCACTGTGCAATTTCTGGTATCTGAGTTAGTAAATTGGCGCCTAATTTATCTCTTAATTCCGAAGCTTTTGCTGATGAGTCAACTGATTCAATCGTAGGTGCAATCAGCGTCGCATTTCCTTGCTGAATCGTATGTAAAATTTTGCCCCAAACTCTTGGGTTCGGTAAATCTACTGCAACAATATTCGCTTTCCACTTTGCTAACCAAGGTAAGGGGCCAGCTTCTGATGCTGCACCAAACAGGACCATAGTGCGGTCAGATAAATCAAACCATTCAGGGTGGGCAACAGCTTCACGTAATGCTTTGGCGTGGCTAGGCTCAATAATGCCTGCGCTTTCCCATTTTTGGATTTGATCGAGTAAGCTTTGTCCACTCAGTTTTTTACCTTTATATGGCACATACCATTCTGGTGCAGCTTCACTTTCGCCTTTAAACCTTACTGTATTTAAAGGTTTAGAAGAGGAAATATGCAGAGCATCTTTTAAAAGATAGTGTTTACCATCGCGGAAATAGTCAAAGAGATGATGAGCCTTATGTAAACCCTGTTTTGCAATGGTAATCGGATTGTTGTTATTAGAGAGTCCATGCTGAACAAGTGATTTAAAGTATGTTGGATAATTTTTCCGCCAGTTTTTTTCAGTCAAAATCTGTTGAGCAGTTTTATTATCTACAATAGATAAAGCTTCTGACAAAATCTCTTGGCCTGTGCGAGAAGTACTTTGCTTTTTGGTTGAAGCGTGTATCGGAAATTGTAGACCTTCATCTGGACTCTGGCTGGACATAAAATATCTCACTTGTACGGTAGCATTAATATACAGGTGTATACATTATCTATGCCAATTAAAAGAAACGAGTGGCAATAACTGACAAAATGAAAATTAAATTATTTTTGTGATAGAGGTAGTTTGAGTGATTTTTTATGATAATTCGATCTCATTTTTACCTTAATTTTTTTCACATTTTTAGAACATTTTTATAGACTTACGTTACATAAATGATTATTTTGTATAGAGCGAAATCATCAGATTTAAGCTGAAGATAAAATGTTCAAAATGTATCAATAAAAAAGATACGATGATGAGTAAAAACTAGACTTTTTTATGAAACGATAAGACAAGTCAAACGGAATAAGAAAGAATTGGGGTGAAACTAGATGAAAGACAACGTAAGATTGTCTTTTAAAAATCTTGGGGATATGGTGATTTTTTTACACCATAATTTTCTAGTTTCGCCCCATCTAATTTTGGGTGAAACCCTTCACATGAGCTGTAAGTCATCTTGCCAAAGAGCAAGGTCAATTCGATTACAGTTTATCTAAACCTTTAGCAACGACCTTTCTTAGCTTGTCCTGGTGGACAGAAGTCTCCTGGATGATTGTGATAAGGTGAATCCGGATCGACCACAACACTGCCAGCTGGGGTATAAACTGCACAAGTAGATAGTGATAGTATGAAAATTGCTGCTGCACAAACTAGTAATGCTTTCATATTGTTCTCACTTTTTATCATTCTCCCTTTTACTATCTACTATAAAAATTATTAGATCGTTTTTCGATCTACTTTTGGTTAAGAAATATCAACACTACAAAAATAGTTTTAACTTGTTAAGGTGTACGTAAAATTGTTCGAAAACCGACGTGGGTAGCTGCTAAATCAAAATCTTGAGGGTAACGGCTACTATTTCGATAACGTGAACAGTAATTCTCAGCACACAAAAATGAGCCTCCTTTAATGACATATTGGGTACTGCTCATTTCTTTTTGTCTTAAATCAGAATAATTACCCATATGTTGATCATGCGCTCCTTGGTAGGGAGAGGATGTCCATTCCCATACATTTCCAATCATATCGAATAGCTTAAAGCCATCAGGCTTAAAGCAGCCGACAGGAGCAACACCAGTAAAATGGTCTTGATTCAAATTTTCAAAAGGGAATGTGCCTTGCCAGTAATTTGCTTGGGGATGCTGATGTTCATCGATAGGTGCTTGGTGTAGAGACGTGTCAGTTTGTGAGTTCGCTTTAGCGGCGTATTCCCATTCAAGTTCAGTGGGTAAATCGCGTCCTAGCCAAACTGCATAATGTTCAGCATCATTTTTTGTTACGTACCTTACAGGTTCATGAGGGTTGGGAAGTGTACCATTTTTGCCATTTGGAGTTTTCCATGTATATCCTGATTTGAGTTGCCACCATTGTTGGGGATGATGTGAATCAGGAGAAAAAACAGCAGCCTGTTTTTGTTTTTCAGCATCGGTAATATAACCAGTAGCTTTTACAAAACTTGAGAATTGAGCAACAGTAACTTCAGTTTGATCAATCCAGAAACCTTTAACTTCCCGTTGTTTCTTTCCAAAATTAAGTTCATCAGGATAAGCTTTTTCAGAGCCAAAATTAAAATGTCCATCTGGAATGAACACCATTCCGGCAGTTGCATTTTTAAGCCAACCTGTAGGAAGGCCTGTATAACTTTTACACTGTTCAATAGAACCCAAAGCAGCCGATGGAGTGGCTTGCTTTGGTAAAACTGTTTTCGTGTCAGAGCTATGTTCAGACTTACTACAGCCTGTGATGAACAGCAGGCTGATTGTAGTGCTTAGAACCAGTTTCAATTTCATTTGGCGTTATATTCCTGTACGCCATTTTGCTCAGTGTATTTTTGATAAACCGAGAGCAACTCTTGTACTTTTGCTGGGTAAAGCTGCGCAACATTGTGATTTTCACCGCGGTCAGTGGCAATGTTATAGAGCTCCCAAGTACTCGTACCTAATTCAGGACGACCTTGAAGCGCAATTTTCCATTCGCCTTGTTTGGCATATTTACTGCCATGGAGTTCATCGGCAAAACTGAAATTTGCTGGACGGATGGTTTGTGATTTATTTTCAAGTACAGACTTCCAAGAATAACCGCTTGGCGTATTAATGGTTCGGCCTTTATATTGCCCTTGAGGTACTGGAATATGAGCATAATCTAATAATGTTGGAAAAACGTCGAGTACCGACGCAAAGCTATGATTGGTTTCTTCAGCTTTCTTCTGATTTGGTAATTTCACAATGGCAGGTGCTGTGGTTGCACCTTCCCCAGCGGTATCTTTCCATAAGTGGAATGGGGCAGCACTGACCTCGGCCCAACGTGGTCCAATATAGTGGTATGAAGTAGGGGTACCTACGTTTGCTACAGAGTTATCAAAACCAGATTCACTACCATATCCACCACGAATAAAACCTTCTGCGCCATTGTCAGAAACAAAGAAAATTAAAGTATTTTCATAAAGATTATTTTGTTTTAGATATTGGATAATTCGACCTACGTTGGCATCAAGATTTTCTACCATACCTGCGTAGATTTCCATTTTTCGGGCTTCAAGTGCTTTCTGCTCAGCAGTTAACTCATCCCATTTTCCATATTTTTGTGGTGCATTTTGCGTCGCAATTGGTTCTGCAGCCTCAAAGTTTGCCGGAATAATTCCAAGCTGTTTTTGGCGTGCTATACGTGCTTTGCGAATGGCATCGTAGCCAACATCATAAACGCCACGATATTTGTCCCGGTATTCTGCTGGAGCTTGTATAGGCCAGTGTGGTGCTGTATATGCAGCATAAGCAAAGAACGGTTTGCCGCTATTTTTACCTGATTCTAAATAGCTCAGCAATTTGTCGGTAAAATAGTTGGTCGAGAAGAAGTCATCAGGCAATGCTGAAACAGGAATAATTTGTCCATCTTCGGTATAGGTCGAGTTTCGCTTAAAAGTGCTTGGAGCTTGTTTAAAGTGATGGTCTAAACCTTGCAATAAAGTAAATGAATGATCAAAACCTTTGGCATGTGCATTGGTTTCAGGGGTTAACCCTAAATGCCATTTACCACTAATATATGTCCGATAACCATTGTCTTTGAGTACTTGAGCAATTGATAAAGAGCGTTCATTTAAATAGCCTTCATAACCTGGCTGTCCTTTTAAACGGTCAGGGGTAAGCTCTGCCATAGCACCTATACCTGCTAGGTGGTGGTCAGTTCCTGAAATGAGTTGCGAGCGAGTAGGGGAACAAGTGGGTGCAGTATGATAGTCCGTTAAAAGTCGGCCTTCTTGTGCCAAACTATCAATATTAGGCGTATGAATTTCACCACCAAAGGCTCCTAAATCTGAATAGCCTAAGTCATCAGCCATAATGAATAAAATATTGGGCTGCTTTGGTGTACTTGCTGTAGTTTCTTGTGAGTCATTATCGTTACAGCCAGCTAAAGATAAGCTAAATAAAGCAATGGAAAGACTAGATAAAAGAGCTTTGTACTTCATTGTATCATCTGAATTATTAAAAGAATTGTGCTTGAGTTTAATCAGATGGTTTTTGCTATCAAAACAAGGAATTGATCAAAGAAAATCAGAAAAATGTCTGAGAATTTATGCTGATAAATAAATGAGAAAAAAAGAAAAGCCCATATCGGGCTTTTCAAAAACATTAAGTTTAAAACGGTAAGCGGGTAAGTTGATCTAAGAAATGCGGAATCACTCGTGGCTCAATCAAAATCGTTACGATTACACCGTAAGCTGCACCCCATAAATGTGCACTATGGTTAATATGCGTATTGTCACGTTTACCAGCCCAAATACTATAAGCCACATATAAAACCGCAAAAATAATGGCTGGTACTGGAATAAAAAATACAAAAATCAGCTTCCATGGCTGAAACAGGATATAGGCAAATAAAACAGCAGCTACAGCTCCTGAAGCTCCAAGACTTGCCCAGTTTGCATCATTTTTATGTTGTAGATAGCTTGGTAAAATCGCAAAAATTAACCCGCCTAAATAGAACAACACAAAGCCCATGTCGTAGAAATATTGGCGATAAAAACTTTCAATAATACTGCCAAAGAAAAACAGGGTAATCATATTAAAGAGTAAATGAGTACCATCTGCGTGAATAAAACCATGAGTGATGAAACGATCAAATTGTCCACGTTGCATTGCAGGCGGCCAGAAGATCAGGCGGTTCATAACGTTTTGATTGCTAAAAGCAAGTAAAGAGACGACGACCGTAATAATAATAAGGGTAATGGTATGGTTAAACGGCAAATGCAACATAAGAAATATTTAAAAAATGATCAATACTAAGGTCAATAATGCCATTAAAAATACAACTTGAAACCCTGTTGTGTATAAATCCGACAAATTTAGTTGATTTTTTTTAAATCCCCCTCATCTTCGGTTAATATAAAGGCATCAGCTTGAGGAATATTGTTATGTCGACTGAGAACACCAACACTGCTGTTGCAGAAGAAATTCCGAACCTTTTGATTACACCATCTGCACAAGAGTATTTGCACGAATTATTGGCGAAGCAAAATACTCCGGGAATTGGCGTTCGAATTTTTGTTGAACATCCGGGTACACCACGTGCAGAGTGCTGTATGGCATATAGCGCACCAGAAGAAGTGGTACCAACGGATTATAAACAGGACTATCCTGATTTTCCTGCATACATTGATGCACCGTCTATTCCATATCTTTTAGACGCTGTAATTGATTACAATAAAGACCGTTTTGGTGGTCAGTTAACCTTCCGTGCACCAAACTCTAAAGTGCCACGCGTAGGACCAGATGCTTCAATTGAAGAACGTATTACTTACATTCTTCAAGCAGAAATTAACCCAGGTCTTGCAGGGCATGGCGGTAATTGTAGCTTGGTAGAAGTGCAAGATGACCCAGAACATGGCTTAACTGCTGTATTGAAATTCGGTGGTGGTTGCCAAGGTTGTTCTGCAATTGATGTGACTTTAAAACAAGGCGTAGAAACAACCTTGAAAGAAAACATTCCTGAGCTTCAACGTGTGGTTGACCAAACAGACCATACGCAAGCAGAAGGCGCTTACTTCAAGTAATAAAATTATTTGAAAAGTGAAATAAAAAAGCCTCTCCATGAGGTTTTTTTATTTTTAGTAATTGAAAATAATTATCAATATTATTTATTTTATTATTTAAATTTGTTACATTTGTTTAAGTAAAACTTAATATTTATTCATAATTTAATCTGTTGGAGCAGGATATGACTAAGCGTATTTTCCAATCTGTACTATCAATTTCGGTACTTACAGGAATGTTTCCTGCGGCCTATGCCGCTGAAAGTGAAAATATTTTAGTTGATTCTTCCAGAAAAAATAAAAAAGATAGTGAAGTTGCACAGTTAGAAAAAATAGTCGTGACAGCAAGTGGTTTTGAACAAAATATAAAAAAAGCAGCTGCTTCTATTTCCGTTTTAACTCAAGATGAAATTAATAAAAAAGCATATCGTGATGTCACCGATGCACTTAAAGACGTACCTGGTGTTGTGGTTACAGGCGGCGGAAGTTCATCTGATATCAGTATTCGTGGAATGGGGAGTGCCTATACCGTTATTATGGTCGACGGTAAGAAAGTAAATACACGTTCTGTACGACCAAATAGTGATAATTCAGGTATTGAACAAGGTTGGTTACCGGGAATCGAAAGTATCGAACGTATTGAAGTTATTCGTGGTCCAATGTCTGGACTCTACGGTTCAGATGCGATGGGCGGTGTAATTAATATTATTACTAAAAAAGTTGCAGATGTTTGGAGTAGCTCAGTTAAGTTAGATACCACCATCCAAGAAAACAATAAATCTGGCAATCTTTACCAAGCCAATACTTATGTTTCAGGGCCATTAATTAAGAATTTACTTGGGTTAAAGGCCAACGGGACATTTTCACAAAGAGATGAAGATGAAATTATTGGTGGTTATAGCAAACAAAAAATCCGTGCTGGTGGGGCTACTTTAAGTCTGACTCCGAATGATCAACATACCATTGAACTTGAATATCAGCGTTCTATTCAAAATCGTAATGCTACAGTTGGAAAATCAGTTTCGCCTATTCAAACTGGACGTAATCCACCAGTGGATTCAATAACGGATTATTATCGTACCGAATATAGTTTGACCCATCGTGGTGACATTGGTCCTGTGAAAACTCATTCTTATATTCAACGCGAAGAGAACAAGAATCCTTCGAGAAACATGGAGGCTGTAAATACTACTTTTAATACGCTTAACCAGATCACACTCGCAAATCATGCACTGAGCGTTGGGGGGAGTTATTTAAAAGAAGAATTAGATGACTTAGGAAACCAGTTAAAAGTGGGTGGGTCACAACCTGTTTCTAATTTAGATCGTTATAGCTGGGCATTATTTGCAGAAGATGCATGGAATATTATTGATCCTTTTACTTTAACAATGTCACTGCGTATGGATCAGGACGAAAAATTTGGAGACCATTTCACTCCTAAAGTTTACGGTGTGTGGACTTTAAATGATAACTGGATCATTAAAGGCGGTGTATCAACAGGCTATAAAACACCTGCGCTAAGAGCGACAGTAGCGGAATGGGGACAAGCGACAGGCGGAGGACGTTCAGCAGGGGTAATTGTTGGTAATCCAAATCTAAAACCAGAAAAAAGTACCAACTATGAGCTGTCATTTTCTTGGGATAATTTAGATAACTTGAATGCTGGCCTAACGCTCTTTAATAGCGAATTTAAGGATAAAATTACAGAAGTTAGAACCTGTTCAGGAGATGCAGGTACTTATAATTGTGATTGGTTAGGTACAAAATTTGATTTTGTCAGTCAACGTACGAATGTAGATAAAGCCAGTATGAGAGGGGTTGAAGCGACGTTTGGTTGGCTCATTTCACCTGACTTAAAGTTGAATGCCAATTATACCTATACCGATACAGAGCAAAAGAGTGGGGAGTTTAAAGGTCAACCTTTAAATGAAATGCCGGAACACATGTTTAATACTACTTTGGATTGGCAAGTGAATGATTTGGTGGGCATGTGGAGCCGCTTGAATTTCCGTAGTAAAACTTCTGAATATTTAAGCCGAACTTCAATGGCTGAAGGAAAGCCTGCTTATGGGTTGGTTGATATTGGTATGAACTATAAACCGACTGATAAAATCCAAGTTGCAGCAGGTATTTATAACTTATTTGATAAAGATATTGATGTAGCAACTTACAATTATGTTTTAGACGGACGCCGTTATAATTTGGGTATTATTTATAAATTTTAAATAGTTAAACAACAAAGGCGCTTTAAGCGCCTTTGTTGTTTAGAATATCTAATGTTTTTTCAGAATAATAAAACTTTTCTAGGTAAACACGCGCACGACGTCTTAAATGTCCTGTTGTCACTAATTGTTGTAATACTGGTACAAGTAACTGCGTGAGTTCGTGTTGTACTAGGCTTTCATCAATATTAAGGTCACGCAGTAATAAGTCGAAGTTACGTTCCTGATTACGCACATACCAAGTGTAAATACCATCATGTACTTGTTGTTTCAGGTAATCAGTTTGACGAATGTGGTCCCAAATCTCATGTCCTAAGCCCACTGTTTTTGTTAAATCTTGAACTTCTACATAATTTTTTAAAACAGAAAGAGGCATCGTTTTAACTTTGTGCCAAACATTTGCCTGAAAATGGTAGAGCTTATCATTGTCAAAATGTTGGTTTAAAACACGCTCACTCATTTGGCTGAGTTTTAAAATATTCTTTTGCAAATAATGGTTAATGGTATCGTCGAGATTAGAATCAGTCACTGTTTCTAATACCGATTTACCCATTTTCATAAAACGGCCTACACCCGGTACGCGTTTTGACATAGATTCATCTAAATAATCATGCATTGTTTGCTGAATCAGTTGCGTTAAAAGGGCAGAAAAGGCCGGATTATTTACAATTGTTTTAATGAGTTTTTTACGGTGCTCTTCTTTACTTGCAACATACTGCGCAATGCGGTCAATGGTTAAAACAGGAATAACGTCTTCAACTGTTGCCGTGTCATTTGCAGGATGAATGAGTGCAAATCGAATATGCTCAGCAATCTGTTCAATCAAAAAATCAGAAGCAGGTGTACCTAAAATCTGCTTTTGAATGAGCTGTTGAATTTGGTCAAAGGTCCAAAGGAGTTGTAATTGTCGACTGCCCAACCAATGATAAAATTGTTCAAACTCTTGTTGGATCACCTGAGTCTGAGCAAATTGCTCATCTAAAAAATCTAGATGAGCTTCAATAAGTTTTTCTATGATTGGTTGGGTAGACATAAGGTCTCACAAGTCCGAAGTTTTATTTAAGGTGCGGTCGTTTTTGACATCTGATCTGTTTCTACTTTCAGTAAAAACGGTACATATTGTTGAATAACTAACTGCTCAGCTTCCAATATTGGCATATGGCCTACGTTTTCTAAAATAACTGGAGGCTGTGCGTTTTTCAAAAGTCGTTTTAGTTCACTCGCCACTTCTACATTAATAATCTTATCTTGTTTGCCCCATAAAATGAGTGTGGGTGCATCAATGGTTTTGGTGAGTACCGCAAAAGAGTCTGGAGTATAGACTTTATTGAGTGCAATGAGTTGGTCGACCAATTTTTGAGTTTGTGGTGCCTGATTAATCATCAGTTTTTCTTGTGCTTGTAAGAACTCTTTAGGAATAAACGGAGGATTAAACATGGTTTGTTTTAATAAATAATTAAAGTCACCTTTTTTAGAGACCAAAAGTTGTTTTAAGTAGGCTGGGTCTTTTAGATAAATTGTATTGGCAGAACGGAAAATACCGCCGCTATCAACCAAGAATAGACTTTTGGTTTCAAATGGATACTGTCCAGCATAGAGTAGGGCAATAGAACCACCAAGTGAGTGCCCAGCAATATGGATAGGTCCTTTCAAATTTTCAGCTTCAACAAAACGGCGTAATTTTTCAGCAAGGTTCGGAACCGAATAGTCAAAGTCTTGAGCAACAATAGTTTCGCCGCTACCTGGTAGGTCTGGAATAATGACGTGGTAATTCGTAGTTAAGTAATGCGCCATGCGATTCCAATTGTCACGACTGCCACCTAAACCATGAATAAGTAATAAGGTTGGTTTTGTGGTCGAACCACCTTCACTATATGACCAAGTGATATCACCTACTTTTAATTTTTTGCTTTGAAGGCCCGCCCAGCTACGTTCTTGCTGTAAGACTGTTTGGAACGTCACATCAAGATTATCGGTTGCCTGTGCTTGAGAAATGCTCATAACCGACCATAAGCTACAAGCTAATGTCAGTGCAGTAGCAGTTTTTTTCATAGAGGCTTTAATTGATGCAGACAACCTGGTCATAGATTTCATCCTTGAAGCTTAAGCGAGTTTGAAAAATTATTGAAAAACTTTGCCAATGAGTCATTTGCCAAACGTTTGGAATGAAGAAAATTATAGTCAATCTACAAACTAAAGTATGTCTATTTTTTCACTAAACAGTAGGGAATATGCAGTAATAGCTATCTTAAAATCGTTTGAGTATTTTTAAATTTTTTCATGAAAAAGGATTTATTTTTTGTCAGTGACATTCAAATTTTGACACATTAAAATGATTTCCAACCTTGAAAAAACAATGGAAATATACAATGCCTACTGCGCAAGAAGTTTTGGATCGTTTGAAAGCTGGTAATCAACGATTTGTAAATGGAAATACTTCCCTTACAAAAACCTTATCGCATCACGAACGTGCTGAAATGGCAAAGGATCAAAATCCGTTTGCAATTGTATTAGGCTGTTCAGATTCTCGTGTACCAGCAGAAATGGTATTCGATCAAGGTCTTGGTGACTTATTCGTAATTCGCGTTGCTGGTAATGTGGTTGCACCTTCACAAGTTGGTAGTGTTGAGTTCGCAGCAGAGCGCTATGACTGTCCAGTTGTAGTTGTATTAGGACATAGTCATTGTGGTGCGATTCAAGCAACAATTGATACATTAATGAACCCTGATCAACCGCCTTCATCTAACTTGATGTCGATTGTGAACCGTGTTCGTCCATCTGTTGAAATTTTAATGCAAACTGATCTGAAAAATGATTTGAAAAAATTATCCTGCCATGCAGTACGTTCAAACGTTTTTGCTTCGGTAAATCAGTTACGTCATGGGTCGGCAGTGCTAGAAAATTTAATTGCACAAGGTAAATTAATTGTTGTAGGCGCTGAATATTCACTAGAAACTGGTGAAGTTACTTTTTTTGACTTCTGATCAGTCTAAAAAGATTTAAAACTAAAAGGTGCCTATAGGGCACCTTTTATGTATGGATAAGCTAAATTAAGTAGTTTCGATTGTGCTTGAGCATTTGGATGAATCAAGTCATTTTGCATTAGTTGCTTTTGCCCAGCAACTCCATCAAGGAAAAATGGTAGTAATTTCACCTGATATTTTTGACTCACAGTTTTATAGCTGTTTTCGAAAGCTTTGCTATAAGCGGCCCCATAATTTGGCGGAATCTTCATACCAAAAAGAATAACCTGCGCTTTTTGTTTTTGGCTTAATTGGATGAGCTGAGACAGATTTTGTTGAATCATTTGTGGCGGTTGTCCACGCAAGCCATCATTCCCACCTAACTCAATAACAACAACCTCTGGTTTATACGTCTGTAAAAGTTTAGGTAATCGTGCCAACGCGCCACTAGTCGTTTCACCACTCATACTTGCATTGACCACTTTATGTCGTTTGGGATACTGTTGGTCTAAACGTTTTTGTAGTAATTGTACCCAACCTTGTTTAGGGTCTATTCCATAACCGGCACTAATACTATCTCCTAAAATTAAAATAGTTTTGGCCGAGACGAACATAGGCAACATGCTCAATGAAATGAGCAAGAGACTTTTAGAACTAAACAAATAAGATTTATACATTTGTGTTTCGACCCGAATACTAAATATATAGGACTGTCCACATCATGCCACAACCTATCATTGCTGCCCATCAAGTTACACAAACTATTCAGATTAACCAAAATCAGTTTACGATTTTAAAAAATATTGATTTAGAAATTTATGAAGGGGAGCAGGTAGCAATTACAGGACGTTCTGGTTCGGGAAAATCAACCTTACTGGGTATTTTAGCGACTTTAGATCAGCCGTCTGAAGGTGAGGTGTGGCTATGTGGACAGGCGGTTCATCAGTTAACAGAAGAGCAGCGCGCTCAAATTCGAATGCAGCATATCGGTTTTGTATTTCAGTCTTTCCAACTTTTACCGCAGTTAAGTGCACTTGAAAATGTGATGTTACCACTTCGGTTGCGTAAAGATTTTGATTATAAAGTTGCTGAACAAAAAGCCTTAGATTGGTTGCATCGAGTAGGCTTGAGCCGACAGGCAGAGCAAACCCCTAAAGTCTTATCTGGAGGAGAGCAGCAACGCGTGGCAATTGCTCGGGCTCTCATTGCCGAACCACAAATCATTTTTGCCGATGAACCTACTGGGAACTTAGATGGTCAGACAGCACAAGAAATTGAAACTCTACTTTTTGATTTAAATAAAGAGCTTGGTACAACGCTTATTTTGGTCACACATGACCGTAACTTGGCAGCGCTTTGTCAACGTCATGTTGAGTTAGATGACGGCCGACTAAAGACAGTACAGGGTGGTTAGACTATGCGTAATTTACTTAAGCCACTTTTACTACAAAGCTTTCGTACTGGAGGGCTATATTTACTTATTATTGCGCTTTCACTTGCCATTAGCGCAACCACGGCCCTTAAGTTTAGTAATGATCAGGTTAAAAATGCGGTAAGTCTACAAGCAGCGCAAATGTTAGCAGCTGATTTAGTTCTGTCGAATAACGAACCTCTAGACACTAAATGGCAGAAAAAAGCAGAGCGGCTTGGTTTAAGGCAGACCAATGTGACCATGTTTAGTTCAATGGCGCATACTCAAGATCAGTTTGTCATGGTCAATGTCAAAGCAATAGAACCTGCTTTCCCATTAAGAGGAGAGCTTGAGATAGCACCTAGTACACAGAGTATTCAACCAGGCCAAGTGTGGTTAAGTCAAAGAGCAGCCGATTTACTTAAAGTTAAACTAGGCGATACGGTTTCTATTGCAGATGCCGAATTTAGCTTTAGTGGTGTCATTGTACGAGATTCAAATCAAGAACTCGGTTTTTCAGGTTTTTCGCCCACCGTTATTATTCATCAAGCCGATATAGCTAAAACCCATGCAATACAAACTGGCAGTAGAATTGATTATCGATTGTTAATGTCTGGTCAACCTGAACAGGTTCAGAACTTTAGTAAGCAATTTAAACAGCAACATAAACCCGTAAATGATCAGGAAGAACCTGCAGGTTTACGCTTACGCGATGCCAGTGAATCAAATAGTAGATTATTACGTCCGTTAGAAAACCTCGATACATTCTTACAACTTGCCAATATTTTAACGATTTTATTATGTGGCATTGCCATCGCGTTAACGAGTCAGCGTTATGTTCAGCAAAACCAAGATCATATTGCTTTAATACGTTGTTTAGGTGCCAGTAAGTTCCAAATTTTATGGGCCTATATCGGGCTACTTTGTGTAGTCAGTGCAGTTTCGATTGTGATCGGTAGCCTACTCGGAATAATGATGGGCTATGGCTTGCTTGAGCTTATGTTGCAGCTCATTCCACAACTAGAGTTAAGTTTTTCCGCGGTCGGTTTTTTAATTGGCCCTTTACCAATTGCCATTTTTACGAGTGTGATTGTGCTACTCGGATTTATTTTGCCAAGCATTTGGGAGCTGTTAAATACACCTCCAATTCGAGTTATTCGAGAGCAGGCAAAATCTCGAAAATCGTTATTCTTTATGTTCTTTGCTGGTATTACCAGTCTTGTTATTTTTAGCTTAGTTTTAAGTGAAAATTTAATGCTCAGCATTTGGGTATTAACAGCGATTATTCTACTTTGCATTTTACTTTACACCGTTGTCTGGCTATTGCTTCGTGCTTTAAAAAAGATGAAAACCCGTTTGTCTTTTTATATTCGTTCACCATCGCAAAGTGCCTTACAAATTACAGCACTGGCTTTGGGTTTAAGCCTCATTACCGTGTTAAGTGTACTCAGGACAGATTTATTAGAGCGTTGGCAACAGCAATTACCAGAGGGAACACCAAACCAGTTTGTTTATGGCCTACCTCCATTCGATTTAAAAGCTTTTGAGCAACAGTTAAAGCAAAATGGTTGGCAAAGTACACCGTTATACCCAAACATTCGTGGGCGTTTACTTGCCAAGAATGATGTGCCTTTTTCAGAAGAAGCTATAAAGCAAAATAATGCTTTACGTCGTGAATTAAATTTAACTCAGTCGAGTGCTTTACCAAATGACAATGCCATTACAAAAGGTCAATCTGGGTTCAACGCTGTAGGCCAAGTTTCAGTAGAGGCAAAAACTGCTGAAAGTCTAGGTATTCAAATTGGGGATAAGCTGACCTTTAGTCTGCCAGACGGTACTTTACAGGCTAAAGTTGTAAACTTCAGGAGTGTTGAATGGGAAAGTTTTAGTCCAAATTTCTTCTTTATTTTTTCGCCAAAAACTTTAGATGAGAATGCGGGTAGCTACTTGGGTAGTTTTTACGTGCCTAAACAAGATCAGCCTAAAATGATTCATATTATTCAGCAATTTTCAAATACAGTTTTTATTGATGTTGACCGTATTTTGGATGAAGTAAAGCGTTTAATGAATGTATTAGTCAAAATTGTGACTGTGCTTGCGGCTTTAGTTGGCTTTTCTGGAATACTCGTTTTAATTGCTTGTTTAAATCTGTTAATGGATGAGCGCCGTCGGGAAGTTGCTTTGTTACGTTCATTTGGTTTGTCTAAAAATAAAATGAAGCAAATGCTGAGCTTAGAAATTGGATTTTTAGGCTTATTAGCAGGCATTGTTGCCTGCTGTTTTGCTGAGGTAATTAGTGCAATTGCAAGTTATAAAATGAATATGGCTCTACAGTGGCATATTGAAATATGGTTGATTTTACCCCTTGCCATGATGCTCATTTGCGCTCTCATTGGTCGATATCGACTAGGATATCTTTGTAATTTGCCACCATTACAAAGTTTGCGAGAGCTGAATCAGATTTAAGTTAAGGTAGTATTTCTGGGTTCTGAATTAAAACCTCATGCCAAAGCGGAAGTAATGGTGAGTTGAGCTGATTACAGTAAATATAGAAGCCGACAGTTATTAAAAGGCCTCCCACCAACCCTAAAAATTTTAGGAGGCTTCTAAATTGAGTGCGATAGCTTAAATACCAAATCAGTGCGAGTAATGCACCCATAATCATGCCACCAACATGTGCAGCATTATTAATACCTGTGGCAACCAAACCGAATATAAGGTTAATCGCCATAATCATTAATAATGCTTTTTTATCAAGTATGTAGGCTTGGTGTGGTAAGGGTGGAAATAAAGAAAGAACAGTTAAAGCTGCACCTAGTCCCATCACGGCACCCGAGGCACCCGCACTGACATGGGGAAGTAAGCTTTGATCGAAATGTTGTAGTAATTCATGTCCATTTTGAATATTGATATAACTACTTAAAAGGCTGCCAAACAGACCAGCAAGCAAATACAGACCAATAAAATATAAACGGCCAAATAAAGCTTCAGCGACATTACCGAAAATATATAAGGCCCACATGTTAAGCATAAGGTGAATGATACCAAAGTGAAAAAACATGCTGGTAAATAAACGTTCTGGCTGTCCAGAGAAAGTAAGTGGTGTAAAATCTGCTCCCCAGTGAAGAGCATCTTTTATGGCTGGGTCACTAATGTCGACCCCAGATATAATTTGCCAGATGAACAAACCTACATTGATTGAGATCAGTAGGGCGGTCAGCCACCATGCTTGTACATTGAGTTTACGATTAATGTGCGGAGGCTGAGATTGAGTCATGCTATGCTTTTGTTATATATGAACATGCTTTACAGCTTAACATGAAAAAAGTTGAATACAGGAGATCAGGACGAACATGAAAGCTTTTATTGTTCGCGTGTTGTTAATTTTTATTGGGGCAATTCTCTTAATTCAGCTTTGGATCTTCTCAAGTTTGGTTTGGTGGCGTACACATGAAGTTGATACCACCATGTTTATGCGAATTGATTATTGGTCAGATACATCTCGGCCAATCATTCATGAATGGCTCGACTATGACGATATTAGCGATAATTTCAAACATGCGATTTTAGCTGGTGAAGATGCAAAATTTATCCATCATCATGGCTTTGATTGGCAAGGTATTCGTTTTGCCCTTGAGCGTAACAATGAAGAGGGTGAAGTTGTTGCGGGTGGTTCTACCGTGTCTCAACAGCTTGCAAAGAATTTGTTCTTATATAATAAGCGTTCATTTATTCGTAAAGGCCAAGAAACAGTAGCGACATGGATGATGGAGCGCATGTGGTCAAAACGCCGAATTCTTGAGGTGTATATGAACTCGGTTGAGTTTGGCAAACATTTATATGGTGTTGAAGCAGCTTCTCAATATTATTATGGTAAAAGTGCTAAAAGCTTAACGCGTGAACAAGCTGCTTTTTTAGCCGCGTTATTGCCTGATCCAAAATATTATCAAGATCACCGTAATGACCATAAACTACAATATCGAAAACGCGTTATTTTACGTTATATGAATAGCACCCAGATTCCTGAATAACTCTGTCTTAAAGATGTGTTATTTTTTTAGTTTTTATCAAATTGACATAAATTTGCAGCATACTATTTTGCAGAGATTTTGGTTGGAAAGAGATTAAGTTAGACATGAATACAGCGATTACAGCAACGACCCCAACAGAATATAGTTATAACGACCGTTATATTAATCGTGAATTGTCTATTCTTGACTTTCATTTGCGTGTACTGGAACAGGCAGTCGACCCTTTACATCCATTACTTGAGCGAATGAATTTCTTGCTCATTTTTTCGCGTAATTTAGATGAGTTTTTTGAAATTCGTGTGGCAGGAGTTATGGAGCAATATGCTCTAGGCAATGAAAGCCGAAGCCCTGATGGTTTAACACCAAGACAAGTCTTACAAAAAATCTCTGAGACTGCTCATGCGGCAATTGAACGCCAATATCGTATTTTAAATGAAGAAATTTTGCCTAAACTCCGTGAAGAAGACATTTGCTTCTTGCGTCGTGGGGAGTTAACACCCGCTCAATCGGCTTGGGTTAAAAAATATTTTCAAGAACAAGTTGCACCTGTTTTAACACCAATTAGTCTAGATCCAGCTCATCCATTCCCGCGTTTAGTTAACAAAAGCCTTAACTTCATTGTGACCTTAGAAGGTAAAGATGCATTTGGCCGTCAAATTGATTTAGCCGTTGTACCCGCGCCGCGTTCATTACCTCGTGTTGTACGATTACCAGATGAGTTAACGGGTGGTAAAGAGCATCATGTCATGCTGTCTGCGATTATTCATGAACATGTATCAGACTTATTCCCTGGCATGACTGCAACTGGATGTTATCAATTCCGTGTAACTCGTAATGCCGATTTGGCGCTCAATGAAGACGTTGAAGATTTAGCTAAAGCTTTAAAAGGTGAATTAAGTTCACGCCGATTTGGGCGTGCAGTTCGTTTGGAAGTAACTCATAACTGTCCGCAACATATTTATGAATATCTGCTTGAAGAATTCGACTTAAACGAAGAACAACTATATAAAGTTGATGGTCCTGTAAACTTGGCTCGTCTGGTTTCAAACTTTAAACGCCCTCATTTGCGTTATGACTCGCATACGCCAGTCGTACCGAAAGTGTTTAAAAAGACCGAGAGTATTTTCTCTGCCATGCAAAAGCAGGATATTTTGCTTCATCATCCATTTGAATCTTTTGCTCCAGTTATTCAGTTACTCCGCGAAGCAGCACGTGATCCACAAGTACTTGCAATTAAACAAACGCTTTACCGTAGTGGAGTTGATTCGGAAATTGTACAAGTCTTGGCTGAAGCTGCACGTAACGGAAAAGAAGTAACGGCAGTTATTGAATTACGTGCCCGTTTTGATGAAGAATCAAACATTGAAGTGGCGAATGTACTTCAAGAAGCAGGAGCGGTAGTCGTTTACGGTATCGTGGGTTATAAAACCCATGCCAAAATGATTATGGTGGTACGCCGTGAAAATAATAAATTGGTACGTTATGTTCATTTAGGAACAGGTAACTACCATGCGATGAATGCCCGTATTTATACCGATTATGGTCTCATGACGACTGATAAAGACTTATGTGAAGACGTACACCGTATCTTCCAAGAGTTAACAGGTATGGGCAAAATGGCAAAACTGAAAAAGTTACTCCATGCACCTTTTACTTTGCATGCTCAGCTCATCAACTTTATTGATGAAGAAATTGCCAATGCAAAGGCTGGTCGTAAAGCTCAAATTATTGTGAAAGTGAATGCTTTAACGGAAGTTCAATTAATCAATAAATTGTATGAAGCTTCTCAAGCAGGGGTACAGGTAGATCTCATTATCCGTTCTATTTGTTGCTTACGCCCAGGATTGCCAAATTTATCGGAAAATATTCGAGTACGTTCAATCGTAGGACGATTCCTTGAGCATACACGTGTTTATTACTTTAGTAATAATGGTGATGCACGTATTTACTGTTCAAGTGCAGACTGGATGGATCGTAACCTATTTAATCGTGTTGAAGCATGCTTCCCGATTGAAGATCCTGCATTGAAAAAGCGAATTTATCAGCAAGGTCTTCTTAATTATTTGCAAGACAATCAGCAAGCTTGGTTATTACAAGGTGATGGTACGTGGGTCCGTGCTCAACCTGCTGAAGGTGAAAAACTACATAATGCTCAAAGAGAATTATTAGAAACATTTAAATAAAACTTAATATTAAAAAGCCGGCATCATGTCGGCTTTTTAATTGTTTGAAATTCATAGTAATTTAATCTGGTTTCTTAAATGGTTGCAGGATATACGATAATAGTTTGAATCACCGCAATATGTTTTAAAAATATGTGATTCTTTACATAAAACATTGAATTTTAAAAATATACAAATTATGTGAAATCTACTTTAATACGCTGCATTAAATATACTTAACTTTGGTAAGTGAATAATATGCAATGCTTTATTAAAAGTTTATTTATTAGAATATTTTTAGGGGTAATGCCAGTGACTGCGTATGCAGATCAAAAGTGCTATGGAGATATTATTGTATTTCATAAATATGATGATCAAATGATATATCCCTACTTTATACAACCTTCTAAGGAGAAAAATAAGAAAAATGATACACAAAATAAAGTAATAACGGTTCAGAAAAGAAAACCTACTCAAGATGAGCTGGTAGCACAAAAGAAAGTTGAAGATACTCAATTAAAAAAAATAGAAGAAAAGAAAAATCTTGAGAATAAAAAACAGCTTGATGCAGCAGTAGCTAAAGAAATTTTAGAAAATGGCGAAAAAAAATGGATGGTACAAGTTGCATTGGCACCTAATCAAAATAAAGCAAATATGATCCAGTCTCAATTGCAGGCGAAAGGATATAAGATTGTGACTAGCCCAACCACAAAAGGCATACGGGTTATGGTAGACCCCGCCAATGATTTTGCGATTGCACAAATTATTCGAGAAAAAATAATTTCAGATGAGAGTTTGGATCTGAAATCGGCTTGGGTCTTTAAATGGGCATCTTTAACAGCACAGTAAAAGAAAAAGGAGTCCGAAGACTCCTTTTTTTATTCATGTAAATTTGTTGTGATTTTCTGCATGATTTGCAGTAGTACATCAAACTCGCTTTGCAATGGCGTACTTTTACGTGTAACGAGCGCTAGTGTACGACTTGGTGCATCTTCAATTGGTTTTGCAGTAATCTGATCATTAAACTTGATCATACTATTTTCAATTGCGATTTCTGGTAAAAGCGTAAAACCTAAATTAGAAGAAACCATTTCGACTAATGTTGGTAACGAACTTGCTTTTAAACGGTTATCGTTTTTACGTTCACCAATTGGACAAGCACTTAATACATGGTCACGTAAACAGTGGCCTTCTTCAAGCAAAATAAGACGCGACAAATCAAGGTCATCGAGTGAATTTGCTTGAAGTGCATTTGTATCTTGCTTACTACAAACAAGATATAAATTTTCTTTTGAAATTTCAGCTACTTTTAGACTTCTTGTGTCAAAAGGTAGGGCAAGGACGATCATGTCCAAATTACCGTGTTCTAAGCGCTCTACAATTTTCTCACTTTGAGCTTCATGTAAATGCAACTGAATCTTTGGTAATTGTTGATGCACTTCATCAAGTAACCGTGTCAGGATAAAAGGTGCAATGGTTGGAATAACACCCAAATGAAGATCACCAGTTAATGGTTCACTCATTTCACGGCTTAAACGCATTAAATCCTGAGCATCTGCTAGCAATACACGGGCTCTAGCAACGACTTGTTCACCTAATGGTGTTAAGCGCACATTCTGACGGTCACGCTCAACCAGAACGCCACCTAATAGCCTTTCCAGCTCCATGATACCGCCCGATAAAGTCGATTGGGTAACAAAAGAGCGGCGTGCTGCTTCAGTAAAATGCAAAGTTTCCGACAACGTAACTAAATATGATAGCTGTCTTAGTGAGGGTAATGCAGCCATAGTGTCCTAGTATGATGATTTAAAATGATGCGCAAATAAACCGCTAAGCTGTGGAATAAAATGGGCAGGGATATCATGCCCCATTCCATCAATTAATTCAAACTTAGCACCGGAAATTGCTTTTGCTACAGCCTTACCGTGGCTTGGTGGAAGTAAGCGGTCACGAGAGCCATGTAAGACTATGGTGGGTTGCTTAATTTCACGGTCCAGTTGCAGTAAGGAACCTGTACATAATATTGCTAAAAACTGTTGAAGTACACCAGCAGGATAATAGCTACGTTGATAAAGTTTTCGTGCAGTTTGAACGGCTTCAATATGATTAATATAACCAGGAGAACCAATCAATTGGAATAATTTTAAGCTGTGGTTAACAATCCCTTCTTCATCACGTGATTCGGGTTTGCCAATCAAGCTTAAAAGTTGTTTAGGAAATGGTGGTGGTAAAAAAGGTTGGTTGTTACTGGTAAACATCAAACCTAATTTTTCTACTTTTTCCGGATATTTTGCAGCAAGAATCTGGGCAATCATACCACCCATTGATGCACCGACCACATGTGCTTTAGTTACCCCTAAACGGTCGAGAAGCATCGATACATCGTCTGCCATATCATACAATGTATAAGGTGCGCCCTGATTTTTTAGCCCTAATGCAAAGCGTCCCATCAACTTCATGGTATTTAAACGTTTACCCTGATGACGAACTTTTGAAGAAAGGCCAATATCACGGTTATCAAAACGAATAACACGAAAACCTTGATCAATGAGCGATTTACAGAAAAAGTCCGGCCAAAATAGCATTTGGGCACCTAAGCCCATAATTAGCAAAATGGTCGGATGCTCTGCTTTTCCACCTACTTCTACATGCAATTCAATACCATTGCCTAAGTTGACTTTGGTTTCTTGCATAAAAGGAGTGTAGGGTGAAATACTAAATTGTAAGGCGCTATTCATGTTATGCATTCCTTGAAGGAATACTCTTGAGCGAGTATTCCCAGTTTAAACCTTATGCTTGGGCAGGAATAAGATCTGGAACAAGCTTAGTTAACGTTAAACGTTGCTTGCCTGCTGTTGCACCTAACAATACGAAACCACGCAATGTTCCTTCATTGTCAATTGCTTTAGCAAGCATACCATCGTCGAATTCTTCAGTTTCCCAATTTACATCGACATCAACCGGTGCCGGTAAAACTGTAAGTGGTGCAGCCGGGGTTTTTACCGCAACTGGCATTGCAGGGTAATGTACATTTGTTTGTTGGCCGCTTAATGTTTTTGCTAGAGCACGCGCTTGTTGCATAATTGGCATTACATATGGAAGCAGGGTACCGTTCACTTCCGCACAGTCACCAATCGCATAAATATCTGCTTGATTCGTTTCAAGCAAGCTATTCGTAATTACACCACGGCTGGTTTGAATATTTGCGCTTTGAGCAAGAGAAATATTTGGTTGTAGGCCAATTGCTGAAAGCACGATATCAGCAACTAAAGTTTGACCATTTGCTAATGTAACGGCGTAATCTTCACCATCATTGATCTTACTTACTTTTTCAACGGTTGTGCCTAATGCAAATTTAACTCCTGCTTCTTCAAGATTTTCTTGGAAAGCTGAAGCAATGTGTGATGGTAATAAACGGCCTAATGGTTGAGGTGCTAAATCAATTACCGTTACATCATATTCACTATGAAGTAAGTCGTTGGCAAATTCGCAACCAATTAAACCAGCACCCAAAATCACAACACGTTTATCTTTGCGCTGAGCCAGGTTTTCGCGGAAGGTACGATAATCAATCAGTGAGTTCACTACATGAATGTCATCACTGCCATCACCTGCAATTGCAAGACGAATCGGGTTGGCACCAACGGCTAAAATCAGTTTTGAATAGGGTTGATTTGAAGTTACCCCATCTTTCTCCAGAACAAGCTCATGACGCTCAGCTAAAATTTCTTTCACCCATGTAAAAGGTTCAATACGCATATTGAGCTGTGCACTCATTTTTGCAGCATCGCCTAACGGAATTTGTTCCGGAGCCTTTTTACCTGCAAAAGCGTTAGATAACGTTGGTTTTGCATAGTTCACCGCATCATCCGCACAAATCATCACAAGTTCTTGCTCTGGGTTAAGCTTACGGAACTCACGTGCTAAGGTATAACCCGCCATGCCTGATCCGATAATGACGATTGGATGCATTTTTTTCTCCAGAATTAGAATTGTTCATTTAATACGGTGATTGGTGATATATAAAAAAGACCATGTAAATCATGGCCTTTTAGGTTAAGACATTAGATTTCGATCATTTCAAAGTCAGCTTTTGAAACGCCACAATCAGGGCAAGTCCAATCATCAGGGATATCTTCCCATTTTGTTCCAGCTGCAATGCCGTCTTGTGGCCAACCTTCTGCTTCATCGTAAATCCATCCACAAACGATACATTGATATTTTTTCATGAGACTCTCCGCACTGATAAGTTTGCTCAAAGCTGCCTTTCAGTAAAACTATTCCATCTATTAATAATGTAACTACGATCCGCTCAATAATAACTAATGTAGCTTTGATCGGGTATCAAATTTTTACGCAGTTCTACATTTAAAGTAAAGCACATAAGGGAGTTTAATCATTCGTAAGCAAAGGTGAATGGCATATCGAGACAAATAACTGGTTATTTAGGCAAAACTTCAACATAAGCACATAATAAATCATATGTTTTTATTCACTTATTAATGTAATAAGGTTTTAAGTGATATGAAGGGTTACAAAAAGAACAAAGCATTTATATAAATAAAGTTCTTAAAAACATAAGCTGATTAATAAATAGACAGATGAATTCATGTTTATATAAAACGAGAAAGTTTATTGAACACTTGAGTAACAGAGATAAGGAAATTGAATATGGAAATTCTAGTATATGAAGTAGAAATTAACGCGCCTATAGAAAAAGTATGGAACATACTTTGGAATAGCGAGACATATAATGCATGGACGAAATTTTTTGCGCCAGATTCTTCAATGCGTACTGACTGGAAGATTGGTGGTAAAACATATTTTCTAGACGGAGAAGGGAATGGAATGGTTTCGACCATTGAAGAAATGAAAAAGCCTGAGGTGCTAATTTTTAAACATTTAGGAATGATTAAAGAAGGTAAGGAAGACTTAGAAAGTGAAGAGGTGAAAGGCTGGAGTGGTTCGTTAGAAAAATATTTTTTAAGCCAAAATGGGAATACTACAACTTTAAAAGTTGAATTGGCCACCTTACCTGAATATATCGGTATGTTAAAAAGTGGCTTTGTTCAAGGTTTTGAAGTTGTAAAACATATTGCAGAAGGGAGCTAGTTCATCTTACTCAGTTTGTTGTTTAGGCAAAGTATTTTTTATGAATTTTAGAAATAAGATCATTGAGACGAGAAGGATAAGCAAGACGATGATGGCCTCCGTCATATGTTTCTACTGTCATATAAGGTGAAAGCTTTTCCTGTACTTGATACATATCAAGTTGCTCGTCTCCTAATTCTAAATAAGCCATTTTAGGATTAGAGTGATCAAGATCTTCATCACAAAGGTCGGGATAATCATTACGAAAACTAGGATTAAGGCTTGGATTTGCAACAACAACAGCTAATTTATGTTGAGCAGCTGTTTTTAAAGCCCAGTAGCCACCAAGGCTATGGCCGACTAATAAATCTGGTTTAATCGTTTCAATTGCTTGATGATAAAAGTCCTTCACTGAGGCATAACTTAAGTTACGATAATCCACATCAATACAAAATTTTTCAGGATATAAAATGGCATGGAATTTTGTTGATTCACGAGAAGAATCCAAGCCATGTAAAAATAGAATTTTCATTATTTGCTACACAATCTCATAGATAAAATAAAAGGCAAAATAGGCCTTTTAAAAATCGAGGTTATTTGGATTTTTTTATATTTTACTTAAAGCTAAAAAAAATGATCTTAGCGATTGGTCTAAGTAATTTTCTTCATTCAAAACGTCTTTAGTTTGACTGCTTTGACTTTTTTCATTTTTGTTTGATTGAAATCATTCGAAAAACCTCAGCAATCTGTTAAGCTATGCCACTTCATTTTTACTTAAATCGAGGCAGAGATGACGCAACAAAACGCTCAATCGACTTCTGAACCAACTATTTCCGAAAACGATTTAATTGCACAGCGTCATGCCAAATTAAAGCAAATCCAAGATGTTGCAAAGGATACTGGAAAAAGTCCTTGGCCAAATACATTCAAACGTGAACACTACGCTGCTGATCTACAAGAACAATTTAAAGATCAGTCGAAAGAACAGATTGAAAGCGCTGAACATGTCTATGTAAAAGTTGCTGGCCGTGTCATGTTGAACCGCGGTTCTTTCATGGTAATCCAAGACATGACTGGTCGTATCCAGTTATATGTTGACCGCAAAGGTTTACCAAAAGATATTCTTGAAACCATTAAAGGTTTAGACCTAGGCGACATTATTGCTGCTGAAGGTTATATCGGTCGCTCTGGTAAAGGTGATTTGTATGTACACCTTGAAGGTTTTGAACTTCTTACAAAATCACTTCGTCCATTACCAGATAAATTTCATGGTTTGAACGATACAGAAGTTAAGTACCGTAAACGTTACCTTGACTTAATCGTGAATGAAGAAACGCGTAAAACTTTTGAAATTCGTGCCAAAGTTGTTGCAGGTATTCGCGCATTTTTAACAAATGAACGATTCATGGAAGTTGAAACGCCAATGATGCATGTAATTCCGGGTGGTGCGTCTGCACGTCCGTTTGAAACACATCACAATGCTCTAGATATGCCCTTATTCTTGCGTATAGCACCTGAGCTTTATTTAAAGCGTTTGGTTGTTGGTGGTTTTGAGCGTGTGTTCGAAATTAACCGTAACTTCCGTAATGAAGGGGTGTCAACACGTCACAATCCTGAGTTTACAATGATCGAGTTTTATCAAGCATATGCTGATTATAAAGACTTGATGGCTTTAACTGAAAACATGCTTGAAAAGTTAGCTCTTGATATTTTAGGTACAACTGATGTGCCTTACCAAGGTGAAGTGTTTAGCTTTAAAGGGCCATTCAAGAAAATCTCTATGTTTGATGCGATCTTAGAGAATAACCCTCAGTTCACACCAGAAAATGTGGGTGACCGTGAATTCCTTGCAAAATTTGTGCGAGAAGAGCTGAAAGAAGAAGTTAAACCTGGTTTTGGTTTAGGTAAGCTTCAAACGATCGTATTTGAAGAAACAGTTGAGACTAAACTTCGTCAACCTACCTTTATTACTGAATATCCAGCCGAGACTTCTCCACTTGCTCGCCGTAATGATGACAATCCGCACATTACCGATCGTTTTGAGTTCTTCATTGGTGGTCGTGAATTGGCAAATGGTTTTAGTGAGTTAAATGACCCGATTGATCAGGCTGAACGTTTCCAAGCTCAGGTTGCTGAAAAAGACGCAGGCGACGATGAAGCAATGCATTACGATGCAGAGTTTGTTGAAGCGCTTGAGTACGGCTTACCGCCAACAGCGGGTGAAGGTATTGGTATTGACCGTTTGGTTATGCTTTTTGCAGACGCACCAAGTATTCGTGATGTAATTTTATTCCCGCATATGCGTCGTAAAGAAGGTTAATTTAATCTTTAAAACAGAAAAAGGCAGTTTATACTGCCTTTTTTATTAACTATTTATATATAAAAAACACTTAAATTATAGAAAACTTAAGAGCACGTTAAAAAATGTAATTGCACAGTTTAACAATTGCAAATTTGCGATAAAAAAATTAATGTGTTGCTCATAAATAACTTTGAGAATTGTGCTGACATGTTTTTAAGAAAAACACTTTCAATTGCATTATTAGCAGCTGCCTCATCAGCTGTTTTTGCCCAAGGTTTGGTGCTTAATAATGATGATTTGCGTACAGATTTAAATTGGTTGAATCAACAAGGTGTTATTAACATCAGCACTTCTACTTGGCCTTTAAGCGGTGATGAAATTCAGCGCGCACTCTCTCAGGCTAAAGTAACACATCCAGCTCAACAAAAAGTTATTAACTCAGTTCTCAATGCATTAAAGGCAGATAACGATACAGTTAAAGTGGGTGCTTTTGCCGAATCTGATATTAAAAATCTTCCACAAGCTTTTGGCGATAACCAAAAATCACAGTATCAAGGTTCTGTAGAGTTTAATGCGGGCGGTGAAAACTGGGATGCAAAAATCCGTGTAAACGCAGAAAAAGATCCACAAATTGATAATGGCCATGATGTCAATGTGGAAGGTTCTTATGTCGCTGGTAAAATTTGGAACCAATGGGTTGTTGCTGGTCAAATTCCAACATGGTGGGGACCTGGCCATGATGGTAGTTTAATCCGTGGTGATGCAAGTCGTCCTGTGTATGGGGTGACAGCTCAAAGAGCTATACAAAATGCATTTGATACCAAATGGTTATCTTGGATTGGTCCTTGGCAATACCAATTATTTGCAGGTCAGTTAGATGATTATAAAGCTATTCCTCATGCTAAGTTATTAGGTTTGCGTGTTACGGCAAGTCCATTACCTTACTTGGAACTGGGTGCTTCCCGAACTTTACAATGGGGTGGTGAAGGGCGTTCTGAAAGTTGGAACTCATTATGGAATGCAATTAAAGGTAATGATAATGTTTATGATGCAGCTGAAGACAGATCTAACCAAATTGCTGGATTTGATGCTCGTTTAAATCTGCAATCTCTTTTAAATGTTCCTGTTGGTATTTATGGTCAATATGTAGGTGAAGATGAAGCCGGTTTGCTTCCTTCTAAAAAAATGTATTTAGCTGGTGCTGATTATTCTTCTAGCTATAAAGATATGCCTTATCAAGTTTATGCTGAATGGGCAGATACACGTACCAATAATGATGTAAAAGGAATCTCTTATAATCATTATATTTATACAGATGGTTATTATCAGCATGGTTTCCCTTTAGGACATGCAATGGGTGGTGATGGTCAAATGTACTCTGTCGGTGGTGATATTCGCTTTGACACGATGAATCGCTTAAGTGGCCGTGCAATGGTTGTTAAGGTGAATGAGTCTAATCTTGCAATTAATAAAGCGTTCCCTAAAGAAGATAAAATTAAAGCGCTTGATTTAACTTGGACGCATTACATCAAACCTGATCTTCCATTAAAAATTAATGGTTGGATTAGTGACTCTGATTTAGAGGGTAATGATTCAGGTGCATCTATTGGTATTGAAATTCCGTTAGAACGTAAAATGTTTGGTTTTTAAGACTTAAATATTGCTGATGAAAAGGAGAAGCTAAAATGGCTTCTCTTTTTTTATGGTATTTAAAGAAATCTAAAGATGAGATCGTGATTTGCTTCGGTTAACGATGCGAGCTAGGATGGACATGTTATCTATGTGAATCAGTATTTTACATTTATATGATGAATTTGAATATCAATATGAAAAAACAAGCAAAAGAAAACAGTTTTAAATCACTATAATGCATAACTAATGCTATAAGCCTCATAAAGGCATGTAGTTGGATTATTTATCACAAAAAATTGGAGTTGTTATGGCACTCGTTCCTCCACATGGTCTTCTAAGTGGTGGTTTAATACCACTTCTAGATTTTATGGGCAAAATGGATAGAGAAGGACGTGTTCATGACTGAATCAAGACTTACACATCTCAAGCAACTTGAAGCTGAAAGTATTCATATTATTCGTGAAGTTGCGGCAGAATTTGAAAATCCAGTCATGCTTTACTCAATTGGTAAAGACTCGGCTGTAATGCTTCATCTTGCTTTAAAAGCATTTTATCCTGCGAAACTTCCATTTCCTTTATTACACGTAGATACAGGTTGGAAGTTTAAAGACATGATTGCGTTTCGCGATAACATGGCAAAAACCCATGGCTTTGATTTAATTGTTCATCAGAACAAAGAAGGCCGTGAAGCAGGGATCAATCCATTTGATCATGGTAGCTCAAAATATACAGATATTATGAAAACCCAAGCTTTAAAACAGGCTTTGGATAAATATCAATTTGATGCTGCTTTTGGTGGTGCGCGCCGTGACGAAGAAAAATCACGTGCGAAAGAGCGTGTGTATTCATTCCGTGATAGTAAGCATCGTTGGGACCCTAAAAACCAGCGTCCTGAACTTTGGAACCTTTACAATGGTAAAGTGAACAAAGGCGAAAGTATTCGTGTATTCCCATTATCAAACTGGACAGAGTTAGATATTTGGCAATATATCTATTTAGAAAATATTCAAATTGTTCCTCTTTATTTCTCTGCTGTTCGTCCTGTGGTTGAGCGTAGTGGTACGCTCATTATGGTGGATGATGAACGTATGCGTTTAAAAGAGGGTGAAGTTCCGCAAATGAAGTCTGTACGTTTCCGTACGCTTGGCTGTTACCCATTAACAGGTGCAGTTGAGTCTGAAGCTGATACATTGCCAGAAATTATTCAGGAAATGTTATTGGCAACAAGTTCTGAGCGTCAAGGTCGTATGATTGACCATGATGAAGCAGGCTCAATGGAAAAGAAAAAGCAAGAAGGCTATTTCTAAGACAGTTTCTAAATTTGTGGAGTTTGAGCAATGTCTCATCAATCAGACTTAATCAGCCAAGATATTCTGGCTTATTTAAAACAACATGAACAAAAAGACCTTTTACGCTTTTTGACTTGCGGTAACGTAGATGACGGTAAAAGTACCTTAATTGGCCGTTTACTTTACGATTCAAAATTGATTTATGAAGATCAATTACAAGCAGTAACCCGTGACAGTAAAAAAGTGGGTACGACAGGTGATGCACCAGACTTGGCACTACTTGTAGATGGTTTACAAGCTGAGCGTGAGCAAGGTATTACCATTGATGTAGCGTATCGTTATTTCTCGACTGAAAAGCGTAAATTTATTATTGCTGATACACCGGGACATGAACAATACACCCGTAACATGGCAACTGGTGCATCGACTGCTGATCTTGCAATTATCTTGATTGATGCGCGCTATGGTGTTCAAACGCAAACGCGTCGTCATACATTTATTGCAAGTTTGCTTGGTATTAAGAATATTGTTGTTGCCATTAATAAAATGGACTTGGTTGAATATTCACCTGAGCGTTTTACTGAAATTCAGATTGAATATGATGCATTCGTGAGCCAGTTAGGTGATCGTCGCCCAGCCAATATCTTATTTGTTCCAATTTCTGCTTTAAATGGCGATAACGTTGTAAATCCATCTGCTCATACTCCTTGGTACAAAGGTCAGACCTTAATGAGTATTCTTGAGTCTGTGGAAATTAGCCGCGAATCTAACAAACATGAATTCCGTTTCCCTGTTCAGTATGTGAACCGTCCAAACCTCGACTTCCGTGGTTTTGCTGGTACTGTTGCTTTAGGTGAAATCAATGTTGGTGATGAAATTGTAGCGTTACCTTCTGGTAAGCGTTCTACGGTTAAAGAAATCGTTACTTTTGACGGTAACCTTGAGCAAGCAGTTGCAGGCCAAGCAGTTACATTAACGTTAAACGACGAAATTGATATTAGCCGTGGTAACGTTTTGGTGCGTGCTGGCGAGCAACCATTAATTTCACGTAGCGTTCGTGCTTCTGTGGTATGGATGAATGAGCACCCGCTTGTAAAAGGTAAGTTGTACAACATTAAGATTGGTACACAAACTGTTCCAGCAAAAGTGACTAATATTCACTATCGTGTGAACGTAAATACACTTGAGCATACTCAGGTCGAAGAGCTTGAGTTAAATGCAATTGCGGATGTTGTGGTTGAGTTCGATGCTCCAGTCGTGTTTGACCGTTATCAAGATTCGCGTTACACAGGTTCATTTATTTTTATTGACCGTTTAAGTAACGTGACTGTTGGCGCGGGCATGGTAGAGGCGGCAGTAGAATGGACTGCTCATAGCAATGCTGTTACTGCCGAAGACCGTGCTGCTCGTTTAGGTCAAAAACCTGCTGCTATTGGTGTTTCTGCACAATTAATTGAAAAAGCTCAAGTCTTAGAAAGTTTGCTGATTCAGCAAGGTGTAGTTGCGATCGCGAAAGCAAATTTAACAGCTGAGCAATTGATTCTATTACGTGAGACGGGTGTTGTAATTATCACAACTTCTGTGGAAGGTATAGATACAGAGATAGCTGCTGAAACTATAGAAGAAGCAGTAGAAAAAATCGTGGAATTGGTTCGTCTTTAATAGATTGAAAAATGAGTTCTAAAAAACCCGCGTAAGCGGGTTTTTTATTGAGTTTAGAAAATATTTTGAGCTTTTAAAGTTAAATATTCTCTTAAATCTTTAGGGTAGCTCTGGATCATCTTTAAAAATGTATCTCGATCACCTTGATATAAGGCGCGTGTTGCTTCCTCATAATTGGGCATATTGCCTAACATGGCAGACATAAAACGGTCGATGGCTTGTTTGGCGAGCATAATATTGCCTTCAGAATTTGGGTTATTTAACTCTTTATCAATTAACTTGCGAATCACTGCTGAGGCACTCGCACTTTGTTGATCTAACCAATCCCAATGTTTTTTCTGTAAAGTGATTTCACGAGAAATTACACCAAGTTTAGGTCGTCCAACTTTTTTAATTTCTTCTGGCTCAGCATAACGTTGTTGAAATTCTTGTTCCGAACCAGAAAGATCAAGATCAATTTGTTGACCTGTTTGATCATTAAAAATCAGAATATTTTCCGTTGTTTTCGGAAGATCTTTGAGTTTTTTTGCAAGTTCAACAATGGAGTCGCTTGCAATAAGTGTACTTCCAGTAAAAGCAGTATAGGTGATTGTAGTATTCATTTTAGCCGTATATTTTTATCGGGGTAAAATAATATTATCAGGGTAAAATTAATTTGGCAAATAATTAAAATCATAACCAAAGAATTATCTGATTTTATAAGTGTAATCTGTGAAGTTAGGACTATAAAAATAGTCACGGTGATAGGCTACTTAAAATTTTGTTCTGCTTTAATATCGCTTTTATGAGAGAATGTGCCTTTAGTTGTATGTATAAGGACTCCTATGTTTGAGCAATCTCCTGAATCTTTAAGCGATATCGAAATTTTAGACATTTTACAGTCGATGAAAAAAGATAAGCTAGATACGGAAGCAAATGAGATCATCCGTAGCGGGGGGAAAGCAGGACGTCAGGAAGCGCATAAACAGGCTTTGGTGGCACTAAATACAAATTTTGAAGAGAAGTTCGTTGAGGCAGTTACTCTTGCACTAGGTTTGAATGCAGCTCAAGCTAAAAAAATTCGCTATAAAAAAGATCGAATTCGTATTTTAAAAGCACGTGGTATTGATTATTTAGCTATTGATGGTGCAGAAACAGCGCAAGTTTTGGCACAAATTTCACAAGCAATTGTGCGAGAAGATGCAATTGTTACTCATGACTTGCATGACATCTTCCCATTTTGGAAAGAAGGTTGGCCAATGGTGCAATTTGATAATGCCTATAAAATTTTAGAAGAAGATATTAGCTTGCATTTTCATGCGTTCTTAGATGCCATGATTGAGTATGTGAATAAATAAAAATAAAAGCCCCAATTGGGGCTTTTATTTTTATAGCAAAATGTAGTTAGTTAGACCGCACTAAAAAGTGGGAAAACACCAATCACTAATGCTGTACCCATCAACACCATACAAGTAATAAATGCCCACTTAAAAGTGAATTTTTGATGATCTGCAAAATCGACTTTAGCAAGACCACATAACAAGTAAGTTGATGGAACAAGTGGTGATAATAAGTGTACAGGTTGGCCTACAATTGAAGCACGAGCAATCGCTTCTGGGCTAATACCATAATGTGAAGCAGCTTCAGCAAGAATAGGTAATACACCATAGAAGAATGCATCATTTGACATAAAGAAGGTCAATGGCATGCTTACGAAAGCTGTAATCGGTGCGAGATATGGACCCATACTTGCAGGAATCATTGCGACAAATTCTTTAGACATTGCTTCAACCATGCCTGTGCCAGATAAGATACCTGTAAAAATACCTGCCGCAAAAATTAAGCCTACAACAGCCAAGATACTATCTGCATGCATAGCGATACGTTTCTTCTGCATATCAACATCTGGATAGTTGATAAGCATCGCAATACAGAATGCCAGCATGAACAACACTGACATTGGTAAAATACCTTTGATCAATGCAATCATAAGAAGAATGGTGAGCACCATATTTACTTTACGTAAATGTGGACGAGTCGCTTCTGGATCTTTTGAAACAGTAATGTTGTCGCCATGATGACTTTCAAGCTCAATCACGCCTAAACGTTTTTGCTCATATCGACCATATAAATATGCCAAGAAGAATAACCAGCCAATACTAATCACCATTGGAAGGATCATTGGTACAAAAATATGGCTTGGATCAACTTGAAGCGCACTCGCTGCACGGGCAGTAGGACCACCCCATGGTGTGAGGTTCATTACACCACTACATAACAACATAAGTGCTGTCATGATGAGTGTATTCATACCTAGGCGTTGATAGAGAGGGAGCATCGCTGCTACACAAATCATATATGTCGTTGAGCCATCACCATCAAGAGAAACTAATGTAGTTAAAAAAACGGTCCCTAATGTAATTTTTAAAGGGTCGCCTTTAACTTTTTTCAAAATCCATTTAACCGGAGGATCGAAAAGACCTGCATCGATCATTAAGGCAAAATATAAAATTGCGAATAATAACATTACGCCAGTAGGCGCAAGTTTTTTGATGCCTTCTAGCATCATTTCGCTGAGACCCTTAAGCTCAATATGACTTAAGCTTTCAAAGTAATGACCTAGGCCCCAAGCGATAAGAGAAAAAATAAATGGGATAAGAATTAAAGCAATAATAGGGCTTAAACGTTTGGACATGATTAAATACATGAAGCATAAAATCATGCCAACACCAAGTAATGTCAGCATAAAATCAATCCTTTGCCTTTAGTTTTACTGAACAAGTTTATTCAAAACTCTGACTTTGATTATTCTTATGAATTTTTATTAAAAAGACAAATAATATATTTAGTTTATTTGGTTAATATATATTCACTTGGCAAGGTATATTCTGTGGAAATACTGAACATATATATTAATGGTATAGTCTATTTATAATATATAACACTTATTATAAGAACTTATAAAGACTTTATCATATTTAAAATTATCATGTATTTTTAGAATTTATATTTAGTTTGAATGCTGAAATGAGAAGTATACCCATTTACAATGCTTGTAATGCTTACGTTACACAAGAAAGAGGAAGCTGTAAATTCTTTTATATGCAATTTTTTATTTCTATAAAATTAAAAATTTTATTTTAATTAAAGAGTTAATTTATATATTTGAAAATATGATTAAGATAATAAATTAAACTTTTAATATAAATATATTTAAAATAACTGTTAGTTTAAAAGATATATATTGTATTAAAAAATATCCTGCTTTGATTAGCAGGATATTTTGCACCAAAATAAATCAATTTTCATCTGATGGAGGTTGTAAATCAGATTTTTCTAATACACGGGTTACTAATAATTGATCGATTTTAAAATGGTCTACATCGACGACTTCAAATTTATAACCACCGAATTCCACAAAATCTGCTGGACGAGGAATTTTGCGTAAACGGTACATCATAAAGCCTGCTAGTGTTTCATAATTTTCGTCATCAGGCATTTCATCAATTTCAAGCGCATGCTTAAGATCTTCAATAGGTGTACTACCATCGATCAACCAAGAGTTATTATCGCGTTTAATAATTTGCTGTTCTTCTTCAATAGGGGTAACCCAGTCACCCATAACGGTAATCATGATATCACTTAGTGTAATTACACCAACCACAAGCGCGTATTCATTAATTACAACGGCAAACTTTTCTTTTGTTGAACGGAAGCGATCGAGCAATTCTGATAGTGTTAATGTATCTGGTATCATCAGAACATTACGAATAGTAGACTCATTTAACTGTGTAGGTGATTGATTATTTAAAATACGAACCAGAAAGTCTTTTGCATCTACATAACCAATGACCTGATCAATATTTTCATTACACACCAAAAATTTAGAATAAGGATATTCTGCTAGTTTTTGACGAATGCTGTCTTCGTGTTCATTTAAAGTAAAGTAAACAACATTTTCACGCGTGGTCATACTTGATGGCACTGTACGTTCTTCAAGTTCAAATACATTTTCAATAAAGTGATGTTCTTGTTTCTGAAGTACGCCTGCTTGGGCACCAGCATCCATAACTGCTGAAATATCATCAAAAGTTATATTGTCTTCACGTGTTGTATTTACTTTAAATAAGCGGAATAACAAGTTTGCAATTGCGTTGATTCCCCAAGCTAAAGGCTTACAGATTTTAATAAAAATCTGAATAGGGTTAATGACACTAATTGCGATTTTTTCAGGTGCAATCATCGCCAAACGTTTTGGCATGAGATCAGCAAATAAAATAAATAAAGAAGTTACCAAGGTGAAAGATAGGGCAAAACCAATCGTTTGTGTCCAAGGACCTTGGTAAAAGCGGTCAACTAAGTTGACAAAGAAAGGACGAAATGCAGCTTCACCCAAGATACCGCCTAAGATTGCGACAGCATTTAGACCAATTTGGGATGCTGCAAAAAAATCTGCAGATTGTTCTTGTAAATCAAGTACCTGTTGAGCACGTTCTTCGCCAGCTTCGGCTAAAATCTTTAACTTTACTTTTCTGGCCCCAGCTAGAGCAATTTCGGTTAAAGATAAAAAGCCTGCTGCGATGATGAGCAGTACGATGATAATGATATTTTGAAAGAGACTCACAAATCACCCGAGGATCATCATTATTATGACTATGTTTTAACACAAAAAAGCGCTGAGGTAATCAGATTGATTGCTCAGCGCTTAAGATAATGTTGGAAAGAGACAATTAAATTAAAATTTATTTAATAGTGGGAAAATTGTGAATTATTGGTTAGAAACTCACGATTTTCCTCTTCGATCATTTGGCGAGCAACGAATAGGATAAGTTGGCGTAACCAGCGATGAGCTGGATGATGGTGTAATAGAGGACACCATGCCATTTTAAGTTCGAACTCAGGAATATAAAACGGTGGATCTTTAATGACTAATTTTGGATTTTGTGCTTGCAAGCGGGCCATCCGAGTTGGAAGTGTTGCAATCAAGTCAACGTTTTGAGCAAGCAATGCTGGCATTTGATAGTGACGCGTAAATACAGAAATTTTACGACGTTGACCAATACGTTCTAATGCTTGATCAATCCAGCCTAGGCCACCTTGTTTGTCTGGGTTTACCCCAAAACCAACACCCATACCAGTTTTAGATACCCAAATATGTTGAGCATCTAAATAGCTTTTTAAATTTAAATGAGTAACAGCAGGGTGTTTGTCATTTAAAATACAGCTAAAGCTATCGCGCCAAACTAAAACTTGGTGGAAACTTTGTGGTATTTCATTGAAGCGGTTAATAGCTAAATCAACTTTACCTTGTTCCATGTCTCTATATGACACATCACTTGGTGTAAGAAAATCGAGTACAACGTTTGGTGCTTCAGAACGTAGGGCTTTAACAAGACGCGGGACTAGGGTCGCTTCTGCATAGTCAGAAGTCATAATACGGAAAACGCGATTACTGGTATAAGGGCGGAATTCGGTACGCGGTTCCAAAATCATGGAAAGATCAGAAAGGGCATCACGAATACGTGGTTGTAATTCAAGTGCACGTTCTGTCGGTGTCATCCCTTCAGATGAACGGATCAGGAGAGGGTCATTAAATAAATTACGCAAACGGCGTAAAATATTACTCATGGCAGGCTGAGTAACACCAAGCTGTTCGGCTGCGCGCGTAACGTTTTTTTCACGAAGAAGAACATCAAGATATATTAATAGATTAAGATCTACCCGCTCCAGATTCATAAAAAAAATACCGAAAATAAAACCCTAAAATTGTTTCAAATTATGCCATATTTAAAGAACATTGTGTGAAAAAATGATGAGAAAAACGACATTTTTTGTTGAAATTAAGTATGCTTGAAAAGCGCCTCAAATGCTCTATTTTGTTATCTTTGATCTGTTTTTACATTTGTGGTTGGGGATGAAATATTTTTAATTAATATTTAGTGTTGTTCTAGCATGTTGGTCGACTTTTTTCATTGGCAAAAGTCGCCTAATTTACAATTGACTTTTAACACTAAAAATGAATGGAAAAATCTCAAAAATTGTATAAAAATAAAACCTGGATAGTTTTTTGATCAAAATACTATACTCCTTTAGGATTATTTTGTTTTTATAAACAAAGTGTTATGTTTTTTAGTTTTACTTATAATATCGATTTATTGGTATATTTTTTAAATAAATACTGAAGATTAACCAAGGATATTGGATTAATTGATTGGCTAAGTCTAAGCTGTGTACATGAAGAAGCAGCTGGTGTCATAAGAAATTTAAGTAAAATGACTCTAGGCTTCGATCGATGAAATCCTAAAATGAATACAGGACAATATCATGACTACATATCAAACAGCGATTGATGCAGTACGTGAATTAAAATCAAAATTCGGCAACACTTGGGCAGACATTAGCCCAGAAGATGCTGCTCGTATGCAACTTCAAAACCGTTTCAAAACAGGTTTAGATATTGCTAAGTATACAGCTGCGATTATGCGTCGTGATATGGCTGAATACGATGCTGATTCAAGCAAATATACTCAATCATTAGGTTGCTGGCATGGGTTCATCGCTCAACAAAAAATGATTGCTAACAAAAAATACTTCGGTACTACTAGCAAACGTTATATCTACCTTTCTGGTTGGATGGTTGCTGCACTTCGTTCAGAATTCGGTCCACTTCCTGACCAATCTATGCACGAAAAAACTTCAGTACCTGCTTTGATCGAAGAAATCTACACTTTCTTGCGTCAAGCTGATGCAAAAGAATTAAATGACTTATTCCGTGCTTTAAACAAAGCAAAAGAAGCGGGTGACTCTGCGAAAGTAGCTGAAATCACAGCTCAAATCGACAACTTCGAAACTCACGTTGTGCCAATTATTGCGGACATCGATGCTGGTTTCGGTAACGAAGAAGCAACTTACTTACTTGCTAAGAAAATGATTGAAGCTGGTGCTTGTGCGCTTCAAATCGAAAACCAAGTATCTGATGCAAAACAATGTGGTCACCAAGCTGGTAAAGTAACTGTTCCACATGCTGACTTCATCGCTAAGATCCATGCTCTTCGTTATGCATTCTTAGAATTAGGCGTAGAAGAAGGTGTTATTGTTGCTCGTACTGACTCTGAAGGTGCTGACCTTACTCAAAGCATTCCAGTAGTTAAAGAGCCAGGCGACATCGCATCTAAATATATTAGCTACTTAGATACTCAAGAAATTGATATCTCTGAAGCAACTGATGATGAAATCTTAATTAAACGTGATGGCAAGTTACACCGCCCAACTCGTTTAGCTTCTGGTTTATATCAATTCCGTGAAGGCACTCAGATTGACCGTGTTGTACTTGACTGTATCACTAGCCTTCAAAACGGTGCTGACTTACTTTGGATCGAAACTCCGACTCCAAACGTAAAAGAAATTGCACACATGGTTAACCGTGTTAAAGAAGTAGTTCCAAATGCGAAGCTTGTTTACAACAACAGCCCATCATTCAACTGGACTTTAAACTTCCGTCAACAAGCGTATGACCGTTGGGTTGCTGAAGGTAAAGATGTGTCTGCTTACGACCGTGCTAAATTAATGAGCGCTGAGTACGACAACACTGAATTAGCTGCTGATGCTGATGAAAAAATCCGTACTTTCCAAGCAGACGCTGCGCGTGAAGCTGGTGTGTTCCATCACTTGATCACACTTCCTACATACCACACTGCTGCTCTTTCTACTCACGAATTAGCACAAGGTTACTTCGGTGACCAAGGTATGTTAGCTTATGTTGCTGGCGTACAACGTAAAGAAATCCGTGGCGGCATCGCATGCGTGAAACACCAAGCAATGGCTGGTTCAGACATCGGTGATGACCACAAAGAAATCTTCGCTGGTGAGAACGCACTTAAAGCTGGTGACGATTCTAAAAACACAATGAACCAATTCTCAGCTCACTAAGAATTGACTTCATAAAAAACCGCTCAAATGAGCGGTTTTTTTTGTTTATATTGAAAAATTCATTAATCTTCTTTTTTCAACACATAATGTTCAGCCAAAGAACCTTCAACTTTTTTACCTTCCATGTCTAAAGCAGTCGCTGTATTTTCACCAATAAAGAATTTACGGTTTTGAGCTTTATCATCTAAGGTAATAACAGAAGTATTGTCTTTATCGAAAGCAAACTTACCATGTGTTTCAAATGGGTTTGTATCGCCTTTACCTAAATAAGTTTCAGTCAACTCATAAGTTTTATCATCTTTTAATTTTAATTCGGTTTTAATGCCTTCACAGTCTGCACATGGAAGTGTTCCTTTATATTTGCCATTCCAATCTAGTGAGTTCTCTGCTGTATGTTCAGTATCTACGGCAACAGCATTACTTGCTTCAGTAGTTTGCACAGGGGTAGATGCATCAGAAGTTGTCTCTGTTTTATTTTCGTGTTTATTACATGCGACAAGAAGAGTACTCATAAGTGCAATTGCTAATAATGATTTTTTCATAATGACCAAAACCTCAAAATAAAAATAAAAAGTAGTTAAAGCCTAGGAAAAAATAAAAGAAAATAAAAGCGTTACTATGTTGCTTAATTTTATCAAAAGGTAAAGTGAATGCTTGTTGGACGTTTTGAAATAGTAATTTTTAAAATTAAGTTGGTGTGGTAGAGGTATCCATTTGAGTCATTTAATGGATACCTTTTTTAAATTATGGCTGTGCAGAAACTCCCCCTAGAGAGTCGCATGCTGCTTTATAAAGTTCATACTGCTTCTTTACCACTTCATCTAAAGGCATAGCGAATAATTCTTCACCTTCTTTATAGCTTTCTACATATGAGGTCGCTTTATCTTTACTCACCGCTAAAGTTTGTTGGTAATAAGAGTTGATAGAGCTTGTAGGCATTTCACTTGTTTCAACATTTTTACATTGAAAATTATTTAATAGTTTTTCTGCACGTTTGACCTCACTAGATTGGCCAAAAATACACCCAGTTAAAAATACAAAAGGTACTAACACGAAAAAGATTTTCATGGAAAAAATTTATAAGAGCGAGGATGGGCGCTATTGTATAAATAATTCCATGCTTTACTGTGGTTTTATGTTAGACATTGCTTGTTTTTTAACTCATTAAAATAAAAAAATTGTTTCTAAGTTTGTAATGACCTCTATTTGTATTTGGTGCATATTTTGCTTATTAAAAAAAGCCATTATTAAAAATGAGCCAAAATGAATCGGATTCAACAATTTTCTCAGAGTTCTTCAGCACCATTTTGGTATGCCCAATTAGAGCTTGGTTTCTGTTTTAAAAATTCTCGCACCATAATGAGTCATCGAAAACATTATGGCCCTGTTCGAGTGCAAAAAATGCTTTGGCCAGAAAAAACAGGAGTTTGCCACGCTATTATTGTGCATCCACCAGCAGGTATTGCAGGAGGTGATCATCTTACTTTCCAAATTGAAACAGCAGAGCAGGCACATGCGGTGATTACCACACCTGGAGCTGGGAAATGGTATAGAACCAATGGCAAACAAGCTTTTCAGCATATTTATTTGACTGTAAAAAATGACTCTATTTTAGAGTGGATGCCACAAGAAACGATGTTGTTTGATGGTGCTGTAGCACACTCGGAAACACATGTTCACCTTGAACAAACAGCAAGTTTTATTGGATGGGATATGCTGGTGTTGGGCCGACAGGCTCGGGCTGAAAATTTTGTTCAGGGAAGTTATCACAACCAGTTTAAATTATGGCGTGAAAATAAATTATTAGTTGCCGATACTTTGTATTTTGAAGGTGGAGATCGCTGGTTAAGCTCATGTTTAGGTATGAATAATCAAGCTGTGATGGCAAGTTTCTGGGCTGTACCTCCTGAGAAATTCCGTTCTTCATTTCATTTAGAACAACATGTTGAACTCATCCGTGAACTCATTATGCGTATGGATGTGCCTGTGACTTTGACGTTACTAGAAGATGTACTGTGTGCACGTTTTTTAGGAAATGATGTGCGGCATTGTCATGATGCTTTTGCCGCTATAAGAGCAAGATTGAGACGTTATTGGTTTGATTTAGATGAAGAATTTCCAAGAATTTGGAAAACCTAATTTACGTTAAATTGCGTATTTAAAAAACGATTAAAACAAGTATGCTGCTTTTGAGCACGCATTTTGCTTAAAGAAAACTAGATGTTATTAGGAAAGAGATATGGAACTCAATCCAACAGAAAAAGACAAGTTACTCATTTTTACCGCAGGCTTGGTGGCTGAGCGTCGTAAAGCGCGAGGTTTAAAGCTGAATTATCCAGAAGCAGTTGCATTTATTTCCGCAGCCTTACTTGAAGGTGCACGAGATGGAATGACAGTCAGTGATTTGATGCATTACGGTACTACCTTATTAAAGCGTGAAGATGTCATGGATGGCGTAGCGGAAATGATTGCTGAGGTTCAGGTCGAAGCAACTTTTCCTGATGGTTCGAAATTAGTCACTGTTCATCAGCCAATCGTATAAAAGGAACGCTTATGATCCCCGGCGAAATCATTACTCCAGAGGCTGACATTGAACTGAATGTCGGACGAGAAAATTTAAAAGTTGTGGTGGCTAATCTTGGCGACAGGCCTATTCAAGTCGGTTCACATTTTCATTTTTATGAAGCGAATGATGCACTACAGTTCGACCGTGAAGCAGCAAAGGGTTTTCGCTTAAATATTGCAGCGGGTACCGCAATACGTTTTGAACCAGGGCAAAGCCGAGAAGTGGAACTTGTTGCTTTAGCGGGTAAGCGAGAAGTATATGGTTTTGCAGGCCGAGTCATGGGTAAGTTGGATTAAACATAACAACCATAATGAAAGATATGAGTAAAAAATTATGAAAATGTCACGTCGTGCATATGCTGAGATGTTTGGTCCAACGGTCGGTGATCGTATTCGCCTAGCGGATACAGAGCTTTTTATTGAGGTTGAACAAGATTTAACGACCTATGGTGAAGAAGTTAAATTTGGTGGTGGAAAAGTTATTCGTGACGGGATGGGGCAATCTCAGCTTTTAGCTGATGAAGTTGCTGACACGGTCATTACCAATGCTTTAATCGTGGATTGGTGGGGAATTGTTAAAGCCGATGTGGGCTTAAAAAATGGCCGAATCTGGAAAATAGGAAAAGCTGGCAACCCCGATATTCAACCTGACATTACCATCCCTTTAGGGGCTGCAACAGAAGTGATTGCGGGTGAAGGGCAAATTTTAACAGCTGGTGGTATTGATACTCATATTCACTGGATTTGTCCTCAACAAGTTGAAACTGCGCTTATGTCTGGTACAACAACAATGGTGGGCGGTGGTACAGGACCTGCGGCAGGTACTTCGGCAACCACAGTGACCCCAGGGCCTTGGCATATTGCGACCATGTTGCAGGCGATTGATGATTTACCTATGAATATTGGCCTGTTAGGTAAAGGTAATTTGAGTTTGCCAGACCCAATTCGAGAGCAAATTAAAGCTGGGGTAATTGGATTAAAACTACATGAAGACTGGGGCTCAACACCAGCAGCCATTGATAACTGCTTGAGTGTGGCAGACGAGTTTGATGTTCAGGTCGCAATTCACACGGATACATTAAATGAGGGTGGATTTTTAGAAGAAACACTGGCCGCATTTAAAGACCGTACCATTCATACGTACCATACAGAAGGTGCGGGTGGTGGACATGCTCCAGATATTTTAAAAGCAATTGGACAAAGTAACGTGTTGCCGTCTTCAACGAATCCAACTCGACCTTATACCATTAATACCATTGATGAGCATTTAGATATGCTCATGGTTTGTCATCATTTAGACCCTGCAATTGCTGAAGATATTGCTTTTGCAGAAAGTCGTATTCGCCGTGAAACCATTGCTGCCGAAGATATTCTGCAAGACCTAGGTGCAATTGCCATGATGTCATCAGACTCGCAGGCGATGGGGCGCGTGGGTGAAGTGATTTTACGAACTTGGCAAACTGCACACAAAATGAAAATTCAACGTGGCCCTCTAGAGGGTGACAACGAGTTTCATGATAACAATCGCGTTAAACGTTACATTGCTAAATATACAATTAACCCAGCCATTACCCATGGTTTAAGTCATGAAATTGGTTCGATTGAGGTCGGAAAACTTGCTGATTTAGTGTTATGGAAACCTGCCTTTTTTGGTGTAAAACCTTCCATGATTATTAAAGGTGGCATGATTGCAGCTGCACCGATGGGTGACATTAATGCTTCCATTCCAACCCCTCAACCTGTGCATTACCGTCCAATGTTTGGGGCTTATCCACGTGGTGTGCATAACACCTGTATTACCTTTTTATCTCAAGCAGCAATCGATGAAAAAGTTGCTGAGAAGCTAAATCTTAAAAAGTTAATTAGTCCATGTAAAAACACGCGTTCAATTACCAAAGCCGATATGAAACACAATACATATTGTCCTGTTATGCAGGTTCACCCTGAAACTTATGAAGTACGAGCTGACGGTGAATTACTAACGTGTGAACCAGCTGACGTGTTACCCATGGCTCAGCGTTATTTCTTGTTTTGATAAGTTTTATTGAAATGATTTTGTTTTATGAATTTATACATATGAACTGAATAAAGGAGAGAAAAATTAAATGAAAATCTATACCCAACGTCTTGAAGATATTTCTCCTGATCAGACATTTGAAACGGTTGAACTAACTTTTGATACCCGTCAAAAATCACGTTTTCGAGCGGCCTTGGCAAGTGGCGTAGATATTGGAGCTGATTTGCCGCGTACTGGAATTTTGCGTAGTGGTTCGTATATTGCAACCCAAGAGGGTGAGGTATTACGTGTTGACGCAAAACCTGAACGTTTAATGCAAGTTAGTGCTAAAACCGATTTTGATTTACTTAAAGCTGCCTATCACTTAGGTAATAGACATGTACCATTAATGCTCACACCTACAGCTTTGTATTTTGAGCCTGATCATGTGCTTGCAGAAATGGTAGAAGGATTGGGGCTTACGGTGACAGAAACAGATCATCCTTTTGAACCTGAAAGCGGTGCCTATGCTCAACATAGTCATGACCATCGCTTAAGCCCAATCAAAGCTTTACACCATGTCCATTCATAATGCTGCGCAATTACTGCAATTGCTGACACTGTCTTCAACGGCACTGCCAGTTGGAGCGTATTGTTATTCACAAGGCGTGGAAACAGCCATCGATATTGGCTTAATACACGATGAAAGCTCAGCAATTGCTTACTTTGAAGAAGTTCTTGAAATGCTTTTAGTACGGTTTGAGCTACCGGTACTCAAACGTCTTATGCAACATTATGATGAACCAGATGAGTTCCTGACTTGGGCAAATTTATATAAGGCGAGTCGAGAAAGTAAAGAGCTTTTGGCTGAATCGCAGCAGTTGGCATTTTCTTTAAATGCATGGATTAAAGATGTTTTAAAAAAAACGGTTGAGGTTAAAAAGCAGTTTGGTTTTGTGCCTGTCTATGCGCAGCTCTGTGGTCGTTTAGAACTTAAAGAAGAGGATGTGCTTACGGCATATACCTTTACCGTTTTGGAAAATCAGGTTTTAGCAGCCGTAAAAACCGTCCCATTGGGCCAAATGGCAGGACAAAGAATTTTGTGGCATTTGCATGGTCTAGTACCACACGCTGTAGAGAAGGCTTTAAAACTTAAAGATGAGCAATTGAGTAGTGCTTTACCCCGCTATGCCATGCTGAGTATGAAACATGAAACTCAATATTCACGTTTATTCAGATCTTAAAATTAGGAAATAAAAGGATAAAAATCATGACAGAACGTAGTCCATTACGAGTCGGAATTGGTGGACCGGTGGGTTCAGGTAAAACAGCACTTACGCTTAACTTATGCCGTGCCTTGCGTGATAAATACAATATGGCTGTAGTGACAAATGATATTTATACCAAAGAAGACTCAAACTTTTTAACCCGTAATGAAGCGATGTCACCAGATCGTATTGTGGGTGTGGAAACAGGTGGTTGTCCACACACAGCAATTCGTGAAGATGCCTCAATTAACTTGGCTGCGATTGATGATCTATGCGAAAAATTTGATGGCTTAGAGCTGATTATTATTGAAAGTGGTGGTGATAATTTAGCGGCAACATTTAGCCCGGAACTTTCTGATTTAACTTTATATGTTATTGATGTAGCAGGTGGTGAAAAGATTCCACGCAAAGGTGGACCGGGTATTACTAAGTCAGATTTACTGATTATTAATAAAACTGACCTTGCACCTATGGTTGGCGCAAACCTTGATGTGATGGATCAAGATGCCAAACGCATGCGCGGTGAAAAGCCATTTTTATTTTCAAACATGAAAACACAAGATGGGCTTGAAGAAATCATTCAATTTATTGAGAAGCAAGGGCTGTTTAAGGCTTAAGGAGTAAATATGAACTTCATTAAGAAATGGGGCATTGGGCTCCTTAGCATGTTGCCAGCATTAGCTATGGCGCATCCGGGACATGATCATGCGCATTCAGGGTTTATGGCAGGTTTTATTCACCCTTGTACTGGCCTCGATCATTTGGTGATGGCTTTAGGTTTTGGTGTCCTGTTATGGTCAGCAGCTAAACAGTGGAAAATTGCCGGAGTCATTACTTTAAGTATTACTTTAATTATAGGCTTTTTAGTAGGTGCTGAAGGCTTAGTGCCAGCGAGTATGGCTGAATACGGAATTATTGCTTCTTTGATTGTTACAGCAATTGCACTATGGACAAAATCAAATCGGATTTTGCCTATTGCTGCTGCATTACTCGCAAGCTTTCATGGTATAGCGCATGGTGTTGAACTCGCACATGCAGGGCATATTGTTGCATTAGTAACAGGTATGGTTGCTGGCATGGCACTTATCTATTGCGGCGGCTTAGCACTAGGTGCCGTGTTTACGCGATATGTACCTTATGGCAAAAAGATTGTGGGTACTTGCGCAGCAATTGTTGCGGTCATTGGTTTAAGTTAATTAAAAACTTGCAGAAAAAAGTAGCTTTAAGCTACCTTTTTGTATTTGCAAAATAAAATGTGTGTGCATAAAAATATTTATCCTGTTTTTACAGCGCTGATTATCTTTTACAGTGGATATGTTCAGGCCTATGATTTTTTTCAACTAGAAAGTGATGATTCTGCTTTATTAAATACAGATCAGTTGTTAGATCCATCAGATTTAAACTTGGAACAAAGGCGTTTAGCTATTGAGCATGATGATGAAATTAATAACTATAATGTCCTTAAAAACGAATTTTATTCAAATGAGCGTTGGGTGATTTATAATTATACAGCCTATGATACGGGGCAACTTCACAGCAAAAGCATTACTGGTTTAACGAATCATATTAATATTCAAGATTTATCCATTTCAGTTGGGTATGGAGTTAACTATAGTGTTAATCCAAGACTGAAAATTGGTTATGAATATATTTCGAGTTTTCCTTACGATCGAGGTCAACTCATACGATTTTTTACGATCTATCTATTCTGAAATACAAAATTAAAATAATCGAATTCAAATAAATAGATCAGGTAAAGTAATTCATCATAAAATGCTAAATGATTAAATTTTCTGATAAAGCCCAGCGTGGACTGTACCTGCCTTAGTTGTTTTCACCTGTTGCCATGATGCAGGAAGGTGAAGCTGAGATAAATCTCGGTCAGCTTCAACATAAATGTATCCATTCTTTTTAATATGCAAATCTGCCAAATGAGCGAGCTCTTGCCATAGATCAAGACTATAAGGCGGGTCTAAAAAAACGACATCGAACTGTTCTTTTAAGCGCGGTAATGCTTGTTGAGCAGTTGCATTAACTAAATGACAATTTTGCGCTTTTAAAAGCTGGATATTCTCTTTTAAAAATCGTGCTTGAGTCTTATCGGGCTCAATCATATAAACAGATGCGGCACCGCGTGAAAGTGCTTCAAAGCCTAATGCACCAGAACCTGTACAGATGTCGAGAACCTGAGCATTTTGAATGTCCCACATGAGCCAGTTAAATAACGTTTCACGGACACGATCTGGGGTAGGTCTTAAGCCCTCAATACTGGCAAATGGTAAAACTCGTCTTTTCCATTCACCCCCAATAATGCGTAATTGATTTTTCATTATTCATCGATCTCATTTGTAGCAGGGCGAGCAGGAGCAGCTTGTGGAGCAGGTGTTGCTGCTGCGGTAGTTGTAGCAGCTGCTGGAGTAGAGCTAGCAGTTTCGCCGCCACTTGGAAGCTCACCTGGTTTAATTCCGGCTGTCATAAGGCCACCATTGACCTGATGGTTGGCTGGACGAATCGGATTTTTATTGCGGGTTAATAACCAGTAATCAAATATCGGCTTAGCAAGTTGAGCTGCGGAACCACCATGACGACCATTTTCCCAAATGACTGCGATTGCGATTTCAGGTTTATCGGCAGGTGCAAACCCAACAAAAAGACCATGGTCAAGTTGGCGTTCACTAAGCGCAGCTTCGTTGTAGCGTTTACCTTGCGCAATACTCTTAACCTGTGCAGTACCTGTTTTTCCGGCAATTTGATAGAGCGATGTACGGATACCACGTCCAGTACCTGATTGAATTACATCAATCATGGCTTCTCGCATTTTTACCCAGTCTTCGTCTGTACCGTTGAAATTAATTTTTCCATCAGGTGCATTACGGACTGTAAATGGTTTTGCACCATGCGATGCACGTAAAACATGTGGAACTACATGTGAGCCGTGATTCGCTGTAATAGCAGTTGCCATTGCAAGTTGCAATGGGGTTGCAGTAAATGCACCTTGACCAATACTCACGGAAATAGTTTCACCTTTCATCCATTTGGTTTTGCGTGTACGCATTTTCCATTCAGGACTTGGGTATAAACCTTCACTTTCACTTGGTAAGTCGACACCTGTTTTTTGACCAAAGCCAAATTGGCGCATCCATTGGTTCATCTGGTCGATGCCCATTTGATTTGCCAAAATATAAAAATAGGTATCGCAAGACATGATAATGGCTTTGTGCATGTTCACGATGCCATGACCAGTTTTTTTCCAGTCACGGAATTTGTGAGAGTCACCAGGTAAATGGAAGTAACCTGGGTCAGAAATAGCAGTAGACCAGTCGACAATACCATAATGTAAACCGCCCATCGCTTCCATTGGTTTAATGGTCGAACCAGGAGGGTATGCCCCTTGAACAGCACGGTTATAAAGAGGTTGGTCGATGTTGTCACGCAGAGAGCTATAATCTTTATGATTAATACCCGTCACAAATAAGTTTGGGTTAAAGCTTGGGCTTGAAACCAATGCAAGAATTTCACCAGTACGTGGGTCTATCGCAACAATTGCACCACGGCGACCAGCAAGTTGCTGTGATGCTACGACTTGTAAACCATAATCTAATGATAAGTACAGGTCATTACCACGAGTTGGATCTTTACGTCCTAAATGACGCAATACATTACTATGCGCATCGGCTTCTACAGATTCATAACCTGGTGTTCCATGAAGTAAATCTTCATAGCTTTTTTCTACGCCAATTTTACCAATCAGGTTTGTTCCAGCGTATAAATCTTTATCAATACTTTTTAATTCTTTATCGTTAATACGGCCAACATATCCAATCACATGAGCAAACAATTCACCATGCGGATAATAGCGCGTCATTTGGGTTTCAATTCTAACCCCAGGGAATTTGTATTTAACTTCACTAAACTTAGCAATATTTGTCTCGGTTAAGTTGAGCTTAATTGCTACGCGTTCAGTTTTACGCGCCGTTTTAATACGACTTTTAAAGCGGTCTACATCTTCTTGAGTAAGTTCTAAAATTGGTTGTAATTGTTCAATAACTGCATCAGGATCTTCAACATCTGCTTTACTTAATGTTGCAGTAAAAACCGGGTAATTATCAGCAAGTAAAACCCCATTACGGTCATAAATATAACCACGAGCAGGCGGGAGCGGTTGTAAACGAATACGGTTTTTATCCGATGCGGTCGAGAACTCATCGTAATGAAAAATTTGCAGATAAGCGTATCGGCTGGCTAATACCAATAGACAGATAATCACAAGACCTACGGCAAAAAATATACGACCTCGATAAATGCGCTTTTCTTGCTGGATATCTTTTAAAGGAAAGTGCTGTTTCATACGGATCGACTTAATGACATAGGGTGAGAAAAATAGCTGCTTATTCTAACGCAAGCGCAGTTAAAATATTGCATAATTTTCAAAGTTTCAGTGAAGAGGCAAATTGGCTTTTTTGACTTTGTAGACAACAAAATTGTAGAGTCTTGTATATAAGAAGCAAAATAATTCTGTTAAAGTCTCTCATTCAATAGAATAGGGTTGTTCTCACTATACGATTAGGGAAAATGGAGAAAATAATGAGAAAAATTTATCCCTTACTTGCAGTTTTGACAGTAAGCAGTTGGGCAAATGCTCAAGATTATTCATTTCTTCCAGAAGCAAAATTAGCAGATCATAAAGCAGCGACTTGGAATGTAGGCGCAGGTTTTACTCAAAAATTGTTACATCTCAATGGTGAGTGGGTAAATCCTTATGGAATTGCTTATGCAAAAGTTGGTGCATTTTTAAATGGTGATAAAACTGCCGGTGGACAAATTGGATTTCGCTATCCTTACTACCTTACCGGAACAGATAAAAATGGTTACTATATTGGCTTTTATGCTGGACATCTTGATAGCAAATCGGTAGACGGAGAGTATAAATCTCGCCTAGGTGCTGGTGTCGATTTGGCATATGTATTGTTGAATTCAGAAAGAATTAGTACGTTTAGTGTCGGTATTGGAGCAGCTGAAAAATTAACTGACCAGAATGGAGCTGTTGCTGCCGATACGAAACCGCAAATACAATTTTCTTATTCTCTAAGTTTTGGTTTATAAAACAAAGCAGAGCTTATCGTTAACTCGCTATAAGCAGAGCACAAATAAATACGAGAGTCTTACATGTTAGAGTACGTCAGCGGATTGTGGCAGACCTTTTTACACAGACCTGATTTTTGGGCCGTTTTGAGTATCATTCCGGTCACTGCCTTTGTCACATGGGCACATGTGTGGATGGCTTTAAAAATGGTGTTTTACCCAATTAAATTTTGGGGATTTCACTTAGGTCCTTTGCCAGTCGGCTGGCAAGGTATTGTGCCACGTAAAGCAGGGCGTATCTCAGGAATTATTACCGATAATACTTTATCTAAGTTAGGTTCTTTGCGTGAGTTTTTAGAGGCAATGGACCCTGAAGACATGGCGCGTATTATTGGTGAGCAAGTCGGATTTGAACTTGAGCATTTGATTGATGAAGTGATGATCGATCGCAATGCAGTGCTTTGGGAAAATTTACCTTATTCGATTAAGCGCCGTATTTATGCTCAAGCGCATAAGCAATTACCCGGTGTGCTAAGAGAATTAGTGACTGAACTGACCATGAATGTCGAGTCACTGGTTGATATGCGTGAAATGGTGGTGAGCCAAATGGAAGGTGACCGCCGTTTAATGGTACGTATGTTTTTAAAAGTTGGGCAAAAAGAAATCAACTTTATTTGGCATATTAGTGCTTTAATCGGGATGTTCTTCGGTATTTTCCAGATGGTTGTCTGGTTTGTGGTGCCATGGCATTGGACTGTACCGTTTTGGGCATCTATTTGGGGCTTTTTAACCAACTGGATTGCAATCTGGATGGTATTTAACCCAATCGAGCCGCATTACATTCGTTATCCGCAAATTTTTAGATTAACAAAAGATCGTAAGTTCCCTTGGATTGTACCTGTTTTACGAATTGGTACTTATAATGTTCAAGGGGCTTTCATGAAGCGTCAAGAAGAAGTTTCAGAAGTCTTCTCAAGCGTAGTGACAGAAGATCTGATTACGTTAAAATCAATTATGACAGAAATGATGTATGGTTCACGCAAGGACAAAACGCGTCGTATTGTTAAACGTCATATTAACGAAATCATGGAAACTCCACTTGTTCGAACATCTTTACAGCTTTCTTTAGGCCCAAGAGAGTATGCAAGGTTAAAGACGGACTTGATTGATCGTTCAATTGAAATTACGATGGGACCGGTATGTGACCCTGCACTAAATGCAAGCCGGGCACAGAAGATTTTTCAAATGTTTAAAGAGCGTATTCGTGAACTAACACCAAAAGAGTTTCAGAATTTGTTACGTCCAGCATTTCAAGAGGACGAGTGGATTCTTATTGTACTAGGTGGGGTAACCGGATTTATTGCTGGTACAATACATTTGTTTGTGGCTTTCTTATAATTCGAAGTCGGGCAGGATCTATTGAAGATCAATGAAACTAAATCTGCCGGACCTCACATTCATTGTTTTAAATGAGGATGTTTTTTATGCGCATTATCTTACTCGGACCACCTGGGGCAGGCAAAGGTACTCAGGCTCAGTTGATCTGTAAGCGCTACAATATCCCACAAATTTCAACCGGTGATATGCTCCGTGCTGCAATTCGTGAAGGTACTGAATTAGGTTTAAAAGCTAAAAGTGTGATGGAATCTGGCGGTTTAGTTTCAGATGAACTCATTATCGGTTTAGTAAAAGAACGTATTGCTCAACCTGACTGCGTGAATGGTTGTATTTTCGACGGCTTTCCACGCACTATTCCTCAAGCAGAAGCTTTGGAAAAAGAAGGGATCAGCATTGATCATGTAATCGAAATTGATGTACCTGATGAAGAAATCGTAAAACGTCTTTCTGGTCGTCGTCAGCATCCAGCTTCTGGTCGTGTTTATCACGTTGTATACAATCCACCTAAAGTGGAAGGTAAAGATGATGAAACTGGTGAAGATCTTGTTCAACGTCCAGATGACCAAGAAGAAACAATCCGTAAGCGTTTAGCGTCTTATCACACTGAAACAGAACAATTGGTTGGTTTCTACCAAGGTCGTGCTGCTTCTGGTGAAAATGCGCCAACTTATGACAAGCTTGATGGCTTGCGTACAATTGAAGATGTACAAAAAGATTTGTTCAACATCTTAGACAAATAATTTAATATTATTTGTAATACCGGGCCCTCTTTGTGAGGGCTCTTTTCTTTCATTAAGTGCGGGAGAACGATATGAAAATCATTTTGATTTTAGTGGTATTGCTGAGTCTGGCACTATTGTTATTTTTACTATATCAAAGTCAAAAAATGCTGCGTCATGTGCAGAAACAACAGGCTTTGGAAAATAAAAAGAATGGACGAGAACGTCAACTACATCCTAAATTACAGCAGATTAAAAAACCTCAGGATTAACTGAGGTTTTTTGTTGGAATCGTTTTTATTGCACCAAATTCAAAGCGGTCTGGCCAGTTACATACATCGGAAACGACACATTCTGAACATTTTGGTTTACGTGCGATACAGCAGTAACGGCCATGTAATATCAACCAATGGTGCGCATCTACTATAAATTCTTTTGGAATTACCTTAACTAGGCGATGTTCAACTTCGAGAACATTTTTGCCTACTGCTAAGCCGGTTCGATTTCCCACACGAAAAATATGTGTGTCGACAGCCATAGTCGGTTGTCCGAATGCTGTATTTAAAACCACATTAGCTGTTTTACGTCCTACGCCTGGTAGAGCTTCCAAGTCTTTTCTGTTGCTTGGAACCTCACCGTTAAATTGTTCCATTAAAATTTTACAGGTCTTAATGACATTTTCAGCTTTCGCGTTATAAAGGCCGATGGTCTTTATATATTCTTTTAAGCCGTCTACACCTAAGTTATAGATTTTCTCGGCTGTATTAGCCACAGGATAAAGCTTATCTGTTGCTTTGTTTACGCTAACATCGGTCGCTTGTGCCGATAACATGACGGCAATTAATAATTCAAAAGGTGATGAATATTTTAATTCGGTTTCTGGAGAAGGTCTTTGTTCACGAAGGCGTTCAAAGAAAATTTGAATCTGCTTTTTCGTCATGTTTTTGACGGCCATTCAGACCTCCTGTAATTGAATGAGTTGCTGTTGTAGTTCATCAAGTTGAAGACGTTTTTTTGCATCTTCTCGAACACTGAGCTGCTTTTCCAACTTTTTAATTTGTGTGCGAATTTTAGCTAATTCAATCGTAGTTTTCGCATCATTTACAATTGCTTCTTTTGGCTTCTCAATGAGCTGAATTGAAGGCAAATCGTCAAGTGCTTGAGAGAACTGTGCAAAAAGTTGGGTATCAATTTCAGCACGTACTACAGGCCCTTTACGATGTATACGACGTTTCTCTTCACGTTGAATATGCGCGTAGTAACGTTGTCTTAAATCATCTTGCTCTGCAATGCGTTGTTGTTCGTTCGGCAAAGCTTGAGTGTCTTCGACCAGATCAATACAGTCAACTGGACAGGGTGGAATACATAACTCACAACCTGTGCATAGATCAGTCAAAATCGTATGCATAAGCTTACCACTACCAATAATGGCATCTACAGGGCAGGCATTAATACATTTTGTACATCCGATACATTCGTCTTCGCGAATAATCGCTTTCATGCGTTGTGGGCGTCCATCGGCTTGTACAGGCCAAACACTTGTTTCAGCAGGTAACGACGAGCGATTTAATAATTTTGCGAGCGCATCGGCCACTGGCTGTCCACCAGGAACACATTTATTTGCTTCTTCACCTTCAGCAATGGACTTTGCGTAAGGTAGACAACCGTCACGGTGTCCACACAAACCACATTGTGTTTGTGGTAATAACGCATCAATCTCGCGTATGAGAGAAATAGATGGATTCATAGAGGAAAATAGCTTGCTTAAAACGATGCGATAATGAAGAAAAACCTAAGTAAGGTCAATGGATTTTAACGAATTTATTGGCTTTTTGATTGACCTAAGATGTAGCCAATATTGCACAATAATAGATCAATAAAAGTGAAAAGATAAATGACTATTTCTGATTTTTAGAAAGTTTTTCTAAAATTAAGTTTATGATAATTAAGTAAAATAAAATAATTTAAAATAACTATTGTTAAAATTGATGGAAAGGGATTTAATATTTTGCTGCTAAATGATGCATTTTAAAATGTATTGCACCAATTTAATTCATTACTATGCTGAGGACCGTGCATTGAAATATAACAATCTGAATGAATTCCTGAATTACGTGCAAGCGCGTGATCCGCATCAACCTGAGTTTTTACAAGCTGTCGAAGAAGTCATGACAAGCTTGTGGCCATTTATTGAAAAAAATCCGGAATATGCAGAGCAGGGATTGCTAGAACGTTTGGTTGAACCTGAGCGTGTGATTCAATTTCGTGTTTCATGGATGGACGATCAAGGCCAGACTCAAGTTAACCGTGCTTTCCGTGTTCAATACAATTCAGCAATTGGTCCATTTAAGGGGGGAATGCGTTTCCATCCGTCGGTCAACCTATCTATTTTAAAATTTTTAGGATTTGAGCAAACTTTTAAAAACTCACTGACGACTTTGCCAATGGGTGGAGGAAAAGGTGGTTCAGATTTTAACCCTAAAGGTAAATCTGATGCTGAAATTATGCGATTCTGTCAGTCACTTATGATTGAGCTTTACCGTCATTTAGGTCCAAATACCGATATTCCAGCGGGAGATATTGGCGTGGGTGCGCGTGAAGTGGGTTATATGGCTGGCATGATGAAAAAACTCAGCAATGACACTGCATGTGTGTTTACTGGTAAAGGAATTTCATTTGGCGGTAGCTTAATGCGTCCGGAAGCTACAGGCTATGGTACGGTTTATTTTGCAGAAGAAATGCTAAAAACACGTGGGCTATCTTTTGCTGGTAAAACTGTTTCGGTATCTGGTTCTGGTAACGTTGCCCAATATGCGGCAGAGAAGGCAATGTTCTTAGGTGCGAAAGTGGTTACTTTATCGGACTCTAATGGCACAGTTTATTTAAAAAATGGCTTTACAGACGAATTGCTGGCAGAAGTCATGGAGCTGAAAAACGTTAAACGTGGCCGTATTTCGGAATTTGCTTCTAAGCATGGTTTTGAATATTTCGAAGGTAAAACACCTTGGCATATTCCTGTAGATATTGCTTTACCATGTGCAACACAAAATGAACTAACTGGTGAAGATGCTAAAACATTGATCGCCAATGGTATCATTTGTGTAGCTGAAGGCGCTAACATGCCATCTACACTTGAAGCTGTTGAACATTTTATTGGAGCTAAGATTTTATATGCTCCGGGTAAAGCATCTAATGCGGGTGGAGTAGCAACTTCTGGTTTAGAAATGTCTCAAAATGCAATACGTTTGGGCTGGACACATGCTGAGGTCGATGAACGTTTACATGCAATCATGAAAGACATCCATGCCAATTGTGTTAGATACGGTACGAAAGAAGATGGGACTGTGAACTATGTAGATGGTGCCAATATTGCAGGCTTTGTAAAAGTTGCTGATGCGATGCTTGCACAAGGTATTTATTAATTGTAGAAATAAAAAATCCGATGCAAAAGCATCGGATTTTTTTAGTCTAAAAATTATTTTTTAGGCTTTTTAACCATTTCTTGCTCTACAACCATATCTAACACATCTGCTTGGCTAGATTGATCTGCTGCTGGGTTTTTCACTTCAAAGCGTTTTACACGTAAGATTACGCGTTGGTTTGGATTGTGTTCAAAACCTTCGATTTGACCATAATATAATGACCAGTTTTTGTCGACATAAGTTTTTACCCCTTTGTCATCATATTTAACTTCACGAACTTGCAAGCAAGTTTGTGGCGCAACACCCGTACAAGATTTAGTTTCTGGTGCTACTTCAAGGAAAACAGTTTTACCTTCAGACTGGTATTTTGCTTCAGGTGTCATTTTACCTGTGAAAGTATATTTCTGACCTTGAGCATCAACGATAGTTAATGTTGGTTGATCAGCATTTGTTGTATTAAGTTCGAATGGAATCGCACGTTTTTGGAACAGGCTGCTAGAGAATTGTTCCTGTTTCATTAACGCAGGTTCACACGCCATCATAGTTGACATTACATCAGCAGTTACGATGGTATTGTTTTCAACTTTCCAAGTAGTACCTTGGCGATTACAACCTGTTGCGATAGATAAACGGTCGTTTGTGAAGTTAAGAACGATCGGCTTTTTAGTATTTTCAGGTTGGTATGACCATGAGTAATCAGTTAAAGCTTGAGTATTAGTTGCTTTTACGCCTTGGAAAATATGCTTTTGACCTGCTTTATCTGTCACGCTTAAGATTACCTGACCATTGCTATTACTAATTTCGATTGGCAATTTTGCTTCACTAAAGATGCTATTAGACAATTGTTCTTGTTTCATTAAATCGTCTTGGCAAGCCATCATTGTTGATGCAAGAGGAGAGGTTACAAGTTGGTTGCCTTCAACTTTCCAAGTACCACCTTGACCATTACAACCTGTGTTAATTGCTAATTTACCATCTGCATTAAAGTTAAGAACAAGTGGCTTAGATGCTTTTACATTTTGATAAGTCCAAGCATATTCACTTAAAGTTGCTGCAAGATTTTGTTGTTGCTCAGATACAATTGGAGCTTGAGTATTTGAAACTGTTTGACACGCCATCAAAGAAAAAGGTAATAACGCAAGAATTAAATATTTAATTTTCATTTAAAAAACTTCAAGTAAAAAAACAACAGCACTAAGCTTAAAACATTCTTAAAAAAAGAAAATGTAAACATATGATTGTTTCGGTTTTCAAAATGTATAAGTTTGTAAATTATTCGAATTTTTCATAAAAATAATGGTATACCCCGCGAAAAACGGGGTATTTCCTAAAAATTAATCAAAACGATATATATCCATACCCAATGAGCCCATTGTGAAGCTACTGTGAACAATCGTAAAACGATGACCAGTTCCCATAGCAAAAAACAAAGGTGCAAAATGTTCAAGAGTTGGATGATTATGTTTTATATAAGGCAGTGATTGCCATTCCAACACGCCATCGTAATCTTGATGTGAAAGCTTATTAACGACAGTATTTCTAAAAGTTGAAGCCCATTCAGGAACTTTAGAATTATCTCCTTGCCAAGACAACTCAGCAAGATTATGTGTAATACTTCCAGAGCCAATCAATAAGATTTGCTTTTCACGTAAAGGGGCAAGCGTTTGTCCAATTCGATAAATTTCTTGTGCGCTTAAGGTCATCGGCAAAGAAATTTCAACAACGGGAATATCCGCATCTGGATACATGTGTAAAAGAGGCATCCATACACCGTGGTCGCGAGGACGAGTACTATTGGCATGTGCAACAAAATGAGCATCTGCCAATAACTTCAATATTTCTTCGGCAAGTTCTGGTTGACCAGGTGCGCTATAGCGAATCTCGTACAACTCTGGTGGGAAACCACGAAAGTCATGCCATGTTTCCGGACGAGTCGAACTACTTACTTCAAGTGCTTTACTTTCCCAGTGAGCAGACATCACGATGATTGCCTTTGGAGTAGGTAGATTTATACCAAGACGGTGTAAAGCAGGACCCACTTGTTCTGGATCAAGTGCAAGCATGGGTGAACCATGTGAAATAAACAGTCCGGGAAGGGTTTGTAGTTCCATTTCATTACACCTGAGTTGAAAAGCAGAATAATAGTCATTATGCCAAAATCAGGACATGTTAAAAGTATCCTGATTTCAACGGATTGTTCTTAAAATGAAACGTTTGTTCTTTTTATGCACGGTGATAAGGATGATTATGATTAATGCTCATCGCTCGGTAAAGCTGCTCGATTAATAAAACACGTACTAAAGGATGGGGCATGGTAAGTTTTGAGAGTGACCAATGCCAAGCAGCCGCTTTACGTACTTGATCTGACAAACCATCTGGGCCACCAATAGCCAATGCAACATCATTACCTTCAAGCATCCATTGTTTCATGGTATCAGCCAGTTTTTCTGTACTGAGCTCACGTCCACCTACTTCTAAAGCAATGAGTGTCTCGTTCGGCTTTAAAGCATTTAAAATACTTTCACCTTCAAGTTGACAGTATTTTAAAATATCTGCTTCCGAGTCATTTTTTCCCCGTTTTGCCATTGGAAGTTCAATCACTTGAGTCTGGACAAAAGGTTGAATGCGTTTGAAATAATCTTCAAAACCAGTAAGTACCCAAGCAGGCATTTTTTGACCAATGGTCAGAATACGAATTTTCATGTGGTCTATTCAGTCAAAACAGCTGACATATTATACCTGAGGAGACAATAACTGCGGGGCAGTAAGTGGGCATAAAAAACGCAGTCCAAAAAATGGTGTTGGACTGCGATCAAATGATCATCTGTCTGGAGTTCAGATGATCATAGAGAATAAAAACAAGGCTATCTGTGACATAAGATAGACAAGAGCAAATAATAAAATTAATTACTCTCACTTCTTATTATGAGGGAGGTTGGATATTTTTCAATCAAATTATGTAACAAAAAAAAGAGAGCCAAAGCTCTCTTTTTTCTATTTTATAAATTAGTGACGCGCTGCTTTTGAGCCTTCTACCGGTTTTACAATCGGTGTTTTAGGTAAAGGCTTTGGCATTGCCGTTAATGCTAAAGGTAAGATTTCATCAATGCTTTTCACAGCTTTAATTTCTAATCCTTCTTTCACATTGTCAGGAATCTCTGCCAAATCACGAACGTTATCTTGAGGAATAAAGACCAGCTTAATTCCACCACGATGTGCAGCTAGAAGTTTCTCTTTCAAGCCACCGATACGCATCGCACGACCACCAAGACTTGTTTCACCTGTCATTGCGATATCTGGACGAATCGCAATACCAGTAAATGCTGATACAAGTGCAGTTGTTAATGCTAAACCAGCAGATGGACCATCTTTTGGAGTTGCACCTTCAGGTAAGTGAACGTGTACATCAGTTTCTTCAAAACGAGATGCTTCAATACCAAGTTCGTCAGCACGTGTACGTACTACAGTCATTGCTGCGGTAATCGATTCTTTCATTACGTCACCGAGTGAACCGGTTGTAATAAATTTACCTTTACCTTTAACAGCTGCAACTTCAATAGTAAGTAACTCACCACCAACAGAAGTCCATGCCAAGCCATTTACACGGCCTACTTGTGCTTCATCTTCAGCCATACCAAAGTCAAATTTGTGTGGACCTAGGTATTCAGGAAGATTGGCAGAGGTAACGTCAAGCTGTAAGTTTTTAGACTTTTTACTTACCGCTTCTTTTACCACTTTACGCGCAATTTTAGAAACTTCACGTTCTAAACTACGAACACCCGCTTCACGTGTATAGCGTTGAACAATGTCACGAATCGCTTCTTCATGAATTGTTAACTCTTTTGCACGTAATCCGTTGTTCTTAATTGCTTTAGGAACAAGGTAGCGCTCAGCAATGTTTACTTTTTCATCTTCGGTATAACCCGGTAGACGAATGACTTCCATACGGTCCAGTAATGCTTCTGGAATATTCATACTGTTTGCGGTACAGATGAACATGACTTCAGAAAGGTCAAGATCAAGATCTAAATAGTGATCGTTGAACTTACTATTTTGTGATGGATCAAGTACTTCAAGCAATGCAGAAGCTGGGTCACCACGGTAGTCTTGCGCCATCTTGTCAATTTCGTCGAGTAAGAACAATGGGTTCTTCACGCCAACTTTTGTTAAAGACTGCACAATTTTACCTGGCATCGCACCAATATAAGTACGACGGTGTCCACGAATTTCTGCTTCATCACGTACGCCACCAAGCGCCATGCGAACAAATTCACGACCTGTTGCTTTAGCTACTGATTCACCGAGTGAAGTTTTACCAACCCCTGGAGGACCTACTAAACAGAGGATAGGTCCTTTGAGTTTTTTCACACGTGATTGAACAGCTAAATATTCAACAATACGGTCTTTAACATCATCAAGACCATAGTGGTCAGCATCAAGAATTTCTTGTGCTTTGGCTAAGTTAATACTGACTTTGCTCGCTTTGTTCCATGGCGTATCTAAAATTACTTCTAGATAGTTACGTACAACGGCAGCTTCACTAGATGCTGGCTGCATTGCTTTAAGTTTACGGAACTCAGCTTCAGCTTTTTTGCGTACGTGTTCAGGTAAATCAGCTTCAGCAAGACGTTTCTCAATTTCAGCAACGTCATCTTCAGCACCGCCATTCATATCAGAAAGTTCACGTTGAATGACTTTCATTTTTTCATTTAGAAAGTATTCACGTTGGTTCTTTTCCATTTGGCGTTTTACGCTGTCATGTAAAGTTTGCTCAATTTGCTGTTCAGCAGATTGATTCATCAAGTAGTTCATTAACTCTTGCAAATGTGCTTCAAACTCATCGTGCTCTAAAAACTTCTGTTTAATTTCAATATTTAGAGGTACACGAGTTGCTACGAAGAACATAAGTTGCAATAAGTCTTCGATTTTATTGGCAGCTGCAACTAGTTCACGTGCATTACGTAATTTTGCTTCTGCATATTGAGCAAATAAGTTACGTAACTCTTGTAAACGAGTTTCTTGAGTTGCCTTATCTACATTAATAGTCATTGGACTTAAATCGTGTTCAGCAGTCAAATAACTATCTTCATCGATAATTTTTGTGAGCTTAGAACGATGTAAGCCTTCAATAAGTACTTTAATGCAGTTTTCATCATTTTCATGATTAACTACTTGTACAATCTTAGCGACTGTACCGTACTGGTATAAATTGTCGTGATCAATTTCTTCTGTAAGCGAATCTTTTTGCGCAACTACAAATACTAAATTGTCACTGTTACGAGCCACATCAACTGCATTGATCGATTTTTCACGACCCACGAATAGCGCAATTTGCATGTGTGGATAAACCACCACATCACGTAAGGCTAATAGTGGTAATACACTTGGAACCTGAGGCTCTAAGTCAGTTTTTTCATTCATAATAAGTTCAGACATGGGCACTCCTAATGAGTGACAACGAGGTTGCCATGTTTTTTATAGTGATGTGTATTTTAAAAATTACAAGGGCATGACAATAGAAAATGTTGAAAAAAGGACTAATTTAGTCAACTTTTTTTTAAAAATGTTATGAATCAATAGATTAATTCTTAAGAAGAATAAAATTTTGTAGTAAAGCTAAGCATCTTTACTTAATAATTAGTCTTTGCCGTACAAGTAAGGAGGTCAGTTTTCGAAACACATGCTTTATTTAGTTTTATTTTATAATAAGTGTTTTTATTAAGTATATTTAAAATTTTATTTATTTTATGGTTTATTATAAGTAGTATAAATACATTATTAGTTATAATATACATATGTATTTTAAGTGGGTGATTATTGCTGAATAATTATATTAATAATGATATTTGTTTTAGAGTTAATATTCTATTTTTATAATATACATATGTATTTTAAAATGTATTTATTTTTATTAATTTTATAAAAATTAAACATATATTTAGAGTTATTATTCTATTTTAAAATAAGTTTACTTATTTTTAACAAAAACAAAACATTTTAACATTAATTAATTTTTTATTTATTAAATTCAATAACTTAAAATTAATTATAAAAATATAATTTGTGATTAAAATCACAATTTTTCTTCTCATTATTTTGTTTTTATATTTACCCTTTAAATTTATTCAATTAGGATGCCGCCTCTTTTTTTGGGCCAAAAATTTTAAAAATGTATTTGTACATTTTTATTGGTCTTTGAGTTTGGTATTTGTCTGAGAAGTTTTATGAATAAAGTTTATAAGGTCATTTGGAATGCTTCGATTGGAGCATGGGTTGCAACATCTGAAATTGCAAAAGGTAAAACAAAGACTAAATCAAAAACTTTAAATGTATCAGCGGTAGTTTTAACTGGTGTAATTAGTTTTGCTCCAAATACTTTCGCAGGGACAAATACCGACGGAGGAGTAGGCCAAGGAACATCTATTTCAGGTACAACTTCTTGTCGTGAAGGGAATGCAAGTACTGCCAATGAAAAAGATGTCGCTATTGGTTGTGGAGCCCAAACTCAAGACAGAACAGGCTCTAACATCGCAAATCGTAATAATCCTTATAATAATTCTACTGGTGCTTATGCTGGCGCAATGAAACAAGGCGGGGCGATCAGTGTGGGTACTGGCGCCGTAGTTGAGAAAGGTTTAGGTACAGCAATTGGTTCTTATGCGACAACTCAAGGTATTTCAGGTGTCGCAATTGGTACAGGTGCTTTATCTTCTGGAAATACCGCTCTTGCACTTGGGCGCCAATCTGCCGCGATTGCCGATTTTTCTCAAGCCATTGGTAATGTTGCAGCAGCTACAGGTAAAGGCTCGTTAGCAATTGGTCACTCGGCAACGGCAGAAGGTTACCGTTCAATTGCAATTGGTTCGCCAGATATTGAAAACGCTGACCCAGTTGCGGGGCAAGCAGGCGCTGCTTATCAGCCTAAAATGGCAACAAAAGCAACGGGTAAGGACTCGATTGCGTTTGGTGGTGGCGCAGTTGCCACTGAGGAAAATGCTTTAGCGATTGGTGCATTTTCAGAATCTAAAGGTAAAAAGTCTGTTGCGATTGGTACAGGCGCAAAAGCACAAAAAGATAATGCAGTTGTGATTGGAGACCAAGCTGAGGCTACTTTCGATGGTGGTGTCGCAATTGGTAAAGGTGCGCGTTCAGAAGCTGAAAATAGTATTGCTGTAGGTAAAGATTCAAAAGCAGTCCAGGCTACGGGTGAAAGTTTCTTAACTAAACAATCCGCTCCAACTGGTGTTTTATCAATTGGTGACGTGGGAAGTGAGCGCCGTATTCAAAACGTAGCAGACGGCGCTGCAGATTCTGACGCTGCTACTATACGCCAGTTAAAAGCTGCTCGTACTCACTATGTCAGTATTAATGATAACGGTCAGCAAGGTGGTAACTTTGAAAATGATGGGGCAACTGGACGTAATGCAATTGCTGTTGGTGTGAATACTTCTGCTGCTGGTCGTGAGGCAATGGCGATTGGTGCATATGCACAGGCGATGGGTTCTGGCGCAATTTCAGTGGGTAGTAGCAGTCAAACGATTGGTCGTGGGGATGTTGCTATCGGCCGTAATGCATCGACTAAAGGAGCAGAAGGTACACCGTCTGGCTATAGCAATCAGTCGATTGCGATTGGTGATCAGACAAAAGCGATTGGAGATCAGTCGATTGCGATTGGTGCAGATGTGATTGCCAAAGGGAACTCTTCTGTCGCAATTGGTGGTGATGATGTCGATAAAATCGCCCAAGATGCTGAGCTGAGTAAAACCTATACAGAAATTACTGGTGGTGTGCTTAAAGCAGGTAGCTATCCAACAACTGAAGCAAATCACGGCTCAACGGCTGTCGGTACTCAAGCAGTGAGTACTGGTGCATTTTCATCGGCTTTCGGTATGACTTCTAAAGCTACGGGTGATGCTTCATCTGCTTTTGGCGTCATGTCAAATGCTTCGGGTAAGGGTGCTGCTGCATTTGGTGCGGTTGCTCAAGCAACAGGTGATGGTGCATCAGCAATGGGTATTAACTCATTGGCATCGGGTACAAACTCAACAGCAATTGGTTCTGGTAATAAACCAGGTGAAGGGGCAAAAGCGACTGGAAACAGTGCTGCTGCAATTGGTAATGGTGCCCAAGCAACAGGCGATAACTCGGCTGCAATTGGTAAAGGGGCTGAGGCTACAAATGAAAATGCTGCTGCTGTAGGTGGTGGTGCAAAAGCAACTGGTAAAAATGCTGCAGCCATTGGTGGTGGTGCAATTGCTGACCAAGAAAATGCAGTTGCAGTTGGTCAAGGTGCACAGTCTTTGGTTGAAGGTGGTGTCGCTTTAGGTGCACGTAGTAAAGTAGAAGCTCAAAATAGTGTTGCTTTAGGTCAAGATGCTGTAGCAACTGAAGCGACAGGAAGTTCTTTCCTGACCAATCGTGATGCTTCTAAATCTAATGGTGTTATTTCTGTCGGATCGGCTGGAAAAGAACGCCGTATTACCAATGTCGAAGATGGTTCTGCTGACTCAGATGCGGTAACAGTACGCCAGCTTAAAAATGTTGATGGACGTGTAAACCAAAACACGAGCGATATTAGTAAAAATGCTCAGAATATTACCAATCTAAATCAAAAGTTAGATGATACAAAAACTGACTTTGGTAACCAGATTACGGATACAAACACCAAGTTAAACAATACCAAAGATCAGTTAACAACTCAGATTAATGACACTAAAACTGAGTTAAACAACACGATTGGTAATACGAAAACTGAACTGAATAGCAAAATCGACAACACCAAGACCGAGCTTGAAAACAAAGGCTTGAATTTTGCTGGTAATAGTGGTGCAGACGTACATCGTAAACTTGGCGAGAAGCTTAATATTGTGGGTGGTGCAGCTGTTTCAACACCAGCGTCAAAAACAAGCGGTGAAAATGTTATTACCCGTACCACTCAAGATGGTATTCAGATTGAGTTATTAAAAGACTCGAAGTTTGACAGTGTGACTACTGGCAATACTACTTTAAACAATAATGGCTTAACCATTAAAGAAGGTCCAAGCATTACTAAAGAAGGTATTAATGCGGGTGGTAAACAAATTACCAATGTGGCTGATGGTGTAAATGCTAAAGATGCAGTGAATAAAGGTCAGTTAGATGATCTTGCTGCCAAGCAAAATGCAACTGATGATGCAGCGGTGAAATACGATGACGCTAAAACCAAAGACAAAGTTACTTTAAAAGGTAAGGATGGTACGGTTTTAGATAACGTGAAAGCAGGTAACATTTCATCGACTTCAAAAGAAGCGGTCAATGGTAGTCAGATTCATAATATTTCAAACAGTATTAAAAACAGCATTGGTGGAAATACAGTTGTAAACCCAGACGGTAGTTTGACGACCAATAACATTGGTGGAACAGGTAAAAACAACATTAATGATGCAATCAAGTCTGTAGATGACAAAGTTACAAACGGTATTAAGGATGTTGAAAACAAAGGCTTGAACTTTGCTGGTAATAGCGGTGCAGATGTACACCGTAAACTTGGTGACAAGCTCAATATTGTGGGTGGTGCAGCTGCTTCAACACCAGCAGCTAAGACCAGCGGTGAAAATGTCATTACCCGTACCACTCAAGATGGCATTCAGATTGAACTGTTGAAAGACTCGAAGTTTGACAGTGTGACTACTGGTAACACGACTTTAAATAATAATGGTTTAACCATTAAAGAAGGTCCAAGCATTACTAAAGAAGGTATTAATGCAGGTGGTAAACAAATTACCAATGTGGCTGATGGTGTAAATGCTAAAGATGCAGTTAATAAAGGTCAGTTAGATGATCTTGCTGCCAAGCAAAATGCAACTGATGATGCTGCAGTGAAATACGATGATGCTAAAACCAAAGATAAAGTCACCTTAAAAGGTAAAGACGGCACGGTTTTAGATAACGTGAAAGCAGGCAACATTTCATCAACTTCAAAGGAAGCGGTAAATGGTAGTCAGATTCATAATATTTCAAACAGTATTAAAAACAGTATTGGTGGAAATACAGTTGTAAACCCAGACGGCAGCCTGACGACCAATAACATTGGAGGAACGGGTAAAAACAACATTAATGATGCAATTAGTGAAGTAAAAAATACTGCAACTAAAGCAAAAACGACTGTAACTGAAGGCGACAACATTGTTGTAAAACAATCTGTTAATAAAGATGGTAGTACTAACTACGAGGTAGCGACCAAGAAAGATCTAACTTTAGATAGCGTTACTACGGGCGATAGCGTACTTAATCATAATGGCCTAACCATTAAAGATGGCCCAAGTATGACTAAAGATGGCATTAATGCTGGCGGTAAGAAAATTACTGATGTCGCGAATGGCATGATTGCACAAAATTCTAAAGATGCTGTAAATGGCAGTCAGGTTCATAACATCTCAACAAGTATTAAAAATAGTATTGGTGGAAATACAGTTGTGAACCCAGACGGTAGCCTGACGACTAATAACATTGGTGGCACGGGTAAAAACAATATCAATGACGCAATCAAGTCGGTAGATGACAAAGTCACCAATGGTGTAAATGACTTGACTCAAAAAGGGCTGAATTTTGGTGCGAATGACCAGAAAGCAACTCAGGGTAAAGCTGTTCATCGTAAGCTTGGTGACACTATTAATATTGTAGGTGGGGCTAATCCAGAAACTGCTGAAGATAAAACTAGTGGTGAAAACATTATTACTCGTACCACAGAAGATGGCATCAAAATCGAGATGCTAAAAGATGTGAAATTCGACAGTGTAAATGTCGGCGGTCATGTCTTGAATCAGCAAGGTCTTATCATTAAAGGCGGTCCAAGCATCACAATTAATGGTATTGATGCTGGAAGTAAGCAAATTACCAATGTTGCAGATGGTGTAAATGCAAAAGACGCGGTCAATAAAGGCCAGTTAGACAAGCAAATTAATGAAGTTAAAGATCAAATTGGTAAAGATATTGGCAAACTTTCTGACCATGCTGTGCAGTATGACAAAGATAAAAATGGCAATGTTGACAAAAACTCAGTCACTTTAGGTGGAGGAGATAAAGGTACCAATCTGAAAAATGTAGCTGATGGTAAAGTTGCTGAAGGCTCTAAAGACGCCGTAAATGGTGGTCAATTATGGAATGTTCAAAATCAAGTCGATAAGAACTCGAATGATATTAAGAACATTCAAAACAACATTGACAATATTTCTAATGGTAAAGCCGGTTTAGTTCAACAGCAAAAACCAAATGGTGAAATCACGGTCGGTAAAGACACGGGTGGTACTAGCGTAAATATGGCTGGTAAAGACGGTGATCGAGTTGTCCAAGGTGTCAAAGATGGTGAGATTAAAGCTGGTTCGAACCAAGCCGTAAATGGTGGCCAAATCCATAATATTTCAAACAGTATCAAAAACAGTATTGGTGGAAATACAACTGTTAATAGTGATGGTTCAATCACGACTAAAAACATTGGTGGAACGGGCAAAGACAATATTAATGATGCCATTGGTACGTTAAATCAGTCGAACCAAGAATTGGGCAACAAAATTACCAATCTGGGAGATCAGTTACAACAAGTGTTCTATGACACCAATAAACGTATTGATGACGTTGAGAAAAAAGCCAATGCGGGTATTGCCGCTGCCATGGCCTTGGAAAATGCACCATTTGTCGCAGGTAAATACACCTATGCTGTGGGTGCTGCATATCATGGTGGTGAAAACGCTGTCGGTGTGACCTTACGTAAAACATCTGACAATGGTCGTTGGTCAATCACAGGTGGTGTGGCAGCTGCATCTCAAGGTGAGCCAAGCGTTCGTATTGGTATCAGTGGTGTTATTAACTAAGAAACTGGTTAGGAGAGTAGCAATGCTCTCCTTGCTCGACAGATTAAAGAGATTATAGAAATGAATAAAACAATCCAAAGCTTAGTCGTAGCAGCTTTTGCTGGTTTCACGGTAATAACTTATGCAAATGAACCAGCTCAGCCACAGGAAATTCATTTTCCTGCAACTGAAAAAAGTTATTTGAAACAAGTAAAACGCTATGAATACCAAGATGTTGCTCGTTTAGACAAAGGCCTAAATAAAGATCAAATTCGAGCTTTACTGGGAAATCCTCAGTTTAGTGAAGGCCTTTTCGCAGTAAAAATCTGGAACTATGTACTTGATGTTCGTATTCCTAATACGAACCAGTACCAACGTTGTCAGTTACGTGTTGATTTTGATAAGCGCTATTTAGCAGAACGTTTATCTTGGAAAGGTGAAGCGTGTGAAGGTTTGGCCGCTTGGGGAGAAAATAATCAGGTGCCAGCACGTAACGCTGTAATTGCAGATCGTACAGCGAGTGTCTTATTTGCCTTTGATCGATTCGATGTTAATGCTATTGAAGAGGGTACTGACAGCATTACTAAAATTGCTGAGCAGATCAAGAAAAGCCAAACAACGAACCCTGTTATTGTTTCAGGCTTTACAGATCGGTTAGGTAAATTTAGCTATAACCAACAATTGTCTTCACAACGTGCTAATACTATTGCCAAATTATTGGTGCAACAAGGCATTGAAGCGAGTCGAATACAAATACAGGCGAATAGTCAGACCGATTTATATAAGCAGTGTAGCGGTAACAATAGTTCACAACTTATTCAATGTTTAGCACCAAATAGACGTGTTAATATCAATTGGTGAAACGGTCTGTCAGGTAAAAGTAACCACCTTTAAAGTGGTTACTTTTATTCTTTTAGTAAACTGAAAAATAAATCAATCAGCTACATTTTGAATCATATAATCCTTTAATTACCTATAAAATTATAAAACGAATGGGATATTGATCCCCACCTAATATTGACTCTAGCTTTAATCTTCAAATAAACGCTTCTAAACAATAAATCTTTAAAAATGATTATTTATCAAAAATAATTAAACTTTTTTAATAAAAATAAAACGATAGTTTTTAACTATAAATTCAAATTCAATCTTTTATTTTTATTAACTTTTGAATCGAAAAAAGTCTGACTTTACCTACAAAGTTTTATTTATAGTAAAAAATCATAATATATTTTTTGTATTTATTTGATTATATATTGTTCTTTTTCTTGTTTTTCATCGCATTACAAGCTTTTTTTGTGATTTACCTCTCATTTTTTCTTTGATATATTTCGCGAAATTTGCCACACCTTTTGTTTTTTGAAACTTTATGTAACTTAAGGTAAGCATTGTCTATTTTTTGTAAAAATGCGAGTAAGTATATGAATAAAATATACAAAGTAATTTGGAACGCTTCATTAGGAATTTGGGTTGCTGTTTCAGAAATTGCAAAGGGTCATTCAAAAACTCGTAGTCAAAGAACAAATAATGCTTTGATGTCTTCTACTGAAGCCACCGATTTTCTACAGTCTTCAACTTCAATTAATTTTAAAATTAAACCACTTACTTGGGGAATATTAACTGTACTCGTTCCGTCTATTACTTTTGGTGAAGTTGGAGTGTCAGGAGGTTTTGCTACTGGAAATAATGCCACGGCAATTTCTGCATGTACTGGAACAGGAGTGGGGGGAACTGGAGACCGAGCTACTGCAGGAGGAGAACGTGCACTAGCAATAGGTTGTGGTGCAGTAACAGATTCAGATAGAGATATTGCAATAGGAAGCCAGGCTTCTACTGCAAATCCAGCAAATGCTACAGGAACTTATAATGAGTCGATAGCTATTGGTGCTGAATCTAGAGCAAGTGGATCTCAGGCTCTTGCAATAGGTGGTCAGGCTACAGCAACAGGTAATTCATCTGTAGCGATCGGTGCTGACGATATGGATAAAGTTGCTAGTACAAACCCGCCCGCTTATAACTACACACCAACTGCCGGAGATAACGCTCTATATAATAATACTGCTACAGCGGCTGCATATAAAAATTTGACAGGCGATTACTTAGTTGACTTTGAAAAAACAAATGGCGGTGCATCTGGGGTAGGAAATCGTTATACCAGAGTACAAACAGGTGAAGCTGCAGTTGCGGTAGGCCCTAAGGCTACAGCTACTGATTTGGGTACAGCTTTGGGTCCTGTAGCGACAGCTGGGTCAATCGCTTCAGTTGCAGTAGGCGTAAAAGCAGAAGCACGTGGACAAGGTAGTTTATCGATTGGTTCACTAGCTTATACCGCAAATACGGGTGATGTTGCTGTAGGTATTAACTCTGCTGCTACAGGAGGTGATTCGATTGCTATTGGTGCCGGAAGTGACTTAAAAGGCACTCCCTATGTTCAATCAGGTGCATCAGCGAGTAAAAAGGGTGCCAGTGCGTCTGGGGCAAATTCGATATCAATAGGTACTAACACTGCGGCGACTGGCACAAATGCAGTAGTTGTAGGTACGCAATCAACCGCTTCAAATTTGGCTGTAGCGGTTGGTTCGGTTGCTACAGCTGGAGACCAAAGCGTTTCTATTGGTTCAAATAGTGCGGCTTCCTCTCAAACATCTGTAGCAATTGGTGCAAGAGCACAAGCCTTACAAGCTAACTCTGTTGCTCTAGGTAGTGATTCAGTGGCTGATCGAGCTTCGGGTTCACTCGGATATGACCCTTTAACTGAAACGAGCACTACAAGTACGAATAGTACCTGGAAGGCGACAGATGCTGCTGTTTCAGTTGGAAATGGAACGACACGAACTCGTCAGATTACTAGTGTTGCGGCTGGAACAAATGATACAGATGCAGCCAACGTCGCACAGTTAAAGAAAGCAACTTCTAAAGTTTTAGCCGGAACAGGTACAACTGTTGCCCAAGGAACTGATAGTAACGGTATAACGACTTATACTGTAAATGCGAATACATTTACGGTACGTCAAGGAACAACAAATAAAGCAACTATTGGCGATAGTACCACTGATAAAGTTAGCTTTATCAATGGTAAAAATACTGTTGCTAAAGTAGCGGACGAATTAAATAGCAATACTGATGTTACTTTTGATTTAGCCGATGATATTTCATTAAATAGTGTAACAACTGGTAATACGACCCTGAATAGTTCAGGAGTTACAGTTAATGGTGGAGCGAATGGTCCAGTAAAATTAACAAATACTGGGCTAGATAATGGTGGAAATAAAATCACCAATGTCGCAGCAGGAACAGTTTCTTCTACTTCTACAGATGCAGTGAATGGTAGCCAGTTAAATACCACGAACCAGAATGTAACGACTGCTCAGAACACTGCAAATACAGCGGTGACGAATGCAGCTGCAGCACAAAATACGGCAAACACGGCAGTCACCAATGCCGCAACAGCCCAAGCGACAGCAGACAAAGGTCTGAACTTTAGTGTGAATGGTGGTACAGCTGACAATGTGAAGTTGGGTGAAACGGTTAACTTTGCAGATGGTACCAATACCACAGTAACCTATGACCCTGCAACCAATACCTATAAATACAGTGTCAATGACAACATTACATTAACCAATGCAGGTAGCTTAACAGTTGGCAATACTAAAATTGATAACAGTGGATTAACCATTACTGGTGGTCCAAGTGTAACCACAGCAGGGATTAATGCGGGTAATCAGAAAATTACCAATGTTAAAGCAGGCACTAATGCGACTGATGCAGTCAATTTTAGCCAGTTAAATGCAACCAACCAGAATGTAACCACTGCACAAAACACAGCAAATACTGCATTGACCAATGCAGCAGCAGCGCAAGCGACGGCAGACAAAGGCCTGAACTTTAGTGTGAATGGTGGTACAACTGACAACGTGAAGTTAGGTGAAACGGTTAACTTTGAAGATGGGACGAACACAACAGCAACCTATGACCCTGCAACCAATACCTATAAATACAGTGTCAATGACAACATTGCATTAACCAATGCGGGCAGTTTAACGGTTGGTAACACTAAGGTTGATGACAGTGGCTTAACCATTACAGGCGGTCCAAGTGTAACAACTGCGGGTATCAATGCTGCTAACCAGAAGATTACTAATGTCGCAGCAGGAACCATTTCATCTACATCAACAGATGCAGTGAATGGTAGTCAGTTAAATGCAACCAACCAGAATGTAACGACTGCTCAGAACACCGCAAATACAGCGGTAACGAATGCAGCAGCAGCACAAAATACTGCAAACACAGCAGTCACCAATGCAACTGCTGCCCAAGCGACGGCAGACAAAGGCCTGAACTTTAGTGTGAATGGCGGTACGGCTGATAATGTGAAGCTGGGTGAAACAGTTAACTTTGCCAATGGTACCAACACCACAGCAACCTATGACCCTGCAACCAATACCTATAAATACAGTGTCAATGACAACATTGCATTAACCAATGCAGGTAGCTTAACAGTAGGAAATACTAAAGTTGATAACAGTGGATTAACCATTACTGGTGGCCCAAGTGTAACCACAGCAGGGATTAATGCGGGTAATCAGAAAATTACCAATGTTAAAGCAGGCACTAATGCGACTGATGCAGTCAATTTTAGCCAGTTAAATGCAACCAACCAGAATGTAACCACTGCACAAAACACAGCAAATACCGCATTGACCAATGCAGCAGCAGCCCAAGCGACGGCAGACAAAGGCCTGAACTTTAGTGTCAATGGTGGTACAACTGACAACGTGAAGCTGGGTGAAACGGTTAACTTTGCAGATGGGACGAACACAACAGCAGTGTATGACCCAGCAACCAATACCTATAAATACAATGTGAATGACAACATTGCATTAACCAATGCGGGTAGTTTAACGGTCGGCAACACTAAAGTTGATAACAACGGATTAACCATTACTGGTGGCCCAAGTGTAACAACTGCGGGTATCAATGCTGCTAACCAAAAGATTACTAATGTCGCAGCAGGAACGAATGCAACTGATGCTGTTAATGTAAGCCAATTAAATGCGACCAACCAGAATGTAACCACTGCACAAAACACAGCAAATACCGCATTGACCAATGCAGCAGCAGCGCAAGCGACGGCAGACAAAGGCCTGAACTTTAGTGTCAATGGTGGTACAACTGACAACGTGAAGTTAGGTGAAACGGTTAACTTTGCAGATGGTGCCAACACCACGGCAGTGTATGACCCAGCAACCAATACCTATAAATACAATGTAAATGACAACATTGCATTAACCAATGCAGGTAGTTTAACAGTTGGCAATACTAAGGTTGATAACAATGGGCTGACCATTACAGGCGGTCCAAGTGTAACGACTACAGGTATCAATGCAGGCAACCAGAAAATTACCAATGTTGCTGCAGGAACTATTTCTGCTACATCAACAGATGCAGTGAACGGTAGCCAGTTATATACCACCAACCAGAATGTAACCACTGCGCAAAATACTGCAAACACGGCAGTGATGAATGCAGCAGCAGCCCAAGCGACGGCAGACAAGGGCCTGAACTTTAGTGTTAATGGTGGTACAGCAGACAATGTGAAGTTAGGTGAAACGGTTAACTTTGTAGATGGTACTAACACCACAGCAGTGTATGACCCGGCAACCAATACCTATAAATACAATGTAAATGACAACATTGTATTAACCAATGTGGGTAGCTTAACGGTCGGTAACACCAAGGTTGATAACAGTGGTTTAACCATTACTGGTGGCCCAAGTGTAACAACTGCTGGCATTAATGCAGGCAACCAGAAGATTACCAATGTTGCAGCAGGCACTAATGCAACTGATGCTGTCAATGTAAGTCAACTTGGGGCAATAACTACAGCTGCGAATACCAAGACAGATGCTTTAGGTATAAGTACGGCAAGCAATCTGGGTGGCGGAGCAGTTTATAATCCGGTTACAGGTGCAGTCAGTTCACCAATCTATACAGTGAATGGCAGTAATTTAAATAATGTTGGTGACGCGATCACTGCATTGGACAAAGGCTGGACCTTACAAAGTAATGGTGTCAATGCAGGTGCAGTGAAAGCTGGTGATACAGTTGACATTGGTACGGTTGTAGGCGAAAGCAACCTCAAAGTAACCAAGACTGGTAACAAGATCCAGTATGGACTGAACCGTGATCTTAATATTGACAGCGTAACGGCAGGTGACAGCAAGCTGGATACCAATGGTTTAACCATTGTTGGTGGTCCAAGTGTGACCAAGTCTGGCATTGATGCAGCTAACCAGAAGATTACTAACGTAGCAGCAGGTACTATTTCTGCGACATCAACAGATGCAGTGAATGGTAGTCAGTTAAATGCGACCAACCAGAATGTAACTACTGCGCAAAATACTGCAAACACAGCAGTCAGCAATGCAGCAGCAGCCCAAGCCACAGCAGACAAGGGCCTGAACTTTAGTGTTAATGGTGGCACAGCAGATAACGTGAAGTTAGGTGAAACGGTTAACTTTGCAGATGGGACGAACACAACAGCAGTGTATGACCCAGCAACCAATACCTATAAATACAGTGTCAATGACAACATTGCATTAACCAATGCGGGCAGTTTAACGGTTGGTAACACCAAGGTTGATAACAGTGGTTTAACCATTACCGGTGGCCCAAGTGTAACAACTGCAGGTATTAATGCAGGCAACCAGAAGATTACCAATGTTACAGCAGGAACCAATGCGACTGATGCGGTCAATGTAAGTCAGTTAAATGCAACCAACCAGAATGTAACGACTGCGCAAAATACTGCAAACACGGCAATGACGAATGCAGCAGCAGCACAAGCAACAGCAGATAAAGGTCTGAACTTTAGTGTTAATGGTGGTACGGCAGACAACGTGAAGCTGGGTGAAACGGTTAACTTTGCAGATGGTACCAACACCACAGCAGTGTATGATCCTGCAACCAATACCTATAAATACAATGTGAATGACAACATTGCATTAACCAATGCGGGTAGCTTAACGGTAGGTAACACCAAGGTTGATAACAGTGGTTTAACCATTACTGGCGGTCCAAGTGTAACCACTGCAGGTATTAATGCAGGCAACCAGAAGATTACCAATGTTGCAGCAGGCACTAATGCAACTGATGCTGTCAATGTAAGTCAACTTGGGGCAATAACTACAGCCGCGAATACCAAGACAGATGCTTTAGGTATAAGTACGGCAAGCAATCTGGGTGGCGGAGCAGTTTATAATCCGGTTACAGGTGCAGTCAGTTCACCAATCTATACAGTGAATGGCAACAACGTGAACAATGTTAGTGATGCGATCACTGCACTAGATAAAGGCTGGACACTACAAAGCAATGGTGCCAATGCAGGTGCAGTGAAAGCTGGCGATACAGTTGACATTGGTACGGTTGTAGGCGAAAGCAACCTCAAAGTAACCAAGACTGGTAACAAGATCCAGTATGCACTGAACCGTGATCTTAATATTGACAGCGTAACGGCAGGCGACAGCAAGTTAGACACCAATGGTCTAAATATTGTTGGTGGTCCAAGCGTGACCAAGTCTGGTATTAATGCAGCGAACCAGAAGATTACTAATGTCGCTGCAGGTACGATTTCATCTACCTCAACAGATGCTGTGAATGGTAGTCAGTTAGATGCGACCAACCAGAATGTAACGACTGCTCAGAACACTGCAAACACAGCGGTGACCAATGCTGCAGCAGCCCAAGCGACAGCAGACAAAGGCCTGAACTTTAGTGTTAATGGTGGTACGGCTAAGAATGTGAAGTTGGGTGAAACGGTTAACTTTGCAGATGGCACTAACACTACAGCAGTGTATGACTCAGCAACCAATACCTATAAATACAATGTGAATGACAACATTGCATTAACCAATGTGGGTAGCTTAACGGTCGGTAACACCAAGGTTGATAACAGTGGATTAACCATTACTGGTGGCCCAAGTGTAACGGCTGCGGGTATTGATGCAGGTAACCAGAAGATTACCAATGTAGCAGCAGGTACTAATGCAACTGATGCTGTTAATGTAAGTCAACTTGGTGCAGTAACTACAGCCGCGAATACCAAGACAGATGCTTTAGGTATAAGTACTGCAAGCAATCTGGGTGGTGGAGCAGTTTATAATCCGGTTACAGGCGCAGTCAGTTCGCCAGTCTATAGCGTGAATGGCAACAACGTGAACAACGTTGGTGACGCGATCACCGCACTGGATAAAGGCTGGACCTTACAAAGTAATGGTGCCAATGCAGGTGCAGTGAAAGCAGGTGATACAGTTGACATTGGTACGGTTACAGGCGAAAGCAACCTGAAAGTAACCAAGACTGGTAACAAGATCCAGTATGGACTGAACCGTGATCTTAATATTGACAGCGTAACGGCAGGTGACAGCAAGTTAGACACCAATGGTCTCACCATTGCTGGTGGTCCAAGCGTGACCAAGTCTGGTATTAATGCAGCTAACCAGAAAGTGACTAACGTTGCAGCAGGTACAATTTCATCTACGTCAACAGATGCAGTGAATGGTAGTCAGTTACATACCCTCGATAGTCGCGTGACTAAGAATGGTGATTCTACAGCCAATATTTTTGGTGGAGGTGCTAAAGCTAATCCAGATGGTTCGATTACTAATCCTACTTACAATGTTGCAGGTACGAGTGCAAACAATGTTGGCGATGCTTTAACGGCATTGGATAAAGCAGTCACTGATGCAGGTACAGCAGCGAATGCAGGCTGGACTGTTTCAGCCAATGGTGATGCAGCGACTGCTAAAAAGATTAAACCAAATGGCAAAGTCAACTTTACAGGTGATGATAACTTAACTGTTGCTCAAAGCAGCGAAACTGATAATGAAGGTAATATCAAGGTCGCGCTGAACAAAAACTTGAAGGTTGATAGCGTCACGGCTGGTAATACCGTTATCGATACGACTGGTGTAAAAGTTGGCAATAACGTTCAGTTAGGATCAACAGGTCTAATCATTGCTGGTGGTCCTAGTATCACTACTTCTGGAATCAATGCAGGTAATAAGGTTATTACCAATGTAGCTGCTGGTGTTAACACGACAGATGCAGTGAACAAAGGCCAACTTGATAGTGCAATCACGAACATTAATAACAATGTTGGTGCTTTGGCTAATAGTGCAGTTCAGTATGACAAAAATGCAGATGGCACTGTAAATAAAGATTCAGTGACATTCGCTGGTGGGGCAAATGGTACTGCACTTAAGAATGTAGCGAATGGTACCGTAGCAGCAGGTTCTAAAGATGCAGTGAATGGAGGTCAGTTGTGGAATGTTCAACAACAGGTCGACAAAAATACGGGTGATATCTCGAACCTTAAAAATGATATTAACAATGGTAAAACTGGTCTAGTCCAACAAACTGATAAAGATGCTGCGATTACTGTTGGTAAAGACACTGGTGGTACCCAAGTGAATGTTGCTGGTAAAGCCGGTGACCGTACAGTAACAGGCGTTAAAGCGGGTACAGTTACATCGACTTCAACAGATGCAGTCAATGGTTCTCAGCTTAATAGGACGAACCAAGCGCTTGTAAGTGCACTAGGTGGTGGAGCTGGTTATAACAATATTACCGAAAGCTTCTCAAATCCGACATATAACGTAGGTGATCAGTCTTACAACAATGTGGGTGATGCGATAGGCGCATTAAATCAAGCTGACCAAACATTAAACAACAAAATTGATAATGTGAACAACAAGCTTGAGCAAGCGTTCTATGCAACAAATCAGCGTATCGACAACTTGGAAGAAAAAATGTCTGCGGGTATTGCTGCAAATGCTGCACTTGAAAATGCGCCATTTATTGCAGGGAAAGTCACTATGGCTGTTGGCGCTGCTTACTATAATCAGCAAAATGCTGTAGGTGTGACCTTACGTAAAACAGCCGACAACGGTCGCTGGTCACTTACAACAGGTGCAGCGCTTGGTAGTCAGGGTAGCCCATTAGTACGTGTTGGCGTAAGTACAGTAATTGATTGAGTGCCTAACTAAGGAGAGTTTATCTCTCCTTTAAAATAATATTGTGAGTATGAAAATGAAACAAAATATTCAAATTTTGGTAATGGGCATCTTGGTAAGTTTAAGTATTACTGGATTTACGGATACTGAAGTAGCAATTCAACGAGATGGAGTAAAATTTCCAGCAATTGAAAAGAGTTATCTTAAACAAATAAAACGTTATGAGTATGATGACGTTGCTCGTTTGGATAAAGGATTGGATAAAGATCAAATTCGAGCTTTACTAGGAAATCCACAATTTAGTGAAGGGGTTTTTGCAGTAAAAGTATGGAATTATGTATTGGATATCCGTATTCCTAACACTAATCAATATCAACGTTGTCAATTACGCATTGATTTTAATGAAAAATATTTGGCTGAACATTTATCTTGGAAGGGGGAGGTGTGCGAAGGTTTGGTTGCTTGGGGTGGGAATAATCAATCACCAGAGCATAGTAATTTAATTTTTGAGCGAACAGCAAGTGTGTTATTCCTCTTCGATCGATTTGATGTTAACGCTATTGAACAAAATATTCATAGTGTTGAGGAAATTGCTGAAAAGATCAAAAAAAGCCAGACAACAACACCAGTTATTGTTTCAGGTTTTACCGATCCATTGGGTAAATTTAGCTATAATCAAGAATTGTCTTCACAGCGTGCTAATACAGTTGCCAAGTTATTGGTTCAACAAGGTATTGATCCTACACGTATACAGATACAGGCGAATAGCCAGACTGATCTATACAAGCAGTGTTCAGGGAAAAATAGTTCGCAACTTATCGAATGTTTGGCGCCAAATAGACGCGTCAATATAAGCTGGTAAATAATCTGCTATATAGAAGTAATCCTATTTCTTAGGATTACTTCTATGAGTTATAAAAATAAGAAAAATTACAATAAATATTTTTAGTTATTTGAATTTTAATGATTTTTTATAAAATCCTTCGTGTTTAAAACTTATTAATATTTCGATGAAAGATATTAATATATTGAAAATATTAAATTTTTATCAATACAACTTAGCTAAATTTATATTATTTTTATGTAAAAATAATATAAATATCAATAATTTGTGTTTTATTTTTAGCAATTAAAGAATTTGAATGATAAAAAACACTTTGATTGTAAAAAAATGTAACAACAGTCTTTTTAATGTTTAACGTTAAGAAAAATTAAAAAATTGATTAAATTACTATTTTTTTTCTAAGTATGGAAAAAGTTAACAATATTTATTAATTATTGTGACTTTGTTTGATTTTGATATTTGAAAATGTGATTTACTTCTCAAAATAAAAAAGATATTTTCACAAAAAATAAGCAATTTAATTGTTTTGATTGCAAAACTTTACAAATGTAAGCGTTAAGTTTACGGGTGGGAATATGAATAAGATATACAAAGTGGTATGGAACGCTTCTATTGGTACATGGACTGTTGTATCAGAATTAGCTAAAAGCAAAACGAGAACTGGTTCTGTTTCATCCTCTTCCGAAATAACTGGTTCGCAAAATGAGATTGTTTCCAGAGAAAAGAAATTTAAACCTAAGACACTTGTATTATCTATCATCTCCTGTTTAGCCGTTTCACATGTGTGGGCTGACTACACAAACTCGTATGGTTCAATTATTGATACAAGCCCAACCATTAGTAATGGTATTGCCATAGGGGCAAATACGGGTACTCCAGCGACTGCAAATGATTCTAATGGATTAGCCGTTGGATCAAGAGCAAATGCCAGCGCAGCAGATTCAACCGCATTAGGAAATTATGTAAATGCGACTGGTGTAAATTCAACAGTAGTTGGTGGACAAGCTAGTGCTGCTGGTGCGCAATCCATTGCACTTCAAAATAACAGTGATGCAGATCTTGTCGCAGAAGGTTTGGCAACAGGGTCATCTTTTACAGCAGTTGATAGTGCTTCTAGCTACAGTGTCGCAATTGGTGCGATGAGCCAAGTTGTTGGTTCAACAGCAGCAATGGCAATAGGGAAAAATGCTCAAGTTAACAGTGGTGCAAATAATGCTACTGCTATTGGTAATACAGCGACTGTAGACACAAATGCAGTTGATGGTGTTGCTATAGGTACTAACAGCTTAACCTCAGCAGCAAATAGTGTAGCGCTCGGGCCAAGATCAACTGCGAATGTAACAAATTCAGTTGCTTTGGGTGCAGGATCAACAACTACAGTACAAAGTGGCAACTCATATATAACGAATGTTGCAGCATCTACCACAAATGGTGTTGTTTCAGTGGGTTCAGCAACAAATACTCGACGTATTCAAAACGTAGCCGATGGTGCTGCCGATTCAGATGCGGTTACGGTTGCTCAGTTAAAGGATGTAAACAATCGTGCTGTGGGTAATACGACAGCATTAGGTGGTGGCGCAGCATATAATCCTGCAACAGATGTATATACACCACCAAGTTATACAATAACAAAAACAGATGGAACGACTTATACTCCTGTTAATACCGTGTCTGGTGCGCTAACTAATTTAAATAATGAAGTTGTTAAACCTATTACTTTTGCTGGTAATACAGGGAGTTCAGCAAATAATTTAGGTACAACACTTAATATCACTGGAGGAGGTTCAACTGCTGGAACCTATTCTGGAAATAACTTAAAAACGGCTGTGACTGGTAACACAGTTAATATTCAAATGGCTGATGCACCTGTTTTCTCTGGGACAGTTACGGCTGGAAACTTAACTACTGGAGGTTCATTAAATGTTACTGGTGCAAGTAACTTAAATGGCGGTGCAAACCTTAATAATCAGAAAATTACCAATTTAGCAGCAGGTACTATTTCATCTACATCAACAGATGCAGTAAATGGTAGTCAGTTAAATACCACAAACCAGAATGTAACCACTGCTCAGAACACCGCAAATACAGCGGTGACTAATGCGGCAGCAGCTCAAAATACGGCAAACACGGCAGTCACCAATGCGGCAGCAGCACAAGCAACAGCAGACAAAGGCCTGAATTTTAGTGTGAATGGTGGTACGGCTGACAATGTGAAGCTGGGTGAAACGGTTAACTTTGCCAATGGCACCAACACCACAGCAGTATATGACCCTGCAACCAATACCTATAAATACAATGTGAATGACAACATTGCATTAACCAATGCGGGGAGCTTAACAGTTGGGAATAGCAAGGTTGATAACAATGGCTTAACCATTACCGGTGGTCCAAGTGTAACCACTGCAGGTATTAATGCGGGCAACCAGAAGATTACTAACGTTGCGGCAGGTACTATTTCATCTACATCAACAGATGCAGTAAATGGTAGTCAGTTAAATACCACAAACCAGAATGTAACCACTGCTCAGAACACCGCAAACACAGCAGTAACGAATGCGGCAGCAGCCCAAGCGACAGCAGATAAAGGCCTGAACTTTAGTGTCAATGGTGGTACACCTGACAATGTGAAGTTGGGTGAAACGGTTAACTTTGCAGATGGAACCAACACCACAGCAGTGTATGATCCTGCAACCAATACCTATAAATACAATGTCAATGACAACATTGCATTAACCAATGCAGGTAGCTTAACCGTAGGTAATACTAAAGTTGATAACAGTGGCTTAACTATTACCGGTGGCCCAAGTGTAACAACTGCTGGTATTAATGCAGGCAACCAGAAGATTACCAACGTTGCAGCAGGCACCATTTCTGCAAGTTCTACAGATGCAGTGAATGGTAGTCAGTTAAATACCACGAATCAGAACGTGACCACTGCTCAGAACACTGCAAACACAGCAGTAACGAATGCGGCAGCAGCTCAAAATACGGCAAACACGGCAGTGACCAATGCTGCTGCTGCACAAGCGACAGCAGATAAAGGCCTGAACTTTAGTGTCAATGGTGGTACGGCTGACAATGTGAAGTTGGGTGAAACGGTTAACTTTGCAGATGGCACCAACACCACTGCTGTGTATGACCCAGCAACCAATACTTATAAATACAATGTAAATGACAACATTGCATTAACCAATGCGGGTAGCTTAACCGTAGGTAATACTAAAGTTGATAACAGTGGCTTAACCATTACCGGTGGCCCAAGTGTAACAACTGCTGGTATTAATGCAGGCAACCAGAAGATTACCAACGTTGCAGCAGGCACCATTTCTGCAAGTTCTACAGATGCAGTGAATGGTAGTCAGTTAAATACCA
>NZ_JBITPU010000008.1:0-162449 GCF_044684115.1 Acinetobacter sp. ABJ_C1_1 | reverse complement strand
ACACAACACATTACTAAAAAATATAATTAATCTTATTTAAAAACTCATTAAAAAATAATTAAATAATCAATAAAAACAATAATTTAATTACTTTAAATTAATTAAGTTTTACTAAAAAATTACAAGTTTTAAAATTAAGTTATTCAATAATTAATATTGAATTTAAATGTTTAATACGAACTATTTTGTATGATAAATTAATTTCAAGAATTACCCATAAAAATGGAAATTCTATACATTACAAACAACTTACCAACTATAAGAATATTAAACACTACAAGGATTTTTAAAATATGAAGAGAAATTATTATATTTTAGGTACTCTTTTATGTGGTATGAGCTTAGCAACACATGCTGACTCACTACGAATAAGTGCCACGGAGTTTGCAAAAGATCCAGCCAAAGTAAGCGCATTACAAAAGGGTTTGGAAAAAATGCGAGCAAATAATAATGCTCCCCTTTTATCAGCGGAGTTTCGTACAAGCTTTAATTACTGGGCCAATACCCATGGCTATTTTGGTACAGGTACACATGCAACAGACAAAGATTATTATGTTAATCAATACCGTATGCCGCAGTGTTTAGAGATATATAGTAAAGCAGTATGTGATAGTTACTATAAGCATATTCAAAATTCACCAGTCCCAAATGATGGCTTTACCGATGAAGTTTGGGGTACATGCCAACATGGCAATCTAAATTTCTTACCTTGGCACCGTATGATGCTTTATTTTTATGAGCGAACAGTACGTAAATATGTTGGGCAAGATTACTCTCTTCCTTATTGGGACTATTACCAAGAAAAAGCTGCTAATGGTAAAGGCTTAGCACTCCCTCAATTGGTCCGTGGTAAACAGGCTGGTACTTTATATGACCAATTCCGTACACCGGGTTTAAATTCAAATATCAGCGCCATCGATCCAGATAATGCCAGCGCTGCTCAAGCATTTAAATGGGATAACTTCACAGACTTCTCTAACCAATTACAGTCTCAACCCCATGGGGTCATGCACTGTGCAGTCGGTAAAAACTGTGTGCTACCAGATATGGGATTTGTACCTATTGCAGGCTTAGACCCCGTATTTTATATGCACCATGCAAATATCGACCGCTTATGGCAATGCTGGCTAAATAAAAAAGCAAATGGGCAACCGATTACGCTTGAATGGGCTAAGAAAAACTTAGGTATGCCAGATAGTTGGTATGACACTCGATATACCTTTGCAGATGAAAACGGCAACAAAGTTACCATGACCATTGCTGATGTATTTACCCCCGGTAAAATCCCAGTGCGATACACCAATGAAAATGCTTGTAAAGTTGAAGCTACTGTCATGAGTAGTAAAGGTGCTGAAAAAGCAAACCTGTTTAAAATGAATCATAAACCAGTCAGCAGTAATAAAAGCATTAAGCTTATGGGTGTAACTCAAAAAGTAGCCTTAGCCCCTCAAACTGCAAGTTTCCTAGAGAACTCAAGTCAACTTACTCAAACAAAGCTCTCATCAGGACAAACCTATTTGATCTTAGATAATGTCCAAATGATTGGTAATCCAAATCTAACTTATAAGATTTATCTATCTCCAAAAAATAAACCTGACCAAAAAATTTATGTTGCCACAATTAACTACTTCGGTGTGTTAGACCATGACCACGGCGGACATCCGGGTCATATTGGTCAATTGGTCTATCAAGTTAGTGATCAAGTTAAGCAATTAGGCATGGCTGCTGAGGACTTAGAAGTTCAGTTTGTTGCTACTGATTTAACACTTGATCAAGTGAAGGAAAAAGTAAGCTCTCAAGGCTTGAGTATTTCTCAAGTTCGCTTAGAAACTACAAAATAATAATTAAGGAGAGGCCTGATTTTTCAGGCCTATATTCATTATGAAAATAACTCATTTAATATTATGCACGCCTCTAACTTTGGTTTCCGGATATGCGTCGGCGAATGATTCTTCTGAACGCGTACTAGAAGACCCACCCCATATGAATGTTACGCGTAAACACGTCGCTTTATTCGCCGTACCCAACCCAACGACTGCATCAACAAATGCACCGCAAATGCAATCTTCAAATGAAGCCTTATTTACTTGGGAACTTAAAAAAACTAAAAATAAACTCTGGAACCCAGCCACAAAAAGTTATGACACAGTCATTTTACGAAGTTACCAAGGCACAGATACGCAGCCCAATACGCCGTATATTGCACCGACCATTGAAGTCTTTCCCGGTGAAACCGTACGGGCAAATTTAGATAATCAACTTGATATAGACCCAATTACTCACCAGAAACCCGCTAAGGACTTAAGCTGTACCAGTGATCATACTGATGTGAATAAACCACATTGTTTTGATGGTACGAACATGCACACTCATGGTTTATGGATTAATCCAGCGGGAAATAGTGATAACGTTTTAGTTTCGATTAATCCGGGCGTTAATTTCCAATATGAATACAACATACCGCCTGACCATCCGGCCGGAACGTTTTGGTATCATCCGCATCGACATGGTTCAACCGCAATTCAAGTCGCGAGTGGTATGGCCGGTGCTTTAGTTATACGTGGGTATCGTCAGCCTACCCCAAATAAGACAGGTGATTTAGATTTACTCACCTATGGCTTTAAAGAAAGAACGCTGGTTTTCCAACAAATTCAATATGCTTGTTATGATGCTAACGGAAACATCGAAACTGATAGCAATGGCAGCTATATTTGCCCAAACAATCAAATTGGTGAAATTAGAGATTATCAGGGCTTTGGCCCCGGTGAATGGGGAAAATCAGGGCGCTATACGAGCATTAATGGTGAAGTTCAACCTTTCATTACCCAAGCTGTAGCTGGGCAAGTCGAACGTTGGAGAATAGTCCATGCAGGTATACGCGACAGTATTAACCTGAGTATTCGCCAAATGCAAAATATTCCTTCCCGACTCGATTTAACACCAACGGGGGAAAAGAAATTATTAAGCGAAAGCTGTACAGGACCAATTGTAAGTCAGCATCTTATTGCAGCAGATGGCTTAACCCTTAAACAGGTTATGGACAAAACAGTCACCGTTTTTCAACCGGGTTACCGTTATGATGCATTAATGCAATTCCCGCAAGAAGGCCGTTATTGCTTAATTGATGAAGCAGCTTCCGCTTCTGCTAACGTGGACCGTGCATTTTCAGAGAGACATTTACTGGGCATTATTCAAGTCGATAAAGCCACTTCAGCACCTCAGTCTTTAACAATGGCGTTAAGCAATAATGCAAAACAAAATATTGCGCCAGATATGCTTCCCGCGGTACTTCAAGATTTACAACAAAATCTAAAATTTAGTCATTTTGTTCCTCATCAGGACTTACTAGCTACACCGTATAAACAATTTTTAGAATTTAATATTGATACAAATGCTGATCCAGTTCAGTTTCAGGTCAATGGAAAACCGTATCAACCAGACCGAATTGACCGTACACTCGAGTTAGGTAAAACCGATGAATGGATACTTACCTCTAAATTGGCCAGCCATCCTTTCCACATTCACGTAAATCCTTTTCAGGTCGTAGCCGTGTATGACCCTAATGGAAAAGATGTCAGTGATATCAACGCCGTTGATGACTACGACAAATCGACTACACCTGATCCACAATACCGTGGTCTCAAAGGTACATGGAAAGACACCATTTGGGTTAAAAATGTAAAAGGAGCCAGTTATAAAGTCGTTGTCAGAACCAAGTACGAACGCTACATCGGTGACTTTGTATTGCACTGTCATATTTTAGATCATGAAGATCAAGGCATGATGCAAAATATTCGGATTAGCCTTCCAGATGGAAATGGTGGCATCTCACAAGGACATCATTAATCCTAAGATTTTATCTTTAGACCTAATGAAAAGGCCGCTTCGCGCGGTCTTAGCTTTATCAGTTTTATGTAGAGCTCTTATTTTCTTGATAATTGATATGTTTTAAAAATAAATCGACAGCATATTCAACCCAAACACTAATTTGTTGGTCTGATATTAAATATTCAGGATGAGTTAAACATTTTAGATGAGCATCACTTCTTAACAGTGATAAAAAGATATTCGCTGCAACTTCCGAAGAAGAGGTTAATTTAATTTCTCCTTGTTGCACAAATTTATCAAGATAACCCGCAATCATATTTGCCAGCCGTTGTGGCCCCACTTCAAAGAACTTTTCAGATAACTCAGGAAACCTTACTGCTTCTGCAATACAAACCCTAAAAAATGCCAAACCTGAATGCGACAAAATAAAACACAGATAGGTTTTCCCAATTTCAGTTAAAGCTGAACGTAAATTTTTAGCTTTTGTCTCGACCGACATAATTTGTTTTTGCATGTTGGAACATTGACGTTCAATAACCGCAGCAAACATTGCTTCTTTATTTTTAAAACAACCGTACATGGTGGCTTTTGAAACACCTGCTTCTTTTTGAATCATATCCGTTGTTGTGCCACTAAAACCGTGGATCAGAAAAAACTTTGTTGCTGCATCCAGAATTTTTTGATCTTTCTCATTGGCTTTAATGCAATCTGACATACGAACCTACAAACATATTTAGCAATTTCATGATTAGTGTAACTCATCGAAAAGTTCAAAATCGAGAATTGACGTAAATTTAATAAGATAGTAGAGTACCGATCGGTACAGTTGAGCTCAATAACTGCTCTATGCAACGAGTTCATTTTAAAATTTAAGGTAAAAGATGAATATACGACCACTCATCGGTTTGGCGGGTGCAATATTTGCAGCAATGACCGTCGAATTTAATAACCGAATTACCAGCATCACCTTGGTCGATATTCGCGGTGCAATGGGCATTAGTGTCGACGCCGGTTATTGGGTCAGCAGCATTTATGCTAGTACCATGATTATTGGAATGATTCTGTCTACCAGTTGGGCCGTTATTTTTTCCATGCGTAGAGTACTTCTTTTTGCCATCGGACTTTGCCTCGTCTCTAGCGTTTTAATTCCTTTTAGTCCCAACATTGAAATATTTTATTTATTACGCGGCTTACAAGGTCTCGCCAATGGTTTAACCATTCCTTTACTCATGGCCTGTGCACTTAGATTTCTAGGCCCAGAAATCCGTTTATGGGGTTTGGCCTGCTATGCACTAACAGCAACGTTCTTTCCCAACTTAAGTGCTGCACTCTCTGCTTTTTATTTAGATGTGATTGGTTGGAAAATGATATTTTTCCAGACCATTCCTTTTTGTGCATTAAGTGCTGCGCTGGTTTACTTTGGTATTCCTCAAGATCCACCAAATTATTCAAGAATAAAAACTTACGATTGGACTGGCGCAATTCTAGCCATTATTGGCTTGGGAAGCTTAAGTACCATGCTTTTACATGGCAATCATTTAGACTGGTTCCATTCAAAATTGATTTGTGTTTTGGCTTTAATCAGTGCCATTACCCTACCTTTATTTTTAATACATGAATGGCGCTATCCAACGCCATTAATTAAACCGCAAATGCTCGAAATACGAAACTTTGCTTACGCTGTTATTGCCCTGTTTTGCTTTGTAATTATTGGCATGTCAACCAGTACATTACCACTCAATTACTTAAGCGCTGTACATGGTTATAAGCCAACTCAAACCATGTGGATTGGTTTACAAATAGCGGCTCTGCAATTTATCTATATTCCAATTGTCATTAAGGTTTTAAACCAAGCTTGGGTCGACAGCCGTTATGTACATGGGTTTGGTTTACTTCTGGTGATGGCTGGCTGCTTAGGTGCAAGCCAACTCGATACCACTTGGAACCAAGACCAATTCTATTTTTGGCATGCCATTTCATGTTTAGGCCAAACCTGTGTGGTGCTGTCATTGCTCATGATGGGTACAAACAGTGTCCATCCTACTATGGGAATTTACGCCTCACCAATGATTAATACTCCGCGTGCTATTAGCGGTGTACTGGGTGTGTGCATATTGGATTGGGTCAATCGAGTACGTGGTGAATACCATTCAACACGTCTTATTGAAAATACTGCCCAACATGTTTTTCAAAATATTCAAGGCCCTGTGATTAACCCACTTACCCCGCCTGTGCTTACCGCAAATGGTACCGAGCGTGTTTCAGGCGGTTTATCTGCCTTAAATTCTGCTATTCAGGCACAACAATCTGTGCTGGTCATTAGTGACCAATATCTGATTTTAGCTGGTCTTACCGCAATTTTATTTATCGTTATGCTGATTTTACCCGTTAGAACTTATCCACCACGCATTGCTCTCATTAAGTTAATGAATAGTCATAACTCAGGAAAATCTTTATGAGTACTCTCGAAGCCCAAGATCACTCCACGACCGAGTCACCCAAGTTAACAAAAGTGCAATATCTTAAAAAACACTGGGTTATGGTTATTGCATTTATTATCGTTCTAGTTTCCATTTTATGGATTTTAAAACTCATATTTTTACCGTCTTCAGTAGTTAAAACTGACGATGCACGGGTGGATGTCGAGTACTCAACCATTGCCCCTAAAGTGTCGGGCAATATCGAAGAAATTTATATTAAAGACCACCAGACTGTAAAAAAAGGCCAGCTTTTGGCGCGTATTGACCCACGCGATTATCAAGCCGCTTTGGCTGAAGCAGAATCTAATTATGCCAAAGCGCAAGCCGACCTAAATGAAGCAATGCTAGCGGTAGAAAGACAACCCACTGTTATTCGAGAAACTGAAGCACAGCTTAGAAAAGTTGAAGCCGGAATTAAACTTACCAAAGATAATACCGCGCGTTATGAGCAGTTACAGGCACTCGGTGCAGAGTCTAGATTGATTACGCAGCAGTCAAAAACTACGTTAACCGAGCAATATGCGGACTTAGACAGCAGTAAAGAAAAAGTCACTGATGCGCAGTATCAGCTCAACCAATATAAAATTCAGGTTCAAGCTAAACAAGCTGCTTTGAAACAAGCCCAAGCGGCACTTGATAAAGCAAAACTGAATCTGAGCTATACAGAAGTTCGAGCGCCTATTGATGGCATGATTGGGCAAAAGTCTGCAAATGTAGGCAACTTTATTGGCGCAGGTAATCCACTCATGGTGGTTGTACCTTTAGATCAGGTTTATGTAGAAGCAAACTTCCGTGAAATTGAGTTAAAACAAATAAAAATTGGACAGCCTGTCACTGTGTATGTCGATGCTTATAATGTTGAGTTAAAAGGTGTAGTAGATAGTTTCTCTCCTTCTACTGGCGCATTTTTCTCGCCAATTTCAGCAACGAATGCGACAGGTAACTTTACCAAGATCGTTCAGCGTCTACCTTTAAGAATCAAGCTCATTGAAAATCAACCGGATATTAAGTTGTTGCGCCCTGGTCTATCTGTTGTAGTTTCTGTAGATACGACTAAAAAGTAAATTTGAGATTGTGGCGTAATTAAAAAAGAGACCTTAAATGGTCTCTTTTTAGTTTCTACATGTTAGATCACAACTATTTAATGAATAAATGCATTTGAAGCCATTAAATCCTCTAATGTATAGTGTTTACCAGTAAATAGAATTAATTCTTGTGAATGATAGGTGGATTGATTAGAGCCATCTCTATCTACCGATACAATTACTCCAGCCTGCGTATCTTTTACCGTTATAAACTCTTGAAGGTTTCCATTGTTATTTATAAGCAATTGTGACAAATCAAGTTTATCATTCTCTGCAAGATTAAAATCCGTCCACTCCCCATTACTATTACCACCTAAATTATCACTGTTATCAAGAACTTTGAAAATTAAAGTGTCTGCGCCTGCATTTAAAGTATATGAATATGTTTGGTTGGCTGTAGTTATATCAATTACATCATTACCAACCGTACCCACTACTGTTTTAGCAATATGTTGTTCTATTTGCACTTTACCCCAAGTAGTTCCATCGTCAAATACAATCGATGATAATTGCCCTTCTCCAAAATGAATGGTGGCAGTTGAATCATTAAATGAAATAATTCTGTCGGTACTGGCTTGCTTTAATATAATTTCATCAGGTGAAACTGATTTGAGGTAAAGTGTATTTTGTTCATTTATATTATCTAGGATATGAACATAACTATTTGAACCTAGTAATTTCTTATCCACAATATATGTGTCATTACCAGCTTCACCAATTAATCCAGTATATACATTCGGAGATTTACCACCATAAATCAGCGTATCATTACCAGAACCACCGTATAAATGATCAGAACCTGTATTCGATATTAATGTGTCGTCTCCACTACCACCATACAAGTAGTCATCTTGGATTCCGCCCTGAATCGTATCATTACCATCTAGACCATAAATTACAGAATAATTAGCATCTGCCTGTAAATGATCTTCTCCGTTGGTTCCTAATAATTTACTGGCGATATTGGCTTCAATTTGCACTTTATCCCAAGTAGTTCCATCATCAAATACAATCGATGATAATTGCCCTTCTCCAAAATGAATGGTGGCAGTTGAATCATTAAATGAAATAATTCTGTCGGTACTGGCTTGCTTTAATATAATTTCACCAGGTGAAACTGATTTGAGGTAAAGTGTATTTTGTTCATTTATATTATCTAGGATATGAACATAACTATTTGAACCTAGTAATTTCTTATCCACAATATATGTGTCATTACCGGCTTCGCCAATTAATCCAGTATATACATTCGGAGATTTACCGCCATAAATCAACGTGTCATTACCAGAACCACCGTATAAATGATCAGAACCTGTATTCGATATTAATGTGTCGTCTCCACTACCACCATACAAGTAGTCATCTTGAATTCCGCCCTGAATCGTATCATTACCATCTAGACCATAAATTACAGAATAATTAGCATCTGCCTGTAAATGATCTTCTCCGTTGGTTCCTAATAATTTACCAACGATATTGGCTTCAATTTGCACTTTATCCCAAGTAGTTCCATCATCAAATACAATCGATGATAATTGCCCTTCTCCAAAATGAATGGTGGCAGTTGAATCACTAAATGAAATAATTCTATCGGTACTGGCTTGCTTTAATATAATTTCATCGGGTGAAACTGATTTGAGGTAAAGTGTATTTTGTTCATTTATATTATCTAGGATATGAACATAACTATTTGAACCTAGTAATTTCTTATCCACAATATATGTGTCATTTCCAGCTTCGCCAATTAATCCAGTATATACATTCGGAGAGTTACCGCCATAAATCAGCGTGTCATTACCAGAACCACCGTATAAATGATCAGAACCTATATTCGATATTAATGTGTCGTTTCCATCACCACCATATAGGTAGTCATCTCCAGTAGACCCTTTAATCAGTTGGATAACTACTGGATTTATGGGCTTGTAAGTTCCTGATCCAATAGCGATTACTGTTGTAAATGGATACGAACTATTACCAGCCAGATCAGTAGCAATTACCCTATATTCTGCATTTAACCAATCAAATTTTCCTTCAATACTTACCGGAATCCAAGTACCATTAACATTTTGTTCGACGGTATAACTATCACTTGGTGCATTAAAAACAACTTTACCTGTCTCATTATCATAACTAAATAAATTAGAAAGAACTGGTGCTGTTGTATCAGGTGCAATTACTAATTTTTCTGAACTCACATTACCTTTAGCATCTATAGCAGTTACTTTTAAAAGCTCTCCGTCCCGATAAGCTGTCTTTAAAATTATAATATAAGCACCTAATCCATTGGCTAAACTCGTTCCCACAATGTCACCTGTAGCATTTTTAACTATTACAGTTGCATTCGGTTCAGTTTGGCCCTCTACTAAATTACCAGTAATGATTGGTGTATCGAGTGTTGGGGCTGTTGTATCCAACGCAATAATATTCTTTGGTGGAGTCACATTTCCTGTTTGATCAGAAGCTATTACGTTAAAACTTTCACCATTTGTATACGTTTTATCTAAACTAATAGAATAATTTCCTTCTGCATCAGCAGTGGTTACTCCAACAGTTTTTTTATCATAGTGATCTATTTCTAAAGTATTTACTATTATATCTTGAGTTATATTTACATTTACAGAACTAGACATTGAACTCGAATAATATAATGTCAAAGAATATGGTCCTGTTGTAAATTCAATGTCGTGCGCTAAATCGATATTGTAACTACCATTACCAGGTTGAGAAATGTGGCCAAACATACTTGTATTTAAGCCATTACCAGAAAGAATTGAGCGATAGCCTATAGAATTGTGATCAGTTGACCAATTTAGATTTAAAGAAACATGTACATTTGTGCCTGTAATGTCGAAGTAATATGTCTTCGATAAATCTGTTGCTTGTACTGTCTCATTCAAAACAGACTGTGTTTCTAAAACTGTTGCTGCTTTATATACCGCTGTAACGTATTCTACAGTAACCTTTGCACCTGCCTCGGTTACGCCTGTAACCACGTTACCTGAAGCGTCCATGCTTGCAGTTAAATTTGAAGGTGCAGTTGTATCAGGAACAATAAGTATTGTAGGTTCTGTAGTGTTACCTGCTTTGTCCGATGCAGTTGCACTTAAGCTTTCACCATTTAAATAAGCTTGATCTAAAGTAACCAAGTATTTACCTGTGGCATCTGCTACAGCGCTACCAACCACTTTTCCTGCTATGTCTTTTACTGTAACGCTAGCATTCGCTTCGGTTGTACCCGTAATGACTTTACCCGTAGTATCAATTGCTACAGTTAAACTTGATGGGGCTGTCGTATCAGGAGCAATAATTATTGTAGGTTCTGTAGTGTTACCTACTTTGTCCGATGCAGTTGCACTTAAGCTTTCACCATTTAAATAAGCTTGATCTAAAGTAATCAAGTATTTACCTGTGGCATCTGCTACAGCGCTACCAACCACTTTTCCTGCTATGTCTTTTACTGTAACGCTAGCATTCGCTTCGGTTGTACCCGTAATGACTTTACCCGTAGTATCAATTACTACAGTTAAACTTGATGGGGCTGTCGTATCAGGAGCAATAAGTATTGTAGGTTCTGTAGTGTTACCTGCTTTGTCCGATGCAGTTACACTTAAGCTTTCACCATTTAAATAAGCTTGATCTAAAGTAATCAAGTATTTACCTGTGGCATCTGCTACAGCGCTACCAACCACTTTTCCTGCTATATCTTTTACTGTAACGTTAGCATTCGCTTCGGTTGTACCCGTAATAACCTTACCCGTAGTATCAATTACTACAGTCAAACTTGATGGGACTGTCGTATCAGGAGCAATAAAATCTTGTTTAACAGTACCGTTACCTGCAGCATCTTGAGCAGAAATTTTTAGTACTTCACCATTCGTATAGGCTTTATCTAAATTAATTGAAAAAGTGCCATCTGTACCAGCTTTTGCGGAACCAATCACTTGCCCACTTGTATTTTCAACTATAACCGTTGCTCCTGATTCGGTTAGACCAGTTACAGTTTTACCATCATGAGATAATAGGTGAGTTAAACTTGATGGGGGAGTATGATCAGCAGATGCTGGACTATCACCACTACTACCTCCACCTGATGCTGCAACAGCAATACCACCAAGAGCGATTGCTGCACCACCCCATAACATTCCTTGCGAATGTAATACGCTCTTTTCTTTTAAAATGTCTCCTTTATCAACTTCCTTATCAACTTCAGAATTATTTTCTACTTGTTGAGTAGAAACTTGTTCTACCCCTGGAATATTTGAAGTAACACTATATGAGTCAGCTTGAATAATTTCGCCATTTTTAAGAGTTATTTCAACACCATTGCCTATATCTTTAACGCTTTTAACTGAGTTAGCGTCTAAAGTTATTTTTTGACCATTTTTAATAAAAGTAAATATATTTTGCATTTTTCTAAAGACCTCTTATAGCGCAAAAAATTTACCACAAAAAATAATAAAATATATAAAAATTCATAATATTAATTTTATTAATTGATATAATTTTCCTATTAATCCCATGAAGCACAAGTATTGCAACTTAATTATAATTTTCATTAACGTTTTCGTCATAAAAACAAAGCCACTCTTTAAAGTGGCTGTGATTATCCTAAAAACTATATCGACCTAATAAGTTGATTCGAGATAACTTTCCTTCTAAATCTGAAAAAGTTTCTCTCTTACCGTAGGTGTACTCAACACCAAGATCGACTTTCTCTACAGGCGTCCAAAATAAATTGACGCTTGCATTGATTAGCCTTTTATTTTGATCAGGGTTATTTTCTGAAAAATTTGAATCTTTATAGACAAGACTACCAGCAGACAAAGAAGAGCGTAAATTTTCATTCCATTTACGCATATACCCTAACTCGACAGAATCAAATTCACTTAAATACATTTGATTTTGATCAAAGTAGAACGCATCATTATCTTTTGAATACAGCATGTAACGGTTATCACCTGCTATATGGTAGTAATTGAAGACAATCGCATCATTTTCAGAAAGCTTATACTTCGTGCCTAATCCAGCTCCCCAAGCAAGTTTAGTTTGCTCCTCATTCGCATTATAAATTGCTCGATTTTCATGTAGCATGCCGTGCAATTGAACCAATAAATTTGGATTCTTAAATTCATATCGCATGGTTAATGCAGGAAGACGGCTTCCACCTTCTACATTTTTATTTTCAACATCACCGCCTTCCAAAGCGACTAGTAACTTTTGTTTGGCATCAACAACGTGTTGGTAACGGATTTGAATATTACGCTGAGTTCCCGTACCCATCGCACCTGTAAAATCAATCAAACTTGGCGCTGTATCACTATTCACAAAAGGTGAAGTCGTCTGACCAATCAACCAATTTCCTAGTGAAATATAAGCGTGTCTAACCCGAACCGAATCATTACCATTATCTCCACCACTTCCCATGAAATCGGCTTCTAACTTTCCAACTAAATCTCCTTTCGAGGTCGGCTTGACGATATCCACTCCTACACGTGAAGTCGCAGCAGAAACATTTAATGATTTACTTGTTGAATTTGAATTGTTTAATGGTATTGAACCTGTCTTATTCGCAATTGAACGGGTTGAACCTTCAAAATCATATGCAGCATCAACACGAATATTTCCATAAAATTTAATTTTAGTCTGATCAGTCGAAACAGGCTTTTCGATGTTTGATGTTTTGTTTTGAATCAAATCAGGTGCTTTCTTCAATCCATTATTTTTATTTAAATTTTGCTGCTCCATCAGATAATCTATTTGCTGTTGTAATTTAATTATTTTTTCATTTAGCGCTGAGTTATCTTCGCTTTCAGCTTTGGCTTGCTACAAAGTCATACTCATTAATAGCGATAAATAAATAATCCCTTTATGTTTCATGTCCTTTTCCTTTAGACGAAATCACATAGACCGAATTGAAATTTCCTATTTTTCAATCAGTAAAATAATGATTATTGAATTAACTTTAGATAGGCTAACGAAGCTCACTCATTGACTTCGCTAGTTCCCGTCGAACTTGAATACTTTTGAATGACCTTATTCCGGTAATTCACATCCCTTTTGTTTTAAGCTGTTAATCACCCAGCTACGGTCATTTTCACCTACGGCGATTTGCTCTAATTGCTTTTGTTCAGCGGCATGTTTGGCGCTTGCTTTCAGATAAACTTCTTCTACTTCCGCATATGGCACGCTTAAAAGCCCATCTTCATCCCCTAAAATCAAGTCTCCCGGTTCAATTACCATTCCATTGATTGCGATAGGGACATTAATTTCCCCCGGTCCGTCTTTATAAGGTCCTCGATGTGAAACTCCTGCCGCAAAAAGTGGAAAATCTCCCTCTCCAATTACAACCGAATCACGAATAGCACCATTAATAACAATGCCGGCTATACCTTTCTTAATGGCATAAGCAACCATCATCTCTCCAATTAATGCATTGGTTAGATCGCCACCCGCATCAACCACAATAACATCTCCCGCTTCGGCAATATCAATAGCGTAGTGCAACATCAAGTTGTCACCCGGACGCGCCTTAACTGTAATGGCTGGTCCACAAAGATATCCCTTTTTATGCATTGGTCTTAATTGAGCCCCACCTGAAGTCATTCGATTCATTGAGTCACTGACATTAGCGACTGGTAGATCTCGATATTGTTCAATCCATTTCTGCTCAAGTTTTCTGTCGTTTTTTAGCACTCTAAAACCAATTGCCATAATTTTTCCCTTACATCAGTTTTCTTGTGCAAATTAATATGACAGCATTTTTTTGAAATGTCATTTCATTTTTAATTTAAATTTAATTAAAATTTACTCAATTTTTAAAATTATTTTTTCTATTGACTAATTTTTTGAAATGTCGTTTTAATAATATAAACCACTAAGGACGTATTTTGTTCAAAATACTTAAATGGAGTGCAAGCCAAAAATGAAACGTAAAGTTCTTATCACGGGACCAACATTAACTTCAGATGCGTTACTGTATGCTCAATCCCATGATATTCAGTTGATTCCAACTGAACCCTACATGGCAAAAGATGAAATGGAAAAACTCATCCATGATGAACAACCTGATGCAATCATTGTTCGAACAGGCAAACTTTCTAGGGATATGATTTTTGCTTCTGATAATTTAAAAGTGATTGCAAAACATGGCGTTGGGTTTGACACAATCGACACTCAGGCTGCTGCTGAAAGAAAAATTCCTGTCACTATTGCTGTAGGTGCAAATGCACAATCTGTTGCCGAACACGCTTTTGCCCTTATGTTTAATGTTGCTCGACAAGTCACATGGTTAGACCAACGGATCCGAGAAGGTCACTGGGATAAAGCAAGTGCAAATGGTGTGGAGCTATATGGCAAAACGCTGGGATTAATTGGTTTAGGGGCAATCGGCAGCATACTCATGAAGTTAGTCGCTCCCTTAAATATGAAAGTAAAAGTATACGATCCGTTTCTACAAAATTTGCCAGAGCTAGATTATGTAGAACAAGAGCAAGACTTTGAAAAACTTTTAGAAAACAGTGACATTATTAGCTTACATTGCCCACTTACAGCAGAGAATAGACACTTATTTTCTTACCCTCAATTTGAAAAGATGAAACGCTCAAGCATCTTAATCAATACAGCACGTGGTGAATTAATTGATCAGGCTGCATTAGTTGATGCACTTAAAAATAATAAAATTGCTGGTGCAGGTCTGGACACTTTTCCTTCAGAACCGCCAGAAAAAGATAATCCATTATGGGAATTACCTAACTTAGTTGTTACTCCTCACATAGGAGCAAACACAACAGATTCACGTAATCGTGTCGGTCTATTAGCACTCGAACAAATCGTGAGTATTTGGAATGGTCAACTACTAAACCCACGAGCTATCGCTAACTGGAAGTTACTCAATAGTTAATCATGGAACTCAATTGTTTCTAAGCTTTTAGATGCAAGAACAATTAAAATATTGAATATAAAAAAGGATTTTTTTTATGTCTACAGAATACTCTCAACCGAGTGCGATTGAACGTGAAACGATGCGCAAGGTAGCGTGGCGATTACTGCCTTTTTTAACGATTTGTTATGTCATCGCTATTATTGATCGTGGCAATATTGGTATGGCTTCATTACAAATGAATGAAGACCTTGGATTAACAGCTACTGCTTTTGGTTTTGCCAGTAGCTTATTTTTCTTTGCATATTTTCTATTTGAAGTACCCAGCAACCTCGCCATGCAAAAATTTGGAGCAAAAGTATGGATTGCCCGAATTATGGTGACGTGGGGGGTAATATCATCCGCAACTGCATTCGTTGAAAGCTCCACATCGTTATATATTATGCGGTTCTTACTCGGTGCTGCCGAAGCAGGTTTTTTCCCTGGTGTAATTTTATATTTAACCTATTGGTTACCTGCCAATTATAGAGCCAGAATGGTGGCAATATTTATGGTGGCAATTCCAGGTGCAAACTTTCTAGGTTCACCATTATCAGGATTTTTATTATCACTAGATGGCTGGATGGGCATGCGTGGATGGCATTGGCTATTTATTTTAGAAGGTATTCCTGCGGTTTTACTGGGTATCGCTTGTTTATTTGTTCTCACTGATCGACCAGAACAAGCAAAATGGCTCAATAGCGAGCAAAAAGCTTGGTTAGTTGAAAGACTACAGTTTGAACGCCAACAAAAAACGCCAATTGGTCATATTTCACTATGGCAACTTTTAAAGAATAAATATATTTGGACTATGATCATTATCTATTCGGGTGCTTCTGCTGCTGGTAGTACGATGAGTGTTTGGGCACCACAATTAATTAAATCATTCGGTTTGAGTAATGTAGAAATTGGTCTAGTCAATGCAATTCCTTATGGCATCGCTTCTATTGCCATGATTCTTTGGGGTCGCAGCTCAGATCGTAAAAATGAACGCCTTTGGCACACAGCAATCGCTCTATTGATGATCTCAATTGGTTTGTTAATTGCTTTGTTCACGTCTTCACTTATTGGCACAATCTTTTTACTCAGTATCGTTTTAATTGGTGCTTATTCTGCAAAAGGTCCTTTCTGGGCTTTGGCATCTTCATGGATGTCACCGAGTACAACGGCGGCAGGTCTAGCAGCCATTGGTGCATGCGCTAACCTGATTGGTGGCGGCATGATGGTGAATATCTATGGCGCAATTCATGATGCAACAGGAAGTCATGCTATCGCCTTACTTCCACTTGCAGCCTTAAATCTCGTATCAGCTATCATGGTTTTCATTATGTCTAGAAAGAAAGCCGTTTTGTTTAACCAACCACAAAGTACTTCGTAAATAGCATAAATAAAAAAGGGGCTAAATCGTGAGCCCCTTTTTATATTTACAATATTAGAATTAATTACGGATACTCTTACCGCCCAAACTTTTTGTTAAATCATCTGCAATTTTGAAGAAAAAATCACTTACAGACTTTGCAATTTCTAAAGTAAAACGGCTCGATGGGCCTGAAACAACCAATGCTCCAACTACATCATTTTGCGCATCAAATACTGGTAATGCCATTGAAGCTGCATGCGGTTCTGTTACACCCGTTGAATAAAAAGGTTCAGTTCTAGATAAAATTTGTTCATGGGTAGATCGTAAGGCTTGAGCGCCTGCAGCCCCATCCATTGGTCGAACTTCGCCCGGCTGAATATGAACACGTAATCGATGAGTAGAATTAATACGATATTGGCAAAGGCGATATGCGCCATGCTTAACGTAAAATGAAGCCGTCTCACCAATTTCATCTACAAGTTGCTGTAAACAAGGCACCACGTGTCGTTCTAAGTCTAAAGCATCTTGATAAATTGTGTTTAAACGCATGACTTCACTAGCAAGCGTATATCGACCATCAGAAAGACGGTTAACAAAACCAAAATCTTCTAGCGAAACAATTAAACGCATGATGGTTGCTTTATTTAATTCTGTTCGTTCAGCGAGTTCTGCTAGGGTTAAAGATTTATCACCTATTCTAAAAGCAGTTAACAAAGTTAAAAGGCGATCAGCCGATGCATTTCCGCTTGTTGCTGGGTGAGGTTTAATTTTAACCATGTTTTTCCTACAATATTTGTATCAATTTTAAATGTATTGAATTTGGTTTTTAACTTTACCATATTTCTTATATTTTACTTCTATCTCTCATCAAGCAACTTCTCTCATCTATAAGTATGCTTAAAATATTAAGTATGGTCTCATTATTAGTATGCTTGTAACTAACAATGAGACCTATATTAATTTCAATATTAAGTCTGTATTACCCTTCTACTTTTTTGTCCTGACTACTTGAATAAATAAAATATAAAGCAATCCCTAAGCAAATTAGCGCTCCTAATCGATACAGCGAAAAAGGAAGCATTTCATTGCCGAACCAGCCAAAGTTATCAATCAATATACTCATCAAAAGTTGCCCAAAAATCACAGCCACAGTAGCAACTGCAGCTCCAATTCTTTGTACAGCCAGTACCATAATGACAATATAAGGTACTCCACACATAGCACCTAACAACTGCCATTTAGGAACATCTAATAAGGTTAATGTTTGTTTTGGTTCAAAGTAAAAAATAAGGAGAGCCGTAATTAAAGCACCGACCGAGAAAGTCAAAAAAGCACTACGAAAAACACCAACTTTCGCTCCAAGTTGACCATTAATTGCGGCCTGTACACTCAGCAAAGCACCACCAATGACGGCGAGAAGAATCATTAAAATTGTCATGCGGGTCTCCTATGCTTTTGCGACAAGTACAAGTGCAGCAACAATAAAGATGAGTGCCAAAATTCGTTTACGGTCTACCTTTCGGCGCGGAGTTCCTAGTAAACCATAGTGGTCAATAATCAGACTTTTAGACACCTGACCCGCTAAAATGCCAATCATGGTCATGGCAATACCAATAATTGGAGTGGTAATGGTCAAAATAATGACGTAAGCAGGGCCAAGAACACCACCCAGCAATTGCCAAGATGGAAGTGTAAAAAATGAGGGGCTATTCCGTGGGCTAAAAAACAACATGAGTAAAAAAGTAAGTGCCGCACCCACGCCAAAAATACTAAAAGTGGCCCACAACTCACCTACTTCCTTTCCTAATGGCCCTAAAAGCCCAGCTTCAACCGATAGCCCCATTCCCCCTAAAATGGTTAGGAGTAGTAATAGAATTTGCATCTACATTGCCTCATCTGTATCTAGGCAACGAATACTAAGATAGCCAATTCATCAGAAAAACAGCATAATTCATGAATCACTTTTGCAGAAATTGCACAAATGGATTTAACAAATTCGATTGATATACGCACGCTTCGGTTCTTTATTAGTGTTTACAATGCTCAAAACTTCTCGAATGTAGCACGTAAAGAAGATGTGTCTGCCTCCATGATTTCTCGAACCATTCAACAACTTGAAGATGCGTTGGGGCAGCAACTTTTCTACCGAAATACGCGAGCAATCACCCCGACCGAATCGGGCAAATTATTTTTTGAATATGCCAAAAAAATTACTGAACAATTTGATGAAGCCCAAAAGGCTTTACAAGATAAAACCATAGAGCCATCGGGACTCGTTCGAATTAATGCCCCTGTGTTTTTTGGACAACGGCATATTGCGCCGTGGCTGGCGGGTTTATCAGAACGTTATCCAAAACTTTTAATAGAATTGATTCAAACCGATGAATTTATAGATCCATTACGCGAAAGCACAGATTTAATATTTCGGATTGGAACGCTGACCGATTCATCATTTCATGCACGTATTTTTGGTACACAAAAATATCATTTGGCCGCTTCGCCTCAATATATTGCCAAATACGGTACGCTTGATCAGCCTAAAGAACTTAATCAACACAAGTGCCTAGTCTATAAAGGCTTTGAAGGGCCTAACCGCTGGTTAGTAAGAAAGCCTGATGAAGAATGGATTCATTACCCGATTACTCCTTTACTTTCTTCAAACAATGCCGAAAGTTTAATGACAGCCGCGCTTCATGGCATGGGGATTGTTTTATTTCCTGATTGGCTGATTGGTGAAGCCTTAAAACAGGGTCACTTAATCAAGCTTTTACCTAAATATGAAGTCGCGATTAAATCACAACCCCAGCATATCGCAGCCATTTATCCTAATGTCCGCCATCCACCACTCAACATTAGAGCAGTGATAGATTATTTTGCTGAAGTCTATGGAGACACACCGTATTGGCAGAATTAAATTTTTGAATAGAGTAAAAAGAGACCATTCAATGGTCTCTTTTTTAATTTATAACAAGTATATAGAAACTAAGATGAATCAATATTTTCCTATTCTTATACGAAAACTATAAGGTTGTCCGTGTTTACTCCAACAAAAAAGCCCATCTTCCGATGAGCTTTTTTTATTGGGATTATTAATCTGTATTAGACTTTAAAGTCTGCTAATACAAATTTTTTTACTATTTCATCAAAATTTGGTTTCAGAAGAGTTGGCTTGCTATCTTTTATAGTTTTATACCAATAACTCGCTGCAACTCCCATGCTAATCAGAGCTAACAATTTCATTGCTCACCTCACTTATTGGGAAGAGTGGAATTCAAATTAACATCCGTGTTTGTAGCGTTCCAACTTGTTTTAGAGAGGTTTCTGTATATATTTTAAGCAATGTGTAATAAAGAAAGCCCACATTTGAGTGAGCTTTCTTTAATACCAATGGTATAATTTTCTTAGACTTGGCCCACTATAACGCAAGTTAGTGTTTATCTTTATATAGGTAAATTCTTAATAAAGATAAAGAAACAAAGCTTCTAAAATGAAGAAATATTTAATTTGAAATTTAATCAATATTCATTTACGAATATAAAAATAAAAGCTCATTATGCGATGAGCTTTTATAAAATTTGGTGGCGAACTGGGGAATCGAACCCCAAGGGCTACTCATTGCTACCAAACTTTTACTTTATCTATCTTTACTTCTCATTTGGAATCCAATCCGCCAGTATCCCTAGAACCAACCAAATGCATATGTTTTTACGATTTAACATCATTTTTCCTCCAATCATCAATTTAGCAAAGTCTTTCAACGTAAACAAAAGTGACGTTAACTGGATTCCAAATGGAAGTAACGTGACAGGATTATAAAAGTCTAGACCACTTACTATTCCAAGCTGAATAGCAGTGTAAGCAAAGCCTTACAAAACTGTTTAAAGAACTGAATATGTTCTTTATAATAAAAATATGCCATAGAGTATTTAAAGGGTCAATACTTTTTAATTATATAATATTAAATATATTATCAATTCCACTATAGCTCATTTTATAAATTAAGCCCATACAAAAAGGGGTTTAAATTCTACCTTCTCTATTACCATCCAAGAGTTGCTGCAATTTGAACTGCTCCTATAGCAGAAGCTATAAACAAAAATATTGCTGGGACTTCAATAGAAATAAACAATCTTATCACTTGCCAAAAAATTACTTTATCATGCTTCCATGATAGATAAATTCTTTTAAAAAAATTAATAAAAGTCTGTTTTAAAGTATCTTTCTTATTCATTGGAATGCCCAAACTTTTAATTCGCTCATCCAATTCATTATTTAGTGGTTTAATAAATTGCATAAAACTAGTGAAACACCAGAAAAATAAAAAACTAATAATCGCTAAAGTAAATATCCAAAAAACTAGCCACTGATAAGTCCAGATAGGTAAATAAACAGCTCGATAAAGTAATAATAAGCAAATCGAACCTAATACTGATTGAGTAACTAGATTTGACATAAATTTAGAAAAAGCTTCTTGTCCGTTCTCACTTAAAATATACATAGGAATCTCCTAAAAATATTAATTTTCATAAACTTAAATTTATTATGTTTGCAAACATGTGAGTAAAATAATTGTATTTCTAATCTTCAGCAAGATACTTAGCAATTGATATTTAACAATTTATATACTTTTTTACAACTGATTTTTTACATTAATTATGGTCTAATCCTTTTTAAATCCAAAGCGCCAACTTTTCCCAGTTAGCGCTTTTTTTTCTTTACAATTTTCTGATTATTTTTTTATAAAATTTTCTAGCGGTGCATTGAGTCAAAGATCAATTTACAGCTTATTCCCAGCTAAAAAGAACTGATTAATATCCCCCACTGAAAAACCTCTCTACCACCACATCCCGTTCCTCCAAACTATTTGAGCTTAAAGCCTGTAGCAGCAAACCATCGATAAGGTTTAAAACCATGTCGGCATCGAATTTTGGCTCTTGAGTTTCTCCACTAAAAATCAGGTCAAAAATTTCATGTCGTAGCCATTTTCGATATTCAAGGGCCATACGGTAGGCCTTTGGGTAAAGTAGTTTTATTTCAAAAATAGCTTTGAGTAAAAGGTTATACAGGCTGTTTAAATTGGTATGTAAAATAATAATTTCTTTGATTTTATCTTTTGAAGTGTAGTAACGGTTTGAGTAAATAATGGCAAGCACTTCTTCTCTGAGCAGGCTTTTTTGAAAGGCGATGCACATTTCAATTAAACCTTCTTTTGAGCCAAAATATTTATAAAAGGTGGATTTGGTGATTTGGGCTTCTTGAGCAATTAGGTCGACCCCTGCTGTGTGAAACCCGTAAGTTATAAATAGGCATATAGCAGTCTGAACAACATGTAGTTTTTTCGAAGATATTTCTAAATTTGGCATAGTTTTACCGTTTTAAATTCTTGTTGTTTCTAAAAGAGATTAAAAAGCCTGTGCCTTTTCTGGGAGAAAAAAAGGCACAGCAAAGCCGTAAAGACTGTGCTTGGCACATCTCAAGTTTTATTGTTGAAGCAAGTTTTTTAGACGTATACTAAAAAAACCTTATATTTAACTCCCGAAATAACTGGGTATCTTTATAACAGCAAAACTCATAAGCCATTAAATAATGAAAGTGGAAATATGGGCTTTAATGGTCGAACTGATAGTAATAATGCCAAAATTAATTTGAGGTCAGATGGTAGCTTTACCATTCCTGCTGTTATAGCAACGTATTACTTTATAAAACCTGACATACAGCAATACACAAACTTTCCTTCAGAAATTTTTATAATTTTTAAGAATTATCAACCTAAAGTTATTGATTATTCAGAAGCATATAATCAACAAGTTCCAGAAGATGTGTCTAGTTTTAGTCACTATAAAAAGATTAATTTGGGTAAAACTTATTTAGATCGTGAATAAGCATATTTTAGGGATTTAAAAAAATGAAAAAATATATAACATTTTTTGTTCTAATAATTTCGTTCTCGCTTGTTTCAGCTTGTACTAAAAAAACCTTATATTTTACCCCTGAAGCAACTGGATATCTTTATGACAGTAAAACTAAAGAGCCTCTACACAATGTAAATGGATATATTAGTTTTTATTTGCCAGATGAGAAATCAACAACAATAAAAGTAAGTAATGATGGTAGCTTTACTATTAAACCACTAACAAAAGAATACTTTTTCATTGAACCTAGTTTGGAGGATTATAAAAACCTCCCACCATTAATTTATATTAGCTTTAAAAATTATCAAAATAAAACATTAGATTACTCAGAAAAGTTTAATGAACAAGTTCCAGAAGAAAAAGCTAATTTTGAACATTATAAAAAAATTGATCTGGGTAAAGTTTACTTAGATCGTGAGTAAACACTCTTACTTAGTTGCATAGCTCAATCCTAAAAGCCCTTCTTTGAGGGCTTTTTTTCACTTGCGCTTCTTATATTTTTATGTATGATTGAGTAATCACTCAATTAATTTATTTGTATATGGCTCGTCCTCGTAGTGAAGATAAACGTAATGCAATTTTAAGTGCTGCTATTGAAACATTAGCAGAGCTTGGCGAACGTGCGTCTACCTCAAAAATTGCAAAAGTCGCTGGTGTAGCGGAAGGTACTTTATTTACCTATTTTAGTAATAAAGAAGAACTGCTAAACCAGTTATATCTTTCACTAAAGGCCGAGCTACGTCAGGTCATGATGCTTAGTTACCCTGCCGATTCTGATTTACAAACACAAATGTCGCACATTTGGCAAAGCTATTTGGACTGGAGTTTAGAAGCTCCGCTTAAGCGAAAAGTCATGGCGCAGCTTTCAACATCGGAACAAATTACCGAGCAAAGCAAACAAATTGGTATGCAAACCTTTTGTGACCTCACCCAAAACATTCAAGAACATATTAACGATGGCAAATTAAGAGATTATCCACCGTTATTTATTGCTTCGATTTTAGGTGCACTTGCCGAAGTTACACTTAATTTTATTGCCCAAGACCCTTCTCAAACCGAGCGTTACCGCAAATCTGGCTTTGAAGCGTTTTGGCATGCAGTTTCAATTTAAATAAAAGAATAAGGATGCACGGCGTCCTTATTTTTAAACCAATTAATGAGTGAGTAAATACTCATTTAATTAAATCAAAATAAGTACTTAGCCCAAGTTCTTATTTGCACATATAGGTTTGTTCCAATAAGGAAAAACAAGATGACTATTTCAAACACAACAGACTTGCCTTCTCCCTTAATGCCATCTCAGCAGCACAATGGCAAATTTAGAAATACACGTCCGAACCAACACAAGCCTTCTTTTGGTAAAACACTTCAGCTTATGTGGAAGTTTCTATTTAACAAGCCAAAAGACACAGTACCAAACAAAGAAATTCCTGTTTTAAGCTTAACCAAAGAACAGCTTTTAAGTGCGCCTGACCGCTCTCTATTTCGTTTAGGGCATTCGACTATTTTATTAAAACTGCGTAATGAGTTTTGGTTAACCGACCCTGTTTTTTCTGAACGCGCTTCACCTTTTCAGTGGATTGGTCCAAAACGTTTTCACCAGCCACCGATTAGTATTGCGGACTTACCACCCATCAAAGGCGTGATTTTGTCGCATAACCACTACGACCATCTCGACTACCATGCAGTTATGCAGCTTAACGATAAGGTTGAGCACTTCTTAACGCCGCTTGGTGTGGGCGATACACTCATTAAATGGGGAATTCCAGCAGAAAAAGTACAACAACTTGATTGGTGGGATACTACCCATGTGGATGGACTAAAATTGGTGGCTACCCCTGCTCATCATTTTTCAGGCCGTGGTATGGGCGATAGCAATGCGACGCTTTGGGCTTCGTGGGTGATTATTGATAACGACTTACGTGTGTTTTTTAGCGGTGACACAGGCTATTTTGATGGGTTTAAAGAGATTGGACACCGTTATGGTCCGTTTGATTTGACCATGTTAGAAACGGGTGCTTACGACCCTGAGTGGCCCGATGTTCACATGCAACCAGAGCAAACTTTGCAAGCACATATCGATTTAAAAGGTCGCCATTTGTTACCTGTGCACAATGGTACTTTTGACTTGGCACTTCATGCTTGGGATGATCCGTTTGAACGTATTGTTGGTTTGGCACATGAAAATAATTTAACGATTAGCACACCGCAAATGGGTCAAATACTCAATTTAAATGAACCAAATGCCGAAAATTATTGGTGGCGTTCGTAGTCTAATATGAGTAAGGCGAACACTCATTTTAAGTGTTCGCCTTATCTTGTTTATAACTTTGAGTGATTTTTACGAAGCACTCTTTTCAAGCTCTTCTATAATCGCTAAAGCTGTTCTTCTAGCAGAAAATGGGTTTTGACCAGTAATTAAGTTGCCGTCTTGAACTACATACGGCACAAAAGGAATAAAAGCCTTTTCATAACGAGCACCATATTCTTTCGCTAACTCTTCAGCATTGTACGGCACTTTTTTCGCTACCCCTGCCCACACTTCTTCACTCCATGCAAAGCCAGTTAACTTTTTGCCTTCTATGAGTCGTTTACCATTTGAAAGTCTGACATTGAGCAAGCCGCAATATCCGTGACAAACACTCGAAACAATGCCGCCTTTTTCATAAATATTTTTGGTGATTTCTTGCAGTTCAGGGTTATCTAAAAAATCCCACATCACACCGTGACCACCCGTATAGTAAATCACGTCATAATCTTCCCAATGAATATCGGAAGGCTTAAATGTATTTGCCAGTAGCGTAATAAAAGCCTGATCTTTTTCTCTGTCTTTAACAGATTTATCTGCAATTAAAGGCACAAGTGACTTAGGTTCAATTGGAGTTTTTCCGCCATTTGGACTGACGATATCTTGCACATAGCCTTGCTTTTCAAACTCGTCATAGGCATGGGTGAGCTCACCTAACCACAGTCCTGTTTGTTGATCTACATCCTTATAGCGTGAAACATTGGTCACGATGTGTAATATGCGTTTAGACATTTTCTCACCTCATTCTTCATATTTATAATTCTATTCTTTCGTCTATCAAAGCATAGAAAGTTGTTACTGAAAATGCGTGCTTGGTAAAGTTATGAACCTTGCTTTTATGCTACTATAAGTTTAAAGTTAGCTTGAATGTCAAGAGAGTATGTGGCTATGAATATTAGCGAGTTATCGAAACTAAGTGGTTTAAGCACCCCTACAATTCGTTATTACGAACAGATCAAACTCTTGCCTAAAGCAAAAAGAAAATCGAATGGTTATCGTGAATATACCGATAACGATTTGAAGCAACTTTCTTTAATCCAGCAAGCCCAGCAAGTCGGGTTTTCTTTAGCAGAAATTAAAGCATTTTTGCCATCGAAAGTTGTCGCTTGGGATCATGATGCACTTATTCAAACGATTGAAACCAAAATTCAGGAAATAGAACTTTTAGAACAGAAGCTAAAAGTCAGTAAGCAAAACTTACGTACCATGATTGATGCGATCAACAACAAACCCGATGAAATTACATGCGAGCAAAATGCAGAACGTCTTATGAATCTCTATTTTGATAAAGTAAAAGCACCGTAATGTTTAACTTTAAATAGAGTTAACTGCTCTCGCGTTGAATAGATGGGTACTGGTATCGACTAAGTAATCAAAGCGTTTAAGTAGCACTCTATAAATCTAAAAAAAACGAATTACAGACCAATGCTGTAATTCGTTTTTTTCATACAGATATTATAGAAAAAATCAGTCAATCTTTTGATAGTGAAGACCAATGGCGCCAGAAGCAAAAGTTTTATTTTCAATAAGTTTAAGATTGGTCTTTTCTTTAATACCGTGGAATAGTGGCAAGCCACTACCAATTAAGACGGGCGAAACTGTAATCTTATATTCATCAATTAAATCAAGTTGCATCAGATAGTGTGCGAACCGTGGACTCCCCAGAATCACCATATCCTTACCCGCTTGCTGTTTAAGCTTATTAATTTCTTCTTCAACATGGTCTTTTACAAGACGGGAATTATTCCATTCAACTGTATCTAAGGTGGTTGAAAAAACGATTTTTTCAGTCTTTTCAATCCACTCCGCGTGATTTCGTTCGTGCTCCGAAGCTTCTGGATTTGAAAGCATGGTTGGCCAGTAATTATGCATCATCTGGTAGGTCGCACGTCCCCAAATCACCGTATCGGCAGTGCTCAAAATTTCTTTGGCATGGTTTGCCAAATCGGCATCGTAAGCAATCCAACCTATGTCCATTGCCCCATTTGGACCTTCCACAAAACTGTCTAGCGATGCATGTAGAAATAGTATGAGTTTTCTCATTATTTTCATTCCTTTGTTATAAAAAAAATTTTATCGCTTCTTAGTATATTCAATTTAAATTATTTCTTATGGAGTGTTTTGTTTTCTGTTTTTCTTTTTATCTATATAAGGCCGTATTTACTTGAAATATTTAAAAATAACCCGAACAAGAATGACTCCTTGTTCGGGACTATCTATAAACATGCTGTTTTAATAAAAGCTTTTAATTAATGACCAGCGGACCAGAACCCGGCAGCTCGGTCACTAATTTATAGCCCATCAGTTTTGCTGGTGTATATGTACCACCTTTAACAGTATTTTTGAGTAAATAATTCACCACAGTCAGTGAACCATTTACGGTAAGGCTATAAGCATTTTCCGTTTGAATGCGAGCAGTTTTGATTTCCCCACGCGTATTTCTTGCCTCCCCCCAAACATAGGTAGGCACTTTCGCACGAAGCTCTTCATTTGGACCCACAACCGTTTTTTCAATACGTGACTTAATAAACTTCTGCACAGCATTGATTTTTAATATTGGGCGTAAATAGTTCATCATTTTCGCGCCAAAAATCATTTTAGGGAATGCAGGTACAAACACTTCAATGTTTGGAATGCCTGTTGTATAGAATGCTGTAGATACGTCTCCCCACGGAACACTCATAGCACTTTTTTTACCGTCACCAAAATCAATGGTCCGAACATAATGTGCTAATGGAACGGTGGTAATTTTTCCATTTTTACGAATTTTTCCGCCTTCGGCCATGCCTTCTGTACTTGTTTTAGCTGTACCCGGTGAAAATCCTGTTCTAGAGTCAAAACCAAGCGCTAAATGGGTCGCATCTGGCAATGCTTCTTTCAGTGCAGCGGCAACACAATCTGTCGGAATCACATCGAAACCAACACCCGGACAAAGCACAATATCGGCTTTTTCAGCTTGGCTGTTCAGTGACTGTGCCAACTCAAATACAGCGATTTCACCCGTAATATCTAGATAGTGAGCACCTGCATTTATACACGCTTCCATCATGGGTTTTGATGTTGCTGAAAATGGCCCCGCACAGTGCATGACCAATTTAAAGCCTTGCAGTTGCTCACTTACCGCATTTACGTTATCAAGCCCAAAAGCTTTATAGTCGAGTCCCAACTCTTGAGCTAATGTTTCAACCTTAGCTTTGTTACGACCAGCCAAAGTTGGTTTTAGACCTTGGCGTACAGCTTCACGAGCGATTAACTCGCCCGTGTAGCCATTTGCTCCATAAATTATCCAGTTTGAATCATTCGGATTTGTCATAACACAACTCACTTATTAAGAAGCAAATGTATAGTCACGCATGCCTTTCTTGTATTGGCGGGTACGGCATGACATCGCTGATTGTTGCAAAATTAAAGCCCAAGCTGGTGAAACATTTGGTTTTGTTTTTTTACCAGCGCTTAAATTACGTAACTGGAATTTCACTACAGCCATATTGGCAAGTGAAGCAAGTGTTTTGTTTTTCCAAGTAATTGGTTTTAACTCTGGTGTAACATTGTGCCCTTGTTTCCAAGCATTTGGCAAATTAGGTTCAATTGCTAAAGCTGTGGCAATACCAACCATATCTACACCGCTTGCAATTACTTTTTCTGCCACTTGTCTACGGCGTATACCACCTGTCACCATAACAGGCATTTTGGCAACTTTTCGAATTTCTTGTGCAAATTCTAAAAAGTAAGCTTCGCGAGCAAGTGTGCGACCATCACGTGCTTGACCTTGCATGGCTGGCGCTTCATAGCTACCGCCTGAAAGTTCAACCAAATCAACTGCATGCTCATTTAACATTTTAACCACTTGTTGAGCATCTTCAGCGCTAAACCCACCACGTTGGAAGTCAGCTGAATTTAGTTTTACTGCCACGGTAAACTGAGGCGAAACCACTTTACGAACTGCTTCCACAATCTCAATTAAAATGCGAGCGCGGTTTTCTAAAGAACCACCCCACTGATCTTGGCGTTTATTGCTGAGAGGAGAAAGAAACTGGCTTAACAAATAACCATGTGCTGCATGAATTTCTACACCAGTAAACCCTGCTTTTTCACCTAAACGCGCTGTATTTGCAAAACGCTGAATCACTTCTGCAATCATAGATTCAGTCATTTCGATTGGCGTGTTAAAGCGATTTGACATTTTTCCTAAATCTAAAGCAACAGCAGAAGGCGCCCATGTTTGTTGTCCTAAATTTGACTGCATTTGGCGACCCGGATGGTTAATTTGAAGCCAAATCTGAGCACCTTTTGAGCGACCAATTTGTGCCCATTTTTTAAAAGTATCTAAATGCTTTTCATCTTCAAGCACTACGCCGCCCGGTCCGGTCATCGCTCGGCGATCTACCATCACATTTCCGGTAATGATTAGACCGACACCACCATTTGCCCAAGCCTGATATAAACGCATTAATTCTTCTGATGGTGCGTGGTTCAAATCAGCCATATTTTCTTCCATTGCTGCTTTAGCAATACGGTTCGGAACATATGAACCATTTGGGAATACTAATTTTTCGAACACTTTCATTGGAATGACCTCATTCAGTATGGCTTTACTTTAAGGTTAAAGCTAACTTTAATGTCAATACCTTTTAGCATTTCTATATTTAATCAGTTGTATTCATTAATTTTTTATATAAAAAAGAGGCCTTAAAATGCCTCTTTTTTTAAAGTTTAAAGCTTCAAATTATTTGCAGATAAAAATTATTTTCAGTTAAAGAAAACTTTATAAATCTTCCAATAATTTCAAAGAAAGCTTTCTCAGCATAGTCAGCTCCTCATCATTCATATGCATTGAACATCGTAACTGATTGGGTAGATCAATCACTTTTTCTTTTATCTCTAAAGCTTTGTCCGTCAATATTACTTTTTTTACCCGCTCATCTTCTTTGATTGATACTCTCTTCAAAAACTCTTTTGCTTCAAGTTTTTGAACCAACGGCGTTAAGGTGCCTGAGTCAAATAAAGTCTTTTCACCGAGTTCTTTTAGAGAAATGTCATCTTCTTCGTACAAAGCTAAAAGAACGATGAACTGAGGGTAAGTTAAATCGAAATCTTTAAGTAATGGACGATACTGACGCGTAAGTGCATTCGCCACTGAATAAAGCGAAAAACAGAGTTGATCACCTAATATCTTGTTTTCTTTCATATTTAAACCAAAAATTAAAATTATCTAAAAATTATTATAAATAATTCTTGATCATAAGTATCTTGTGTGCAAGTATTATATACGCAAGATAAATATTGAACTGAGCTTTCAATAGAACCAACTTCATATTGGACACAAAGCCTTGGTTCAAAGTTGTATTTAAAATTTCTAACTTAAAGTGAGTTTTCACCATGAAAATCGCAACAGCTTTATTAACATCTGCTCTTTTCACTACAGCTGTTTCAGCTGAAGCTATTAATACTCCTGCTCCGACTGCGGGTGTACAAGCATTCCTAGACGTACTCAATTCGGGTAACGGTAAACCAATGGAATTGATGACTCCAAACGAAGCTCGTCAAGTTTTAATCGGCGCACAAAAAGGAGCAAAACTTCCGCCAGCACAAGTTTCAGAGAAAACAATTCAAATAAATGGTCAAAGCATTCAACTAAAAATTGTTAAACCAGAAAATGCTAAAGGCGTTCTTCCTGTATTTATGTTCTTCCATGGTGGCGGTTGGGTGTTAGGCGACTTTGCTACTCATGAACGCTTAATTCGTGATTTAGTTCGCGAGTCTGGTGCAGCGGCTGTATACGTTAACTATACGCCTTCTCCAGAAGCTCACTTCCCTGTAGCAATTAATCAGTCATATGAAGCAACCAAATGGGTCGCTAAACATGGTAAAGAAATTGGTGTTGATGGTAGCCGTCTAGCTTTAGTAGGTAATAGCGTTGGTGGCAACATGGTTGCTGCTGTTGCTCTTCAGATTAAACAATCTGGTGGTCCAAAAGTACGTTACAACGTAATGTTGTGGCCTGTTACCAATGCTGGTTTCGACGATGCTTCTTACAACCAGTATGAAAAAGGATACTTCCTAACTAAGAACATGATGAAATGGTTCTGGGACAACTACACAACCAATGCCAATGATCGCAACAATATTTTGGCATCACCACTTCGTGCTACAAGCGAACAGTTAAAAGACTTCCCACCAACATTAATTCAAACAGCTGAATTAGATGTATTGCGTGATGAAGGTGAAGCTTTTGGCCGTAACTTAGATAAAGCGGGTGTACCAGTGACTGTAACTCGTTATAACGGTTTGATTCATGACTATGGTCTGTTAAATCCGTTAAGCAACGAACCATCTGTGAAGACTGCATTATCACAAGCTGGGTCTGAACTTCAAAAGCATTTGAAATAATGCTTTAAAGCAGTACTAATAATATAAGTGTAATAAAGAAAGCATGATTTTTTAATCATGCTTTCTTATTTTTTCGAAGTCTTTAATAAACTTAATGCAAAGGCATTTTTTCAAATGAACCTTGTTGAGCACCAAGCTCGGAACGTACCACCTGTAACTCAAAGCCCTGTCTGTCTAACTCGGCTCTTTTACTTTTATCAGTCAAAGAAACAACGATACTCACCAAAAATGCGAGTGGCATTGAAAACAAAGCTGGGTTATCAAATGGGAATATTGCTTTTTCATGGCCTAATACACCAATCCAAACTGTTGGTGATAAAACCACAAATGTAATTGCCGAAATGATTCCAACAAACCCACCAAATATGGCGCCGCGGGTAGTTAAATCTTTCCAATACATAGAAAGAATAAGTACAGGAAAGTTAGCGGAAGCAGCAATACCAAATGTAAGTCCCATTAAAAAAGCGATGTTCATTTTTTCAAATAAGATTCCACATGCTATGGCAATCACACCTAGAACCACTACAGAAAGTCGAGATACAACCATTTCCTGCTTTTCAGTTGCCTTGCCTTTTTTAATGACTTTTTGAAATAAATCATGGGAAATTGCTGAGGCACCAGCAAGTGCCAAGCCAGCCACTACAGCTAAAATCGTTGCAAACGCTACAGCAGATAAAAAGCCGAGTAATAGATTTCCACCAAGGGCCTTTGCGAGATGCATCGCAACCATGTTACTGCCGCCAATTAAATCTCCACCGAGTTGCCCATCTACAAAATATTGAGGATTAGTGCCTACTATAGCGATTGAAGCTAAACCTAAAATACAAACCACAATAAAGAAGTAACCAATATAACCAGAAGCATAAAAGACTGAACGGCGCGCTTCAGCAGCATTTGGAACTGTAAAAAAGCGCATAAGAATATGTGGTAAACCTGCTAAACCAAAGATCAATCCAATAGACATAGAGAGTGTATTAATCGGGTTGGATAGCATTGGACCCGGTTCTAACACCTTTTGCCCGAGTTTATGTGCATTTACGGCAGCCTCAGCCATATTATTTAAACTAAAACCAAACGCTTTAAATGCCAGAAAGACTAGAACTGTTCCACCAAATAGCAAAAGAATAGCTTTAACTATTTGTATCCATGTGGTTGCAAGCATTCCTCCAAAAATGACATATACCAGCATTAGACAACCGACTAGCATAACGGCAATTTTATAATCTAGACCAAACAACAATTTAATGAGCTGACCAGCACCCACCATTTGCAAAATTAAATAGCAACACACAACAATAAGCGAGCCGCATGTTGCCAAAATACGGGTTCGCTGCGGATCTAATCGATACGAAACAATATCTGCAAAAGTATATTTACCAAGGTTTCTTAGTCTTTCAGCCATTAAGAAAGTTAAAATCGGCCAGCAAACAAAAAAGCCCGTTACATAGATAAAACCATCATAGCCTTTGAAGAAAACCATACTAGAAATACCGAGTAAGGTTGAGGCAGACATATAGTCTCCCGCAATCGCCAAACCATTTTGCTTAGCTGAAATAGCATTACCCGCTGTATAAAAATCTTCTTTCGATACTGTTTTCTTTGCAGCTTTAAAAGTAATAAGTAGTGAAATACCAACTACACATGCAAACATGATAATAGCGGTCCAATTCCTTGGCTCGCTTTGTGAAGCCCAAGCACCGGAGCTAAATAAGGTCAAAATAGTAAAAGCAAAATATTTATTCATAACGATATTCCTTTCTTAATTTTTCTTTTTGTTTGTCAAAATATTGATTTGTAATAAATATATATAAGCCCGTTATGACCCAGCTCGATACAATGACTATTGCAGCAATCGGTAAACCAATTGTGATTTTGCTTGCCTCTAATGGAGTTGCAAGTAATTCTGGGTGAAATGTGGCTGTTCCTATAAAAATAAAGTAAATGCTGAGTACAATTAAGCTTAAGAAAACGGCGAATCGATTTCTCTGCTTTACCATCTTTTTAAATTTCGCATCTAAAACGATATTTGCTTCCTGAGGATAGTTCATATAAAAAGTCCTTTTTTATGTTGATCATTATTTACATTCAGCAAAAGCACTATTGGTGAAATAGTCGTGATAACGTTCTCTCAATATTTTTTTACTGATTTTTCCAGTGGGCGTATGCGGTATTTCTTCAACCAATATGGTTGCTGACGGAATGGCCCATTTATGTAATTTGGATGATAGAAAAACGACAATTTCTGAATGTTCAATTTTTTCTTGTGGAGACTTTGGCACCAAAATTAAAAGTGGGCGTTCTCCCCATTTTGGATGATTGGCGGCAATAACGGCGGCTTCTGCAACTTTTTCATATCCCATCGCTGCATTTTCAACTTCAACACTACTGACCCACTCTCCTCCTGACTTGATCATATCTTTGGCACGGTCTGTAATATGCATATATCCATATTCATCTATGCACGCGATATCTCCTGTATCAAACCATTTGTCTTCTTCTACCGCTTTGGGTTGATTAATATATTGCTTGGTAATTGTATGTCCACGCACTTCTAAAATGCCTTCATGCACTCCATCGTGAGGAAGCAATTGATGGTTCTCATCGCGCAATCTCATTTGAACGCCGAAGATAGGTTTACCGCATTTAATCGATTGGGTTTCGACATTATTTTTGATTTGATCTACTCGATTACAGACTGCCATTGAACTGGTTTCAGTCATTCCCCAAGCATTTTCAACAGAAACTCCATAATGGCTCAAAGACTCAATCAGCGAATATGGCGCAGCTGAACCACCAGATATTGCCCGTTTTAAACTGACTGACGAAATATGGTGGTCTTCAAGATAATTTTTAAAAGCATTCCAGATGGTCGGAACAGCCATAGAAATATCGACGTGTTCTGATTGGATCAAATTAAAAATTTTCTCGGTTTGACCCGCAAATGAATGAGGCCAAACGATTTTTGCCCCCGATAAAACCGCATTAAATGGCATTCCCCAAGCGCTAATATGATAAAGCGGAACCAAAGGCATAATGCAGCTATCATGCGTTAAGCCAATCGCATTTGGCATAGCGAGTATTAATGCATGCAATACGGTACTACGATGTGAGTAAAGAACACCTTTAGGATCACCTGTTGTCCCCGATGTATAGCAAAGACCACTTGCACTCTCTTCAGGGATATCTGGCCAATCATAATAAGACTGCTCTGGAGCAATGAGTTCTTCATAAAAGACAAAATCAAATTGTGCTTTTAAATTTTTATTGGGGTCACCGAGCACAATAAAATGTTTTATAACTTGCTTTATATTGTCATAGATAGAATCAACTAATGCCAAACAATCTGGTTCAATAATGAGTACCTCATCTTGAGCAGAACTGATAATTTGAATGAGCTGTTCAGGTGCCAATTTAGGGTTAATTGTATGGTAAATTCTTCCCGTACATGGAATGGCATAGTGCAATTCAAAATGCTGATATGAGTTCCATGCCATCGTTCCGACTTTAGCATCAGAACTTATATTTAATCGGTCTAGCGCATTGGCAAACTGAGCTACACGTTCGAAAGCATCTTTATATGTATATCGGTGTTTACTTATCCCATCTGCTTTCAAAGTCACAATTTCTTGATCTGCGTAAACTGTCAAAGCATGCTGCATTATTGAAGTAATGTTTAAATTACAATGCATCATTAATCCATTCGTCATTCTTATTTCCTCACACAATTTAGCAACTGATTCAGATGCTTATATGAGTCAATGCAACTATAATGCCAAATTATTTTATTATTAATTTCAATAAGTTAATTAGTTTTATTGTTTTTCTTTTTTGAAAAAATTTCAATTTTGAAATTAGTGATTTATGAGTTTCATTCTACGCCATAAAGTCGTTCGGCTAATCCCGAGTTTTTGTGCAGCAAGGTCTAAATCACCATCTACTTCTGCAAGTGTTTGCTCAATTAAACTCAACTCTTGATTAACCTTTACCTCTTTTAATAAAGGTTGCGCCGTGGGCTGATTTTGGGATTGAAATAGCTCAGGTAACTGTTGCTTTAAAAATTCGGGAGTTAAAATTTCATGATCAAGCTGTAACAGCACATTGATTCTTTCAACAATATTTTCAAGTTCGCGGATATTGCCCGGCCAAGAATAGTGTAAAAAAGCCTTCTGTAAAATATTCGGCAAATCATCCAGTGTTTTTCTATATTTCTCTAGAAAGGAATTTGCTAAATACAAGATATCTTCTTTTCGCTCTTTTAAAGACGGCGTATACACTCTTAAAATATTTAAACGATAGTAGAGATCTGCCCGAAAGGTTCCATTTCGTACTAACTCTTCTAAATTCGCATGAGTTGCAGCAATCACACGTATATCTAAATGATGACTTACCACTGAGCCTAAGCGGTTAATTTGTCTTTCTTGTAAGACTCGTAAAAATCTAGTTTGTAGATGTAATGGCATATCTCCAATTTCATCTAAAAAAAGCGTACCCGTATGAGCAGCTTCAATGAGGCCAATACGCCCATTTTTCTTCGCTCCAGTAAAGGCTCCTTCTTCATAACCAAATAATTCGCTTTCTAACAAACTTTCGGGAAAAGAAGCACAGTTGATTGCAACAAACGGCGCTTTATAACGGCTGCTATGATTATGAATACTTTGTGCTAAAACTTCTTTACCTGTACCACTTTCACCAGTAATGAGAATCGTACTATCCGTTTTTGCGTATGCTTTTGATAACTTGATAATTTGTTGAAAATTAGTGTTCTGCGTCAAAATCTGATCAAAGGTATACCGTGTATTAAAATTCTTTGATGAAACCTTTCTAAACTGACTATTAGACTGCTCTAATGCGTTTAGTTCCTGCACTCTTAAGATATAGCCATCAATATAGTCATTTTTTAGTTTGGAAATATATACAGCAAGTTTTAAATTTTTAAATTGAACGAGTTGATGACTGTTTTCTTGGTCGATATCAAAGTTTAAACCTTCAAAAATTTCTAATGCTGATTTGTTTAAAACGTCTGAAGAGTCTTTTTCAAGTAACGAACTCATTGAGTTATTTATTAAAGAAATCTTTTTTTGCTTTGTAATAAAACAAATGCCTTCATTTAAGTGATTAAAGATCTCGGTTAAACGTAAGGTTGAATATTGTTCTCTGCGAATTTTTTCAAGCGTACGTAAGGCGTTTTGCAGCAGGTCTTTTAAAGACGGCACACTAATCGCCAAATGTCCAACTAGGTTTTCATTCAGAGCTAACTCTACTGCAACAGGCGAGCCAATAATGGCATCAAAACCTTGATTTTTAATTAAATGAATTGTTTTTTTAGCATCTAAATATGAGTCATAGTTAAACTGTTGTATATCTAAAGCAAAAATATCTGAGTAGTTCTCAAGATCGACTGTGGACGTATTACCCACCAAAGCAATTCGCTTATATTGTTTTAAGTTTGATATGGCTTGAATAACGTCAAAAGTACCAGTTCGAATGACCTGAATATCAATGTTTAATTTCTTTTGTAGAAAACTCGCGGTCGCTCCCGTACATAGAAGAATCTGACAGCCATTTTCTACTAAGCTTTGAGCAACATCTTGCACATCGGAAATATGGCATTCCACCAAATCGATTTCGTTCGACTCTACTTCACTAATCGCCTGCTCAACCAAAGATCGAAAACCATTAATATTAGGTTTTTTAATATAGGTGACCAAAATATTAATTGGTTTTCGATTAAGCATTTTTTACTCCATTAAAAAACGTTTTATATAGGCGCAGCGCTATGACCGCCATCGACTTTAATTTCGATACCTGTTATACCTTGACCTGCTTGCGAAGCAAGTAAAAGTAAAGGTCCATTTAAGTCATCAAATTCTACAAACTTCCTTGTTGGAATTTTCTTTAAAAGCTGTTGTCCAGATTCGCCAGTTAAATATTCTTCATTAATTTCAGTAATCATATAGCCTGGCGCGATGGCATTTACATTTATACCAAATCTAGCCAACTCTACTGCCATAACTTCTGTTAAATGACGTAATCCAGCCTTCGATGCACAGTATGGGCTAACACCAAGGTTGGTAGACTGAGACAGAATTGATGTAATGTTGATAATAGACCCTTTACGTTCAGCTTTAATCATATGCTGCACAACTTCTTGTGCACATTGCCAAGGGGCTTTAAGGTTAGTATCTACAATCTTATCCCAATCTTCATCGTTATAGTCTAAGAAACGCTTAGTATCACTCACCCCAGCATTATTAATTAGCACATCTAATGTGACTCCTTCTGCTTCTAAAGAACTAAGCATATCTTTCACAGCGGAACGATCATTTACATCTAACGCAAAGGTATAAACTTTCACTCCAAATTCATTTTTTATATGCGATTCTAATTCTTTCAATCGCTCTAACCGTCTGGCACAAATAACAATATTCGCACCTTCTTTTGCAAATAATTCAGCTATGTGATGCCCCAAACCACTTGAAGCACCCGTAATTAAAATATATTTATCTTTTACATCAAAAATATTCATTCTCTTATCCCTACTATTACAACTGCTTCCCTAATAGTTTTTTGGCTATGCTCATGCGGTGAACTTCATTCGCGCCATCATAAATTCTAAAACCACGTGCATCTTTAAAAATTTTGCAAACCACTGATTCATCCGTCATGGCCTGTCCACCTAAAATCTGAACTGATCGGTCCACCACACGCCAGATACCTTCAGAGCTGATCACTTTAACTAGGCTCGACTCATAATTTCCTTTCTCACCTAAATCTAAAACCTGTGCACAATAGTGAACGGCTAATCGAGTTGTTAAAATATCCATTTCATTGTCGGCAAGCATAAAACCAACACCTTGGTGGTCTCCTAATCTCTTGCCAAAAGATTGGCGTTCTCGCGCATATTGAGTAGCAATATCATGTGCTCTCCTTGCTTGCCCCAACCATCTCATACAATGTGTTAAACGTGCTGGTGCAAGGCGAACTTGAGCATATTTAAAGCCTTTACCAATTTCACCCAACACATTTTCTTTAGGTATACGTAAATTCTCAAAGCGTAAAATGCCGTGGCCACCTGAAAAGCATGAGTCCATAGCATTCATATTTTTTTCTAATATAAAGCCTTCAACATTGGTGTCTGTTAGAAACATTGAAGCGGAACCATCTTCCACTTTTGCCATAATAATCGCAACGCTAGCTCCATCGGCTCCTGTAATTAACCATTTACGGCCATTAATAATATAGTCATCACCATCTTCAATTGCTGTTGTTTGAAGCATGGATGGATCTGAGCCAGCACCTGGTGCCGGTTCCGTCATGGCAAAGCACGATCTAATTTCTCCAGCTACCAATTTTCTTAGCCATCTTTGTTTTTGTGCATCGTTTGCGACAGCATCTAAAAGATGAATATTTCCTTCATCTGGTGCATGAATATTTAAAGCGATTGGACCTAAAGCAGAATATCCTGCTTCTTCGAAAGCCACAGCCTTTTGAAGATGCGACCATCCAAGCCCTCCCATTTCTTGACTTGCATGGGGAGTTAGCAACCCCCAACGACGCGCGCGACTCACTAACTCTTGGCGTAAAGCTTCACTAGGCCCGTGGCTATCTTGACGAGGATCACTTTCTAATGGAATCACCTCTTGTTGAATAAATTCTCTAACTTTCTGTTGTAGTTCTAATAATTCATTAGATAGTGTAATCATGAGCTGAGTTCCTTTAATTTAAAGCCTTGAGTCGCGATATAAGTTTCATACACATCATCCATAGCGCTATTAAATAGCTCATTTTTAATCAGATTGTACGGCGTGAAATTTTGAAGCTTGATTCGTTTGCTTATTACCTTTTGATTTTCAATCGTTAGATCAAGAATATTTAAGCAGCCATAATCTTGTTCCTGCGAATAGACATCTTTGAAGTCATGTCCATATACCCAATTAATGAGTATTCGATTTACAATATCGTGTGAAGAAATCAGGATATTTTGGTCTTTGTCTACTGTTAAAATCATGTTTTCGAACCATGTCAGTACACGAGTAATAAAGAGCGACCAACTTTCGCCTTGTACAAATAATTCAAGATTATTTTTATGGAACTGATAGGCCTTTTTAATTTCCAGTTCAGCACGATCCAACGAAATTTCTCTTAAACGTCCCGCTCTTATTTCCCGAATATCATCGAATGACTGAATGTCTTTATGCTCGTTTTGATAGCGCTTCAAAATTTCAGCTGTCTGAATCGAACGTGGCATGGTAGATGAGTAAATTTTTTCAAAACTAACATCTTGTAGTTGATGAGCAAGTTGTTGTATTTGCTCTATTCCTCGTTCGGATAACTGTGCAAATTTAGGATTAATCGGGTTCTTATCTGCATCAAAATATGAAACGTGCCCATGCCGAACTAAATAAATTCGTAGCCGATATTTATCCATGTTGAACTGCCTTTGGTTCTGTAATTTTTAAGTCTTCCGAATTAAGAGCTTTTAATATCTCAAATGTTTGATCCGATTGTTTACCTTCACGGATATCGCTAATAAGCAATTGAATTGCCTCATCAACATCTTTGATTGGAAAAGAAAAATAATCTTGCACAATGCCTGAACGATGCAATGTAGAAATATCCTTTTGCAAAATATAAGCCTGCAAAATTTCCAAGCTTCTCATGAGCATTAACAAGTTATATTTCTGACTGCCCGATTGCGGTAAAAGCTCATTCTTAATGACGGCTTGGCTGGCTTTAATCAGGTCAATTATCTTTTGCTCGCTCATTCTTTTTCTCCCAATATTTCCAAGATATTTTTTTCAAGTCGGGGAACTAAAAATTCCGTTAGGGCTAATTCGAGTGATGGAGTATCCATTTTGTTGTTTCGGTCAGACTGCTGCATCGCAATAATTGCCCATCGAACATGAGACAATACATGCCAAAACTTCATTTCAAATTCAGGGATATAAATATCGGAAATTTCAGCGTAAGCTTTAGCAAAATCCTTATATGAACCGATTCCCCCCGCTATATTTTCATCTTGTCCAAAACGCCAACATTTAGAGGTAAACCAGCCTAGGTCTTCTCTCCGATCACCCCATTGAGTAAATTCCCAATCTAAGATTCCTGAAATTTGATCGTCATTAACCATGATGTTACCAATGCGGTAATCACCATGGACTAAGACCAAATCATCAACTTTTGGAAGATTGTGAAACATCCATTGAATAGCGTACTCAAGGATTGGACGTTGTCTTTTTAAGTGATCCAGTTGTTCTAGAAAACCTGTAAGCTTTTTTTCTAAATATTGATCTTTATCTGGCTTAGGAAGTAGTTTCTCTAATACTTCATCTGATTGAATGGCATGAATTAAAGCAAGTTGCCTACCAATGTCTTGAATAATCTTTTTACGTTTTTCTTCTTCTGTAATTCGAACTAATTTATGGCCTTCTGTAACACCATCAATTTTTTTCATAATGAAGAAATCACTGTTTAAAAAGTTAGGTGACTTTTCAAAATAAAGTGGTTCTGGCACTTTAATGCCAAACTGATATAACCGATCTAAAAGTAAAAATTCCTGCTCCCGATCTGAACTAGCCTCTACACTAGATTCAGCATTTTTACGCAGTACTAATGCAAAATCTTCAGATTGAACTAGCCAATTTTCTTGGATAGCTCCACCACTCATTTTTTTTAACTGAATTTCATGAGGGATTAGCCCTAGATTCTGCTGCAATATTCCACTCAATTGCAGTATATGATTTGCATTCATTATTTACTCCTTGTAGCTAATCCTACTGGAGCAAATTACATGCCACTATTTTTATATTTAAATTCAATAACTTAAAAATAAACTATTATTTCAAATATGAAATCTATTTCATATTTGAAATTTCTTATTCTAGAACTCATCATTTTGCCATTCATCGGCGATTTTTGAAAAAACCTTGACCTTAAACCTTACTTTAATCATAGGATGCTCAATAGGTAAATATGAGGAGCCTACAATGCCTAAAGTTTGGAGTTTTCAGCGTTGGTTCATTGCCATTTTTATGGCTTTTTTATCAGTAAGCTATGCAAATGCATCTGATCAAGTACAAAATCAAGAAACGGCTAAAAGCAAAGGTAAAATTTTAGTCGTCATGACAAATCATTCAGCCTATCCGACTCGTTCAGATAAAACTGGCCTATGGCTTACTGAATTAACTCATTTTTATGATGTCGCTAAAGCTGCTGGCTATGACATGGATTTTGTCAGTCCTCAAGGTGGAGTTGTACCACTTGATGAACGTAGTATGAAGCCTATTTACGTTGATAAATCAGCTCGAAAACTTTTAGCTGATCGTCAGTTTATGTATCGCTTAAACCACACTTTGGCACCAAGCAGTATCGATCCAACACGTTATAAAGCAATTTATTATACGGGTGGACATGGAACAATGTGGGACTTCCCAGATAATAAAGAACTAAAAAATATTAGTGAAAGCATTTATCGCCAAGGTGGTATTGTTTCAGCGGTTTGTCATGGCGTAGGAGGATTATTACCTTTGGTAGGTGAAGATGGTAAACCGCTCATTTCAGGTAGAACTGTTACTGGGTTCGCGAATAAAGAAGAAACTTTATCTGGAATAAAATCTCAAGTTCCATTTTCCTTACAAAATAGCTTAATTAACCACGGCGCTAAATATAAACAAGGCTTTCTTCCATTTACTTCATATGTAGTATCGGATGACAGAATCATTACTGGACAAAACCCTCAATCTAGTAAAGAAATTGCCGAAGCTGTTGTTAAACGCTTAAGTACTCTTAAGTAATTATTAAAACAGTTTGAAAAAAGAGAACCAGAATTTTATATTCTGGTTCTCTTTTTTTATGCATAAAAAAATCATATCTTTTATTTTTAATATTCTAATTTTATTTTTAATAAAATTTAAAATAATTATAAAAATGCTTGACCTTAAACCTTACTTTAATCTTAGCATTAATACATGGTCTATAGGAGGAACATATCAATGTTCAACAAGCTTAATCTACCTCAAACAGTTACTGCGTTATCCGTAAGTTTATTATTGAGTTTTTCAGCTCAAGCGGTTGAGACTAACTCAAGTTCTGTACAACAACCATCAAACTCAAGCACTTCACAGGAAACAACTGTTGTAGAGTTTGGGCCTTATAAAGTTAATGTTCCAAAAGGTGGCTATTACGATCGTTTTCGTATGAACCCGAATCTAGACGAAGTTGCAAAAGATCCTGCAGCTGGAAATATTGATTATTTCCGTACCATCCCCAAAAAACTTGTAGATACTAGAGTGGGTAAAGTATGGTCTCCGAATTTTTATTACCGTACTAGCAATATCCAACTCTTGATGCTTGCTCCGATTTCTAAAGTAAAAGCAAAACTCCCTGCTCCACTTGAACCATTACAACCTATCCCAGGCTATGGTTTGGTTTCATTAACATTCTTCTCTTATGCAGTCGGTGATGTCGACCCATATGATGAAGTTTCGGTTGCTGTGGTTGTACGCCAACCTGGTGCTCATCACTTCAATACCACAGAATTATTGAGTTCAATGCGTAACCATAAATATTATGGCCATGTACTCGCATTACCAGTAAATACAGAAATTGCTCGTGTTCGTGGTGTGTATGGTTACCAATTACCAAAATGGTTAACACCTATTGATATGAAAATTGGCGATAAATCAGTTCAAGCTCATATTTATAATACTGATGGTAAACCTGATTTAAGTGTAGCTGCGCCATTGCCAGAAATTAAAACTGTGAAACCACAATCTCATATTGAAACAAAAACCATGTATCAATTGGTAGATGGGAAATGGCACAGTACTTCTGTAGAGTCTAATACTTTGGCATTTGGACAAAAGCTTTTTCCAAAGAACGTTCAAGTTGTAAAAAGTGGTGGACCGCTGAGTAAATTACTTGATGAACTAGGAGCTAATAAAGTTCTACGTTTTGATGTAGTGAAAGATGCGCAATTGGCATTAAATATGCCTGTTCCATATCCATCACTTGATAAATCGACAGCTAAAAAATAATTTTAAATAGCCCTTTCTACTTATTATAAGAAGAAAGGGCTACGATTATTTCTGCTATATATAATAATTTTTTATATTTCAGTTTATTTATAATAATTCTTTTAAATAAAATATAAAATCAAGTCACTTTATATATGTATTCTCTAAAACAATAAAGTTATATTCTCTTTCAAATAATATTAGTTAAACCGAATCTTTGAAGATGAATTTTGAGTTAATGTACCAAAATCTAAATCTAATAAAGGTATTGCTGTTTCAGGTAAAGCTAAAGCCTCTTTATAAGCGGTCTTTGCTTGAGGTGTTAAATATAAATGATTAAGTTTCTCATCGCTTTTAAAACCAATTGGAAACTGATAATGAAATTTCAAAGGTTTTTCAATATTAAAAGTAAAAATTGGTAATTGTAAGTTACTCTTATCCTTACCATATGTTGCATCTGCTAAAACATATTGATGAACATAATCAATTGAAAAATTAGAAAGCGTTAAACTCTTCAAATTTCCATCTTCTGCAATACGTGAATATACCATCACTGTACCTTTTGCTCGCCCCAGTACAATTTTCATCTTGGAGCCAATCACAATACTGCTCACAGGATAGTTAAATTTTGTTGGGTTTCCGCCAATATTCGGTTCATCAATGGCTGTAGCAGTACCTTTGGCCTCAGCTTTAATCCCTAATCGCTCCCAAAAATCTCGTCTTAACGTTTCTGGAAATGTATGTATTGAATCTGATTTAGTAAAACCCACAGGAATGGTCAGCCCTGCTTGTACATTACTTGTGAAGAATAATGATGGAATACCGAGACTGAGTGTAGATATTAATTTTTTCATTCGATGCTATAAAATAGTGAAGTACATAAAGCTATTATTGACATAGCCTTATGTACTGTTTTTAAAGATTTAAATAAAACTTGGTAAACCACGTGCAGGGTCAGTTTCTCTAGCTGCTTGAGCATTTTCAACTGTCAAACCAAGCGCCTTAGCCACACCTTCGCCATAAGCTGGATGACATGCGTAACAGTTACGAATGTGGCGATATTTAATGAAATCAAGAGCATCACCCATTGCGCGTGCAGTATTATCAAATAAAGCCTGTTGTTGCTCAGTAGTCATAAGTTCAAACAAAGCACGAGGTTGACTGAAATAATCGTTGTCATCTTCACGATAGTTCCAGAAATCAGCATCCCCATTGATTTTTAACGGTGGTTCTTTGTACTGAGGCTGCTCTTGCCATTGCCCAAAACTATTTGGTTCGTAATGTGGAAGACCACCATAATTGGCATCGATGCGTCCTTGACCGTCACGGTGATTACTATGAACTGGGCAACGTGCCGCATTTACAGGTATTTGCTGATAATTCACACCTAAACGATAACGCTGAGCATCTGCATAGTTAAATAAACGGGCTTGCAACATGCGGTCTGGTGAGGCGCTAATGCCAGGAACCAGATTACTTGGTGCAAAAGCAGATTGCTCAACATCTAAGAAGAAATTTTCAGGGTTTCGATTCAGCTCGAACTCACCCACTTCGATTAATGGATAATCTCCATGAGGCCATACTTTTGTTAAATCAAATGGATGATATGGAACCTTTTCAGCATCTTGCTCAGGCATTACCTGTACATACAAAGTCCACTTAGGGAAATCTTTTCGTTCAATCGCATCGAATAAATCACGTTGATGACTTTCACGATCATGCCCCACTAATTCACCAGCTTCGGCATCTGTTAAATTTTTAATTCCCTGTTGGGTCCGGAAATGAAATTTCACCCAGAAACGTTCATTCGCACTATTGATGAAACTATAGGTATGGCTACTAAAACCGTGCATATGACGGTAAGAGGCAGGAATACCACGATCAGACATGACAATAGTGACCTGATGTAAAGCTTCAGGTAATAAAGTCCAGAAATCCCAGTTATTCGTTGCGCTACGCAAGTTAGTTTTTGGATCGCGTTTTACTGCTTTATTTAAATCTGGAAATTTACGTGGATCACGTAAGAAGAACACTGGTGTATTGTTCCCCACCATGTCCCAGTTACCTTCTTCTGTATAAAATTTTAAAGCAAAGCCGCGAATATCACGTTCAGCATCTGCTGCTCCACGCTCACCAGCTACTGTGGTAAATCTGGCAAACATTTCTGTTTTTTTACCAATTTCGCTAAATATTTTAGCGCGGGTATATTGAGTAATATCATGAGTCACAGTGAAAGTACCGAATGCACCTGAACCTTTTGCATGCATACGACGTTCTGGAATTACTTCACGAACAAAGTTAGCTAGTTTCTCATTTAGCCATAGGTCTTGAGCAAGTAGAGGTCCTCTTGCACCTGCCGTCATACTATTCTGGTTGTCTACAACTGGAGCCCCAAAATCAGTAGTAAGTTGGGAAAAAGGACATTTTTTAGTATCATCATTCATTAATATGCACCCGAAAAATAATCAATCGAATCAATATAAAAAAGGGCAGTCAATTTTGGCCGCCCTCTTTTTAAACTTAACTTCTAATAAATGCTAAAAGATCTTTATTAATTGTTTCTGCTTCTGTAGTTGGCATTCCGTGAGGGAATCCCGGATAACTAATCAAAGTACCGTTTTTAACGAGTTCCGCAGATTTTTTGCCAGAAATTTCAAAAGGAACCACCTGATCATCTTCACCATGTAAGATGAGAACTGGAACTTCGATCTTTTTAAGTGCTTCAGTAAAATCTGTTTGAGAGAAGGCAACAATTCCGTCGTAATGAGCTTTTGCTCCGCCCATCATGCCCTGACGCCACCAATTTAACACCACAGGCTCTGATACTTTCGCTCCTGGGCGGTTAAATCCATAGAATGGACCTGCTGGTACATCGTGATAAAACTGTGAACGATTTTTAAAAAGTTGATTTTGAAGGTCATCAAAAACTTCTTTTGGTAAACCATCTGGATTACTTTCAGTTTTTACCATGAGTGGAGGAACAGCACTAATTAAAACAGCTTTAGCTACAGGGTCATTAGGATAACGAGCAACATAATACGCTACTTCACCACCACCTGTTGAATGCCCCACATGTACCGCGCCTTGTACACCTAAATGCTCAACCACAGCAGCAACGTCATCTGCATAATGGTCCATATCATGACCATCCCAGACTTGAGTTGAACGACCATGACCACGGCGGTCATGAGCAACTACACGAAAACCTTCTTTAAGGAAAAAAAGCATCTGCGCATCCCAGTCATCTGAACTGAGCGGCCAACCATGGTGGAAGAAAATTACAGGAGCATCGCGAGGGCCCCAATCTTTATAAAAAATATCTACGCCGTCTTTTGTTGTGACATATCCCATTTTTGTTTCTCCTGTGTAAAAGTTACACTATCGATTTACTGTATATGCTCTAATTAATTCGTAATAAGTACATATAAAATTTTCAATCCTACCCTCATGGATAGTCATACCATAGTAAGGTTAAAGTTCACTTGAAGGTCAATAGATTTTAGTAAAAACAACGTTTAAAAAGTGTAAAAAAATAATTTCTACAATACTAAAAACTAAGGATTTTCTTTAGATCATTTAGAAGTTAATCGGCTCTATCTATTCTTATCAAAAGTTATTTTAAATTCGTTACAACCAGTTTTTAATTCTTAGAAAAATAGCATATTGACATTCAAGTGAACTTTAAACTTATAGTAAACCTACAGGCAGAAAGTTGATATTTGTTTTTAAAGATTATCAGCTACTCAGTCGATCAATTTAAAGGTTAACCAATTATGAATACAAATAAAGCGTTCACTGAAGTTGAATTTGGTCAACAGAAAGTTAAAGTTCCAAAAGGTGGTTATTATGACCGCTTTAGAATGAATCCTGATTTAGATGAAGTTGCAAAAGATCCTGCAGCTGGAAATATAGATTTTTTCCGTAGCATTCCTAAAAAATTAGTTGAATCAAGAGTGGGACCTGTGTGGGCTCCCAACTTTTATTATCGTAGCGGCAATGTGCAAGTTTTGATGCTTGCTCCAATTAAGCTGTTAAAGAAAAAATTACCTTCGCCTCTAGTACCCTTGGAAGCTTTTCCAGGTTATGGACTAGTTGCGCTCACCTTCTTCACTTATTCAGTTTGTGATAATGATCCATACAATGAAGCGTCTGTCGCTATTGTCGTGCGTAAACCTAAAGCTCATGGTCCGCATGCTTTAGAGCTGATTAACTCGATTCGTAAACGTCATTTTTATGCGCACGTATTAGCTTTACCTGTCGACACTGAAATAGCACGTGTACGTGGCGTATATGGTTATCAACTTCCAAAATGGCTAGCTGAAATTGATGTAAAGATTGATAAGAAAAAAGTTGAAGCAACACTTTCAACTTACAACAAATTAGATATCAGCCTAACAACCGCAACTCCATCATTAAAAAGAGTTAAGTCTGAATCACGCATGGGTAAAGCCACGATGTTGCATTTAGTCGATAACGAGTGGCATCAAACTCTAGTGCAAACCAATGTTCTCTCATTTGGTGAAAAGCTTTTCCCGCGCAAGATAAAAGTGACACGCCATGGCGGCCATGTGAGCCAGCTTCTAGATCAGTTAGGCGCATCTACTATTCTTCGTCTCGATGTTATTGAAGATGCTCAGGTCGTATTAAATCTACCGACTAAACTTTAATCATCAGTCAGTTAGCTTAGGATCGTTAAGCTATGTTTTGAGGTTTAAGATGAATACTCTCAATGAAGTAAGCAGCACTTTAAATGCATCAGAGATACTCTCTCGACAACGCAAAGCTTTTTTGAAAGCTGAACCACCAACACTTCAACAGCGTAAAGCAAATCTTGCAAAGCTTCGTGCTGCTGTCATTGAATATCGTAGTGAATTACAAGTTGCTGCAAGTGAAGATTTTGGACACCGTTCATATCATGAAACAGATGTCATGGAACTTGTGGGTATTGTTCAGTCCATCGATTATTTAACGCGTAATTTACGCCGTTTCATGAAGCCAGAAAAGCGTCATGTCAGCTTATTTTATCGCTCGGCTAGTGCTCATATAGAATATCAGCCTAAAGGGGTTATTGGGGTCATGGCTCCTTGGAACTACCCTATTTCTCTTACGCTTATTCCTCTTGCTACAGCGATTGCTGCCGGTAACAGAGCAATGCTTAAACCATCGGAACTCACCCCTCGAACAAGTGAAGTGATCTCACGCATGCTTGCGGCGAACTTTTCTATAGAAGAAGTTGCGGTTGTTTTAGGTGGACCTGAAGTTGGTGCTGAATTTAGTGCACTGCCTTTCGACCATCTATTGTTTACAGGAAGCACACCTGTAGGCCGTAAAGTCATGAAAGCAGCAAGTGATAACCTCGTTCCGCTCACTCTTGAATTAGGTGGTAAAAGTCCAGCTATTGTAGGTCGAGGCCACGTAAATTCGAGAACCATGACCAGTATTGCCTATGGAAAATTATCCAATGGTGGGCAAACATGTGTTGCTCCAGATTATGCTCTTGTTCATGAAGATGATTTAGAAGCATTTATTGAAGAATACAATGTCACAGTCTCTCGGTTCTATCCAAACGGGCCAGATTGTGATGATTACACTTCAATTGTCAATGAACGTCATTATGCTCGTTTACAAGGCTTACTTGATAATGCAGAACAAAATGGCGCACGAATCATTGAACTAGGAATCAAACCTGAATCGGCAAAGAATCGCACTCGTACTCTTGTTCCAACACTTGTTGTAGGAGCAAAAGATGATGATGCAATTATGAGAGAAGAAATCTTTGGCCCAATTCTACCCGTTCGTACCTACCGTGATATTGATGAAGTGATTAACTACATCAATGAACGAGACCGCCCACTCGCCTTATATTATTTTGGTGAAAAAGATGCGAATTGCAAAAAACTGCTACGCCGTACCACTTCAGGTAACGTTGGTATTAACAATACTTTAATTCATGTGGCACAAGACGATCTACCGTTTGGTGGCATCGGCCCAAGTGGTATGGGTGCTTATCACGGAATTGAAGGTTTTCGTTCTATGAGCCATGCAAAAGGTGTCTTTGATCAGGGCCGCTGGAATTTTCCAAGCTTCTTACATGCTCCTTTTGGAAAATTCATGGAATTAGCACTTGCCATTACTTTGGGTAAGAAAAAAGCTAAATCTTAATTATTTCTCATCCTAAGCGGGATTGAGCATTAAGTCTAAATTCCGCTTATTTAACAAACAATACCGAATAAGGAAACAACTTTATGAAATGTATCACTTTTAACGGTGCTGGCGGCCCTGAAGTTATTACAGTTAGTGAAAGACCTATGCCTGAATTAACAGATGATGGGATATTAATTGAAGTTGTTGCAGCAGGTATTAACGGTCCAGATGTAATGCAACGAAAAGGTTTGTATGCACCACCGCCTGGTGTGACAGACATTCCTGGATTAGAAGTTTCCGGAGTTGTTAAACAAGTAGGCAAGCAAGTCACTAAGTTTAAAGCTGGAGATGAAGTCTGTGCGCTAGTTCCGGGTGGCGGCTATGCTGAATATGTAGTTGCCCATCAAGATAACGTACTTTTTATTCCTGAAGGTCTAACTTTAATTGAAGGTGGAATTTTACTAGAAACCTTCATGACAGTTTGGTCACACCTTTTCCAACATGCAAAATTCCGCCCAAACAGTTCAATTTTAATACATGGTGGTACTTCAGGAATTGGTACTACCGCAACGATGTTAACTCGAGCTTTTGGAGCAACCCAAATTTTTACAACAGTTTCGAGCAAAGACCATCAAGAAGCGAGTTTAAAAATTGGTGCTGATGTAGCCATAAATTATAATGAAGATGACTTTGTTGAAGTTGTAAAAAAACATACTGATGGTAAAGGTGTGGATTTTGTCTTGGATATTATTGCCGGAGATTACATCCAGCGAAATTATGAAGTCGCTGCAATGAACGGCACAATATTGCAAATAGGTGTGCTTAAAGGGCTAGCTGACAAAGTCAATATTTTCCCGATGCTCGCTAAACGCCTAACTCATACAGGCGCTACCCTACGCTCTCAATCTGCAGAAGCTAAAGCTGAAGTCATGGCAGCACTGCAAGAAAAGGTATGGCCTTTAATTTCAAAAGGACAGATAAAACCGTTATTGTATAAAACATTCGATCTTGAAGAAGCACGCCAAGCTCATGAGTTCCTTGATCAAGGGCAACATGTAGGTAAATTAGCTTTAATCATCAAGAAATAAAAACTGAAAATAAAAATAAGACCAGTATTAACTGGTCTTATTTTTACTTAATCAATTTAACTTAGAACACCTTTTTTACAGACACTGTAAAAGTCGAATCAATCGGATTTGAAACAGGTGCTCCCACCTCACCATTACTATACTTTTTATAGTAACTATTTTTATCCCATGCCTTGGTATAGGCTAGTCCTGTACTCCAACCATCACCTAAATCTTTTATGAGTTCGGCTTTAACATCCTGAAAGTTCGACTCTGAAAAGTTTTTGATTCTTTCATAGCCATAATGGGCTCCAAAAGTCCAAGTGTCATTAATCGACTGGGTAAAGTTCAGATCTAAATAACTTGAACCTCTCGACCTTTTACCAGCAGGTCCACCCATGGTTTTAGAGTTATACCCAGCATAATCTGGTGTATAAGTCACAAAGTATTTAAGGCTTAAAGGGCCATAGCCAATTTGAGGTACAATCTCACCATAGTTATAACTGCTACTCCCCGTTTCTGGTGTACTTTTCGCACCTGGGTAGTAGTAGTAAAAAACCGACATCCCAATTGAAAATTTATCAATTGTTTTTAAATAACCTGTATAAAAATCCCATTCAACCGAGGCATCTCGCAGATAGTTAGAGCTGACACTTGATGCCCAAGTCCCTACAAAAAAACCATTAGGATTGGCATAATCCAATCCACCTTGTAAGGCTGGTTTACCCCATGTTTGTTGGAAACCACGTGAAATATATTGACTAGCAAAAGTAACATTTGCGCTATATGGAGAGGTTTTTTCTTGTTCTTTTAATTGTTCTGCATGTACAACGCTCGTAGACATAATAAGTGGAACTAAACCTAAAATTTTTCTCATTCAATAATTCCTTTTACATATTACCTATAGGTTTAAAGTTTTAAAATAACATGAAATATCCACTTTAAGAACCTTAAAGGTTTATAAATTCAAGTTTCTAGACACATCTTCTTCGCTATAAATCTCTTCAATGCAATCTAAAATTTTAGGAATATAGGAACTTTGATCCATGTTGCGCATGGATAGAGAGATTGGACTATAGGCTTCTAAGTCCAAGATATTTAAGTAAGTTAAATTCTTCATACCAATATCACAGGCACTTTCCGGAATAATACAAATACCTTCGCCAGATGCCACTAGTCCAAGTGCCATATGAATTTCTCGGACTTCTGTCAGTTTGGCTGGAACTAGACCTAATTTGGTAAATAAAGCTTGAATAGTGGTCGAGAAATTCGGTTTAGGTGTGGTTGGATAAGAGAAAATTGTCTCATTAATAATTTGAGATAAATAAATTCCTGACTCTTGGAACTCACTTAAAGGATGTTTTTTATGAATCGCGAGTTTTAATTTTTCTTTGCGAAGTAAAAGCCTTTTAATGGCAGGGTCACTAATTGGCAAGCGACCAAAACCTAAATCGATTTTACCGAGTTTTAATGCTTCAACCTGATCTCGTGTACCACACTCAATAAGCTCAACATGAATGTCAGGATTTTTTTGTCTAAATAGATAGATGACCTGTGGTAATCGCCCATAAAGAAGCGAGCTTACATACCCTACTTTAACAACGTTCTCGACTAGCTTCATTTTTTTAGCCATCGAAGCAGCTTGAGCGGTGTGCGTCAAAATTTGCACCGCATGTTGGTAAAAAAACAGCCCTGCTTCCGTTACTTTTAATGGACGAGAGCCTTTTTCGAATAAATCGATCCCTAATTCTTCTTCTAGTTTTTTGATTTGGCGTGTTAAAGGCGGCTGGGCAATAAAAAGCTTTTCTGCGGCTTTGGTCAGGCTCTGTTCTTCAACCACGGTAACAAAATAACGTAGATGTCTTAATTCCATTAATATACCTTTTTAGTATCTTAAAATACCGTTCTATATCTATTTTAGGCTATTACATTCTTCTATGGTATACAAACAAGTTCGTAATAGTTGAAACTTCATGTATAGAACCATAGAAACCATACTTGTGGATATTCCAACTATCCGTCCTCACCAGTTGTCTGTGACTACTATGCGTACCCAGACTTTGGTACTCGTTAAAATTACGACCACGGATGGTATTGTCGGTTGGGGTGAAGCCACCACTATTGGTGGGCTGAACTATGGTGAAGAAAGTCCTGAGAGTGTCAAAGCCAATATTGATACCTACTTTGCACCATTACTGACATCAGTTAAAGATTTAAATGTTGCACAAACACTAAAACTGATTCGTAAAAATATTAATGGTAACCGCTTTGCTAAGTGTGCCATTCAGACTGCCCTACTTGATATTCAGGCCAAACGTTTAGGCGTGCCATTAAGCGAAGTTTTAGGTGGACGTCTGCGTAATAGTTTACCTGTGCTTTGGACGCTTGCGTCTGGTGACACGGAAAAAGATATTGCTGAAGCTCGCAAAATGATTGAGCTAAAGCGCCACAACACGTTCAAACTTAAAATTGGTGCGCGTCCTTTACAGCAAGATGTTGACCATGTGATTGCTATTAAAAAAGCATTAGGTGCTGATGTTAGTGTACGTGTAGATGTAAACCGTGCATGGTCAGAACTTGAGTGTATTCATGGTATTCAACAGCTCCAAGATGGTGGAATCGATTTAATCGAACAGCCATGTGCAATTCAAAATACCGAAGCACTTGCTCGCCTCACCCAACGTTTTGATGTAGCCATTATGGCTGATGAGGCTTTAACTGGACCTGACAGCGCGTACCGTATTGCAAAAAATCATGGTGCAGATGTATTTGCCGTAAAAATTGAACAATCTGGTGGTCTGATTGAAGCATGTGAAGTTGGCAAAATTGCTGGTTTGGCTGGTATCGATCTATATGGCGGCACTATGCTTGAAGGTCCTGTAGGAAGTATTGCATCGGCCCATGTATTTGCAACTTTTGAAACGTTAGCGTTCGGCACTGAATTATTTGGTCCGTTATTACTTACCGAAGAAATTTTAAAAGAGCCACTACGTTACGAAAACTTTGAATTGCATTTGCCAACAGCTCCGGGCTTAGGCATTGAAATTGATGAAGATAAGATTGAGAAGTTACGTCGTTAAGGCAACAGGATAAGGAGTTTCCCATGTTATTTCATGTACGTATGGATGTGCATATTCCACTTGATATGCCAGCCGACAAAGCAAATGAAATTAAGGCCGTTGAAAAAGCCTATTCGCAAGATTTACAACGTCAAGGTAAATGGCGTCACATCTGGCGAATTACAGGCCAGTATTCAAACATCAGTATTTTTGATGTCGAGAGCAATGAAGAATTGCACAATATTTTACAGGGATTACCACTTTATCCTTACATGAACATCGAAGTGATGGCACTTAATCGTCACCCTTCATCTGTTCGTGATGATGATTCGTAATCTAAGAAAATAGTTTGAGTGTGTGGTCTGAAGCACATTCAAAAACTAAATATATTTATTCAGAAGGTAACAAGGAACGTGGCAGCACTTATTCGCTAGCAAAACAACATGCCCGCAGTGCTACCACCCAAAACCGTATTGCATACTTAAGGAGTTTTAGTATGAACCGTCAACAAATTGATGCGCTTGTAAAACAAATGAATGTCGACACTGCAAAAGGCGAAGTTGATGCACGTGTTCAACAAATTGTAGTGCGCCTTCTCGGGGATTTATTTCAAGCCATCGAAGATTTAGACATCCAACCTTCAGAAGTATGGAAAGGTTTGGAATATTTCACAGATGCTGGTCAAGCAAACGAACTTGGTCTTTTGGCGGCTGGCTTAGGTTTAGAGCACTATCTTGATTTACGTGCAGATGAAGCTGATGCAAAAGCTGGCGTTACTGGCGGTACACCTCGTACTATCGAAGGCCCACTTTATGTAGCGGGTGCACCTGAATCTGTTGGTTTTGCGCGTATGGATGATGGCACAGAATCTGGCAAAATCGATACCTTAATTATTGAAGGTACTGTGACCGATACTGATGGCAATATCATTGAAAATGCCAAAGTTGAAGTATGGCATGCTAACAGTTTGGGTAACTATTCATTCTTTGATAAGTCTCAATCTGACTTCAACTTACGCCGCAGTATTTTAACTGATGCTGATGGTAAATATGTTGCATTAACCACGATGCCTGTAGGTTATGGTTGCCCGCCAGAAGGTACAACTCAGGCCCTTCTTAACAAGTTAGGCCGTCATGGTAACCGTCCATCTCACGTTCATTACTTCGTTTCTGCACCGGGTTACCGCAAGCTGACTACTCAATTCAACATTGAGGGTGATGAGTACTTATGGGACGATTTTGCCTTCGCAACTCGTGACGGTTTAGTGGCAACAGCAGTTGATGTAACTGACCCAGCTGAAATCCAACGCCGTGGTTTAGATCACGCTTTCAAACACATCACATTTAACATCGAACTTGTTAAAGATGCTGCAGCAGCTCCTTCAACTGAAGTTGAACGTCGTCGCGCTAGCGCTTAATTGAAAGTGTATGTGAGTTAAAAGTTCGCTTTTGACTCACAAAATTTACTCCATTTATTACTACCATTAAGAATTTAAATAAATTTTTAGCGGTAGTAATAACATCACGTTACTTCATGCTCTAAGGTTTCTCACATGATTGACAAAAGTAAGTCCTCATTAAGCGAGGTTTTATCGCAGATTAAAGATGGTGCAACCATTCTGATTGGTGGTTTTGGTACCGCAGGACAACCCGCTGAACTCATTGACGGACTAATTGAACTGGGTATTAAAGATTTAACCATTGTGAGTAATAACGCCGGTAATGGCGATTACGGTTTGGCTAAACTGCTGAAAGCGGGTTCAGTTAAAAAAGTAATCTGTTCTTTCCCGCGTCAGTCAGACTCTTATGTATTTGATGAATTGTACCGTGCTGGGAAAGTTGAGCTTGAAGTGGTTCCACAAGGTAATCTGGCTTGTCGTATTCAGGCAGCAGGTATGGGACTTGGTGCTGTATTTACCCCAACTGGCTTTGGAACACTTTTAGCTGAAGGCAAAGAAACTCGCCAAATTGATGGTAAAGATTACGTACTCGAGTACCCGATCAAGGCTGACTTTGCCTTGATTAAAGCATACAAAGGCGATCGCTGGGGCAATCTGGTTTACCGTAAATCTGCACGTAACTTTGGTCCAATTATGGCCATGGCTGCTGATGTCACGATTGTTCAGGTTTCTGAAGTGGTTGAGCTAGGTGGTTTAGATCCAGAGCACATCATCACCCCAGGTATCTTTGTACAGCACGTTGTTCAAGTACAGCCCGCACAGTAAGCAATAAGGAGAAATAACATGAGCTACCAGAAACTCAGCCGTGACCAGATTGCAAAACGTGTGGCACAAGATATTCCAGATGGTGCCTATGTGAACTTAGGCATTGGTTTACCAACCAAAATTGCAAGTTACCTACCGAATGACAAAGATATTTTCCTTCATTCTGAAAATGGCTTATTGGCTTTTGGTCCTCCGCCAGCGGCAGGTGAAGAAGACCCTGAACTGATTAATGCGGGTAAAGAGTTTGTGACCATGCTTGAAGGCGGCAGCTTTTTTCACCATGGTGATTCCTTTGCCATGATGCGTGGCGGTCACCTTGATATTGCGGTGCTTGGCGCATTTCAGGTTGCCGCGAATGGTGACTTGGCCAACTGGCACACGGGTGCACCGGATGCGATTCCTGCGGTAGGTGGTGCGATGGATTTAGCTATAGGTGCTAAAAAAGTATTTATCACCACAGACCATGTAACCAAGCAAGGTGAGCCGAAGATTGTGGCTGAGCTGAGCTATCCGGTAACGGGTAAACACTGTGTTGATCGTATTTACACCGATCTTTGTGTGATTGATGTGACTAAAGATGGTTTAAAAGTGATTGAGAAAGTGGAAGGTCTTAGCTTTGATGAGTTACAGGCTTTAACTGGTGCAACTTTAATTGATTCGACTCAAGGGTAGGTTTAAACAGCATAGCCAATGCTACTACCGTCATTGCCTATAAATGATAGTGGTCTTCGAAAGCCCTTTGTATAAGCAATACCTTACTTTTTAAGGATAAAAAGTAACAAAAATCCTTTGTTACTCAGACACAACATCCCTGTTGTGCTGAGTAACGAGGCGACATCCATGTCGCCAACGTGAAACACTGAATGGAACTCTTTGAACACGGTTCTTGCTTATTAATTTGGATTTTACCGTAATTCGCTATTGTGACAGGCGACATGGATGTCGCCCGTTGGACAGGGAGGCATGGAAGCTTCCTCTGTTCAACAAAGGTTTTTGGTTACTTTTTTAAAAAAGTGATAAGAATTAGCTACTGGCATTTGACTCAACACGATAAGACTCTGTCATGACTACTTTTAACTTAGTAACCATGATGATCGCCAGCAAAATCTGGAAAAGTCTAACAATGTGGCAATGACAGCAACAGATTTCAAAATGGAAATGTAAGAATGAAAGACGCTTATATCATCGATGCCATCCGTACCCCATTTGGCCGTTATGCCGGTGGTCTTGCACCTGTCCGTGCCGATGACCTTGGTGCTGCACCGATTAAAGCTTTAATCCAACGTAACCCGAATGTAGATTGGGAACAGGTCGATGATGTGATTTATGGCTGTGCTAACCAAGCCGGTGAAGATAACCGTAATGTTGGCCGTATGTCAGCACTGCTTGCAGGTTTACCGTATCAAGTTCCAGCAACCACGATTAACCGTTTGTGCGGTTCTTCACTCGATGCCATTGCCATTGCTGCCCGTGCCATTAAAGCAGGTGAAGCAAACTTGGTGATTGCAGGTGGTGTCGAAAGTATGAGTCGTGCTCCTTATGTGATGGGTAAGTCTGACAGTGCTTTTGGCCGTAGCCAGAAGATTGAAGACACCACTATGGGTTGGCGCTTCATTAACCCTAAACTTAAAGAATTGTATGGTGTAGACACCATGCCCCAGACTGCCGAAAACGTGGCTGAACAGTTTAACGTGAATCGTGCAGATCAGGACCAGTTTGCCTTGGTGAGCCAACAACGCACCGCAAGCGCGCAAGCCAAAGGCTTTTTTTCTAAAGAAATCGTGCCAGTTGAAATCCCTCAGCGTAAGGGTGATGCTGTTGTAATTGATACCGATGAACATCCTCGTGCATCGACCACGCTTGAAGGTTTAAGCAAACTTAAACCTGTTGTGAAAGCGGATGGTTCTGTGACTGCAGGCAATGCTTCAGGCATTAATGATGGTGCAGCCGCATTGCTGATTGCTTCTGATGAAGCAGTTCAAACTTACAATTTAAAACCACGTGCCAAGATCATTGCTTCAACAGCGGTGGGTGTAGAACCACGCATTATGGGTTTTGCTCCGGCACCAGCGATTAAAAAATTACTGAAACAAGCCAACCTGACTTTAGATCAGATGGATGTGATTGAGTTAAATGAAGCCTTTGCTGCACAAGCTTTAGCAGTGACCCGTGATTTAGGCTTACCAGATGATTCTGACAAGGTAAATCCAAACGGCGGCGCAATTGCTTTGGGCCATCCACTTGGTGCATCAGGTGCACGCTTAGTGACTACAGCCCTAAACCAGCTTGAACAGACAGGTGGTCGTTATGCCTTGTGTTCAATGTGTATTGGTGTAGGTCAAGGCATCGCATTGATTATTGAACGTGTTGAAGCACTTTAAGGAGAAATAAATGCCATCTTTTCAATCTGCCGATGCACAAATTAACTATCAAACTTTTGGCGAACCGTCGTCCCCTGCTCTGATGTTTTCCAATTCTTTGGGCACCAACTATGGCATGTGGCAAAAACAGTTTAATGAGTTAAAAGATCAATTTTTTGTGATCTGCTATGACACTCGTGGTCACGGTTCATCATCTACGCCTAACGGCCCATACACTGTAGAGCAATTAGGTGAAGATGTTGTCCGTTTACTGGATCATCTGAATATTAGCAAAGCTGCTTTTTGTGGTATTTCAATGGGCGGTTTAACAGGTCAATGGCTTGCGATTCACTACCCTAACCGTTTTAGTCATGTAATTGTGGCAAATACTGCCGCTAAAATCGGACAAGAACAAGCATGGCTTGACCGTGCAAAATTAGTACGTGAGCAAGGTTTACAGCCAATCGCAGCTACGGCAGCTTCGCGATGGTTTACAGATCCCTTTATCCAAAGTCATGCTTCAATTGTCAACAACCTGTGTAACGACTTAAGTGCTGGCAGCGCAATCGGTTATGCCAATTGTTGTGAGGCTTTGGCTAAAGCGGATGTCCGTGAGCAGTTAAAAGACATTAAAATTTCTGTATTGGTGATTGCTGGAACTCAAGACCCAGTCACTACAGTTGCAGATGGTGAATTTATGCAGCAACGCATTCCACAATCAAAACTTGCAGAAATAGATGCCTCTCATATTTCCAATATAGAACAACCAGAAGCTTTTAATAAAATCCTAAAGGATTTTTTATTAGGTTAGTTTTAATGATTCAAAAAAATGGCCTTTATAGGCCATTTTTTATATCTCGTAGAAACTTAATAACGAATCATAACCGATTTTAATTCGGTGTAATCTTCAATAAATGCATCTGAAAACTCTCTGCCAATTCCTGAAGCTTTTACCCCGCCAAATGGAACAGATGGATCTAAGAACGTATGCATATTGACCCACAAGGTCCCTGCTTCAATTTTAGGAATTAAACGTAAAGTTTTAGATAAGTCATTTGTCCAGATACTTGCGGTTAAACCAAAGCGCGACTGATTCATCAGTTGAATGAGCTCTTCATCAGTTTCGAATGGCATTATCCCGACTACTGGACCAAAAGTTTCCTCTGAAAATAAAGGATCATCCGTATTTTTGAAGGAAATCAAAGTCGGCTGTACAAAATATCCTATCTGATCTAGAGCCTCACCTCCAGCAATAATCTGGTTGTTGGCTTTAGCCATATCTAAATAATGTTTCACTTTATTAAAATGTGGCTGATTAGAGAGTGGACCAAACATACTTCCTTCATCCATAGCCGATCCAATTTTAAACTGAGAGAGTGCTTTAGATAGTTTCTCGACAAGTTCATCATGTTTTGTATGGTGGACAAAAAAACGCTCTGGCGATGCACAAACCTGACCTTGATGCACAAAAGTTGCTTGTAGCAAAGTTGGTAAAATCTCATCAATATTTGCATCGGCCAAAACCGCTATGGCATTTTTACCACCCAACTCTAGACTTACCCGAGTTAAATCACTGCTCATCGCGAGTTTACCAATGGCAATACCTGTTGGTACTGAACCTGTAAATGAGACTTTCTTAACGAGTGGTGACTCAATTAAATATTGTCCTGTCTCCCCCTTACCTGTCACTACATTAATTACACCCGCTGGAATACCTGCCTCAATGGCAAGTTCGGCTAAACGTAATAAAGATAAGCTGGCAAACTCACTTGGTTTAAGCACAATGGTACAGCCAGTTGTCAAAGCTGAACCGATTTTCCAAACGCCAATCATGAGTGAGAAATTCCAAGGCACAATCCCTGCAACCACGCCAATTGGTTGTCTTAAAGTAAAGGCTGTATATTTCTCACCTTGCATAGAAGGAATAGAGGGTTGCATGGTTTGACCATTAATTTTGGTTGCCCAACCAGCAAAATATCTTAAGAAAATAACGGATTGTGTAACTTCAAGATGACGGGAAATATTGATAAGCTTTCCTGTAGACAACGTCTCGAGCTGTGCAAGTTCTTCACCATGTTGTTCAATTAAATCTGCCAACTTATTTAGTTTAACGCCACGTTCATACGGCGTAGTTTCAGCCCAAGCATTTTGAAAAGCATGTTCAGCACTTTTCACCGCATTTTCGACATCGTGTTGACTACCAATACTAATTTGAGCAACAACTTGTTCAGTCGATGGATTTACAATATCCACTTTGTCTAAATGCTCGGCAGCAACTAACTTTCCATCAATAAAGTGTCCATGTTGACGTGCCATAAATTGCTGTACGCTTTGTAAAATCTGGACTTCACTCATTTTATTTCTCTCAATTCATTAAAAAGGATCTATTAATAGATGTATTGCAGAATCAACTGCGCATATACATTGGTCTTGTCATCGTAGTTTTGAGTACCGCCGCTATGGATATCGTGTTTTGGTTTATAGAGTCCTACTAAAGGAATAACATTGAATTTTTTATTAACCGACCAGACTGAAAAAACATCCAGCTCATGTCCGTCTACATTAGTTAAAGACTTATTTACTGTTTTGAACTTATAGGCCAAAGCACCCAACATAAAATTTTCTTTCAAGTTCATCATGTAAGAGACTTGATGAATATCTGCATTTTTATTGAATGGACCAGCATAGTTTCCGGCAACTTCGCCCTGAAACCATGTACCAAACCCGACTGTATTTCCATAGAACATAGGGTCATATTGATCTGAAAAATGGCTAAAACGATAGCCTAATGAGGGTGTATATTTTGAAGATAAAAAGTTATAGTTCATCGCTAAGTAGCCAGCATTTTCTTGGCCATCTTTTTTATCTTGTACAACAAACTCAGTTTTAACTTGTAGCTCTGGTAAAGGTTGATAATTCAAACGTAAAGCATAATTTTTAAGATCTTCGCGTCCTGAAACGTGTTCAGCATCTTCAATATCTAATACATTTAAATAGGTAAACCCAACGCCCTTATCTTTAAGCTGATACATCAGATCAGTCACAAATAGTTCAGGTGAAAATTGTGCTTTATTGTCTGACTTTAAATATGCCAGCTTTAACGTTGTATTCTCTTGCGGTTTGTATTGAAGCAAACTTGTAAAATCAAAGCTTCGACGAGCTGCCAGATAATATGCTCCGCCCCGATCTAGTATGCCGTCCGCAGGCGCTTTACCGAGATTTAATGCATCACCCGCAATGAAGAACCCATCACCAATCATGATATTTTGTCGACCAATACTTAAATCATAGGTCGTTAACTCATCTTTATTGGTGCCGTCTTTAAAACCAATGATCCATTCATTCACATCTGTTTTACGTTCTTTGCCATTACTATTTTGGCCGGCGTCACCATCACCAAATGTTGCCGAGCTAATACCGCTCAAGCTTGCATAGAGCTGATTGTTTTTAAAGGTGTATTGTCCTTTAGCACCATATTTAAGATGGCCTTCTTGCCAATTGACTCTTTCATCATCTAGGTTTTCGCCGTTATAGCTTTTACCGCTACTAAAAGCCCCAAAAGTTGCTTCAAAAGTTGGCTTAATTTCAAGCTCACCAGCATGCACAGTTGAAAAAAATGAGACAAAGAGAGTCCCTCTCACAGCCTGAGAAAATAAATTTTTCATTGAGAAATTCCTTTTTTGCGAACGGCCTAACCGTGCTCAAGTGTGGGTAATCGATTCGTTACCCACTCTAGATCATGCACCCGTTTAGTGATGGTCGTGCTGAGTGTTTTGCTCTTCTTCACCCAAGTTTAAAGTCGGGGTGCTGTCAAAGAAGTTCCAAGGTTTGATGAGTGTATTCACCCATTCTGTTGGCATGATTGGCCACTCTTCAGCACGTGCCACATGGGTTGTGCCTGTTGTCATCCACACCACGAGGTCTTTATTTTCAATATTTTCGTTGTTACCAATGAACTGTCCTAACCCTGTGTCATGAGTCGAACGATTTGAATATTTCCCTTCAGGATAGCGTTCGTCTGGATTGTACTGAGTCACCCAAATTTGCTTATCCATAAAGTTCAAACGTTTAAATAACCATTCATCTTTAGAGAAATTGGCTCCTTTTGCCACAGGGTGTGTTCCACCTGCAAACGGAATCAATTGGTAAGAAACTGGATTACCTAATTTATTTTCCTTGTTGAAATTCGTGAGTAAGCGAATAGTGGATGGATCAAATTTTTCAGCTGCATTTTGCTCATTCGTAATGACTTTACTATCAATTTGCATTGAGCTTGTACGAACACCACCTTTGTCATTGGCTTTCACCACAGGGTCCATATGCATAAAGCTGTTGTTTTCCCCATCTACATCCATATCTAAGCGGAAGTTATAGATGTGCTGATGCGTTGTACCCACAATATTATGGTCAATTAAAGTTCCATATTTGGTGTCTTCTTTTGCGGTACTGTCATGCATGGTGCGTGATTTAACGCCTTTAACAGCTTCAATACCCGTTGCACCCGCATTAATTCCAATTACACCATTTTGGGCAAATACCCAGTCAAACATGTAATCGTAGTTTCCAACCGTACTAATCCAGCGCACAACAAGTTCACGGCGGGCTTCACTGGCATCTTGATTACCAAAAATTTCATGATGTTTATATTCAGGCCCAGCATAACGTTCAAACACAGCAATGGCATTTGGAATTACTTGAGGCTGGCCTTTGTAGTCTGCAATCACGGCATCAAGTAAAACAGCGTTGTCGGGTGCATCTGTTCCCGGAAGAATAGATGAGGTAAGTGTTCCCATACCATATTCGCCAGAGTCCAAATAAGATTTGAAGTACCAACCAATATCAGGGTCGCCATATGGAACTACCATTCCACCCAAGTTGCCTTCATACATGACTTTACGCTTTACGCCCTTATCTTTGTAAGTCACGGTTGAAAGCTGCAAGCCAACACGAGAGTCTAACGCCACATGCAAACACCAGTTTCCCCAATGTATAGTTTGACCGGTAATGCTAAAGTTTTTGCCCTCAGGTTCAGTAATATTAAGTGGTTTTAGCTTACTTGCTACTGGCTTATTCGACATATAAGGTCGATTTGCCATTGGCACAGGAATGATCGAACCTTCTTCAATCTTAATAATTTTTTCTTTATCTAAATCGACTACAGCAACTAAATTTTCAATAGGATGCGCCCAGTAGTTACCATCACCGACATCAAGGTAAGCAACAACTTTTAATATATTGAGTTGTTTGTCCAGACCATCTTTACCGCCAAAATATCCAACAGTTAGCGGTGTAGCAATCACTTTCTTCACATCGGTAATGCCGCGTTTCCGTAACGCGTCTTGATATTCTTTACTCGTTTCAATTACACGTTGTACGGCTTCAAAATTATCGAGCAATACCATTCCATGAGTGTCTTTAAGTACATTCCATTTTGTGACTTGTTGAGTGTTAAGATTAACTTCACCTTCAATCGCCTGGTTGCCTTTTAATAAAATAAATGAGGCCATACGATCTTCTTTAAATTCTTTGTGATTAATAAAGTAATCCCAGACTTTGGCTTTTTCTGGTTCTTTAAGCTTTAACTCGGCAAAACGCATATTTTTATAGGCGTATTTCGAGCGGTTAATCACATCAAACGTCTTTTTGATTTCATCAGAATTTAAGCTATTGAGCGGGTGAAACGTATTTTCAACTTTAAAAGTTTGATCTAACCCAGACTGGAATACTTCATTAAAAAAATCTTTTCCAATAACAGGTTTATTGTCTTTAATTAATAATGGGACGCTTAATTTTAGAGGTTTTCCATTCACTAAAACCTGATCTGAATTAGGTTTAGCTCGAACCACCATAGAGCCTTTGGTAATCATATAAGTATTGGTAAAATCATCTTTGACAACTTTAGCGCCTTGCTCACTCATGTTTTGATAAAGTGAGACCATTTCGGCCTTGCCACCATGCGCAAACGCTTGAGTATTGAGTCCCCAAAAGCTTGCAGCGATTGATAAGTTAAGTGCCAGTATTTTTTGTATGTCATTCAATAATCGTTGTTTACGCATTGGTTTCATCCTTTTCATCTATCCCTGAACTATCTGAATCAGATAGTTAAAATGCACTTCCTGTGAGTGAAATTTATTAGACCAACTTAATAGTTTTATGGTTATTAAGCTTATCTAACCTGCTCTAATGAATTTAATTTCAACACAGTTACATAGGGCTAGCTTGTTCAAGAATGACGTCGAATTTGTCTAAAAGTGACATTAAAAGAAGAAGTATTTAAACCGACATACCCTCTCTAAATTCTTTGGGCGAAATGCCATAAGTCTTTTTAAAGATCTTTGAGAAATGTGCCCCATCCCAAAAACCCCATTTCAAGGCAATTTGGGTAATTGAGCTTTGTTTATTCTTTTTATCAAGCAAATCAGCTTTGACTTTTTCTAGACGTTTGAGCTGTATGTATTTGTTAATAGATAAATTTTCTTGAAGGAATAAACGGTAGAGATGTCGTAGTGATACCCCAATATGCTCTGCAATTAATTTAGGGGTTAGATCTGGTTTTGCTAAGTTTTCTATAATATATCGCTCAGCTTTTTCCATCAGATTATTTGAGCTATTTATATTTTTATAATTAATTGTGGGTTTGATTAAGGCTATCAGTGCATCTTCAAAAGCATTACCATCTTCAGTTGCGTACCAAAGTTTAATGTTTTCAGCAGACATATTTTTCAAAATATTCTTGAGTAAAAAACCACTCATATTTTGCGTAATCAGTTTTCCAAAATATTCGGTACTAATATTTTCTTTAAGTAATTTTTCACGCGACAGATGGACTGAAATCTGACTTACCAAACCTTGCGGATACATTGAAATTGTTTCGACCGGATCGACCAACACAATATCGCCTTCATTTAGGCTTAAGGTTTCATTTTTATATTCGAGTAGCATTTTTCCCGAATACTGCAAAATCAAAAAACAAAAACGATTATTCACTCGATCGATTTCATCGGCTTTTCGGACAATCTTATTGGCATTGTTTTTGATAAAAGCAATTTCGGTATCACCCAATAAAAAGCACTGAACTTCACCAATGAATAAATTACGGGTTCCGTCAAAATCGGTTTCAAAATTGCCACACACGCTTTTAATATGGTGCGTCCATGTGAGTAATGCATCGCTTACATATTGGTTCATCCCTTACCTCTCTATACATGTGCAACCGCTCAAAATTTTGCGTTTATGGTGGTGCACTGTCTTGGCTTATTTGCAATCTTGTTTTATTGATAAACAAATTGTGTGCCAAAAATTCCTTATCCTTGGAATTGTTTTGATGATAGTCAGCTAGATATGAATAAGCTGATAAATCAATTCAATTTATCAGCTTAATGGGACTTATGCTACTCCTGCAAAATCTCGCAGCATGGTAATAAAAATATCCTTTTGTTCCTCAGAATACTTTTTAAAAACCTCGTTTTGGTGGCTATCGGCAATATCAAACAAATACTGCGCCGTTTTTTTACCCTTTTCGGTCAGTGCATACAAATTATCCTGATCAACCAATAAGCCTTCAAATTTTAGAATTTCAGCCGATCTTTCAACTTCTTGCATTGGCATAGCAATATCACGCGGTAAATCTTCCTTACTTGAAGCAGTACCACTGGCCAAAACGAGCAAAAGACGTGATTCACTGGTCCGGAAACCAGAAGCCATTTGCTTAGGAATATAGTCGGTTTGATAAGCTTTAAAAGCACGACTCATCAAATAGCAGACATTGTTATATAAGTGCCCATAATGTGTTTGGTCTACGCCGCTCTGTTCAGTTTGCTTAACTTGAAGGCTCGGATGCGGCATGACACAAGAATATGCACCTTGATGGTAAACCAGCGGGCTTCGGCCTTGGTCATGGAAACGAACCACCTTACCAATAATAATCCAGTGATCACCACCTTCAATCACTTGATAACGTTCGCACTCAAACACCGCAGAACAATTTTCTAAAATGGGGGCGCGTCCTGCGCCAAGTTGAAAATTGGTGTCTGCAAATTTATCAATATTGCGTCTCGAAAACTTATTAGACAGCTCAATTTGAGTGCCTGATAAAATATTGACAGCAAAATGTGCCGCTTCTTCAAACACCGAAAAACTTGAAGACTTTTTATCAATGCTCCACAAAATAAGTGGTGGATCGAGTGACACCGAGTTAAAACTATTTGCAGTGACTCCTACTTTTTCACCTTGTGCATTTTGTGCAGTAACAATGGTAACGCCTGTTGCAAAATTTCCTAATGCTCGTCGGAACTGTAGTGGATCGACCGTAAACTCATTTATTTGTTGTAATACATTCATCATCTTTCTCCTAAACCTTCTCTTACATCCATATAAATCGCGAGAGCATTAGATATCTAAAACTAGTCTCGGTGTTTTAGAGCGCGAACAGCACACCAATATTTGTTCATTGCTGGCTTTTTCTTCATCAGTAAAATAAACATCTCGATGATCAGGTTCACCTTCAATTACATCGCACATGCAGGTTCCGCATACGCCTTGCTCACAAGACATTTCAATCTCGATGCCTTCTTTAGCCAATGCCTGCAAAATGGTTTCGCCAGCTTCAACCATAATGATTTTTCCACTACGCTCAGCCACCACCTCAAATGAATCTCCAGAAGTATCAGTTTCAACTTGGAAATATTCTTTGTGGATTTGCTGTTCAGGAAAATCGTGAGTCGTGGCAAGATTAATCACCCAATCCATGAAACCGACTGGACCACAGGTGTAAATATGGCTCTCAAGGTCAATATCTTTGATGGCAGATTCAAAAAATGCTCTATGGCTTGCGCCTTCGGATTTAAAATGGAAAGTTGTGTATTGTGCTAACTCACCATTTTTAATTTCATCAACAAAAGCACAGTTTTCTGGGCTAGCACCACAGTAATGAAGCTCGAACGATGCACCTTCGTGTGCAAGTTGATAGGCCATCGTGATTAACGGCGTAATCCCGATTCCACCACCAATCAATACGCTGTGTTTAGCTTTTAAAAGTGGAAATAAATTTTTTGGCTCGCTCACCTGAATTTGCATGCCATCTTTAATTTCATCAAAAGCCGAGACTGAGCCACCACGTGATTCAGGGTCACGTAAAATTCCAAGCCTAAACTTACCTTCATCATTTGGATTTTGGCAAAGTGAATATTGGCGCACCATGCCATTCGGTAAGTGCACATCAATATGCGCACCTGCTTCAACTTTTGGCAATATTGTAGAAGTTGCAGATTCAAATTCCATGACTGCAATATTTCCACCTTCCACATGGCGATTTTTAACGACAACATCATAAAGTGTAGTCATGATTCAACTCCCTTTTCATGCGTAGCCTATTGGCTTAACGCATGAATAAACCACCGTTAATATCCCATGTTGCACCAGTCACAAACCCTGCATTTGGACTCGCAAGCAACCCACAAGTTTCAGCAATAAAGTGCATACTTCCTAAGGCTTTAACTGGAATATTCTGGATGAACTGTTCCATTTTTTCGTCTGGCACCACGCTATGAACGATTGGAGATTCCATTGGTCCCGGTGCAACTGCATTGACCGTTACCCCTTTTGCCGCAAACTCTTTGGCAAAAATTTTGGTTAACGTCACAATCGCGCCTTTGGTTGCCGCATAGTGTGCACCTGTTGCAGTACCACCGTTTTGTCCTGCTAACGACGCCATATTAATGATGCGTCCATAGCCTTTTTTAGCCATATATTGGCCAATAATTTGGCAAGCCTGAAAGGTGCCGCGTTGGTTGACTTGGGTCACCCAATCAAAATCAGCTGCGGTAATTTCTAATACTGGCGTTGCTTTGGTGACGGTGGCATTGTTAATCAACACATCAAGTTTAGAAAATTTCTCTTCAATCCATTGCACCGCTGCATGAAAATCTGCTTCAACCGAAATATCCAGCTTTAAAGGAAACATATTTTGGGCATACTGACTTTGTGCCTTGGCATTTTCGGCTTTTTCAAGCGTACTTGCCGACAAAATCACTTGATGGCCTTGGCTCGCAAAATATTCAGCAATGACATTACCGAGTCCAGAAGCAGCACCTGTCACTAAAACAACCTGTTTCATGTTACCGCTCCTAAAGAATGTAGCTAATACCAGCTAAGGTATCGGTTGAGTTAACCAAGTTAATGATTTTACGGTTAATCTTAAAACCTGTGGCCGCATCACGAGTCAAATGGTAAGTAATATCTGCTGTGTAATGCTTGAGGTTTTCTTTACGGAATTCACGTAAGTTTTGAGCACAGCGTAAAACGATTTCATCATCTTGGTCTTGAATGACTCGTACTCGCGAAATACTGCGTACCGTATTCGCCTTTGGTGCCGTAGAAATTGCCTCACCATTTTCAAGACGCTGTACACGTAAAGTACGCATATGATTATCGTCATAGGCATAATTTAAGTTGTTTTCGTAGTCTGTGAGGTTCGGGTCAATCGGAATGATATAAACCCCTTTTTCATTCCATAAATTGAGCCATTCACGATATTCGCTGTGGTCTAACATATCTGCTTCAGCCCAGATGAAAGCAGTGACTTCATTTAATAATTGCAGATTCATATTCATTGCTCTCTCCTTAAGCCGTCATCATCTTTTTCCACTGCTGATATGCTGCACGCATACCTGTTTCAGCACTGACATCACTTTTTAAACCATCTTCGGTTTTGACTTCGCCCGGTAAACCGCGGTTGAGCATAATCCATAAATCATTACCCGCATTGGCACCGTGTTGTACGCGCTCCCAAGCTTCTGAGTCATCTGGTGTACCAAAACCAAATGGGCCTTGGAAATGTTCATGCAAACGTAAGCGATATTGGTTGGCAATTTGCGGGCCACCATCCATCGTAATCACCGAGTGATGAATTTCTGTTTCAGCAACTGAAATTGGCTGTAACACACGGAAGAACGCCATCGAACATGCAATATTCGGGAATAAATTTAAGTTAAATCCTGAACCACCCACTGCACGGACAATACGACGTACTTCTAACTCTTCATGCCCTTCGTCACGCAAAGCTTGAGCCAAGTCTTCAAAGCGCTCTTGAATTGGTCGCTCCATAAGCTCTTCGTCTAAATCAACCAGTTCAGGAATCATCACCATAACACTGTGACCATTACCTAAGTCTTCAACAAAGCCCGGCTGATTTTCGAAGTTAAAGAGTTCTTCTGTTTTTTCATCGACAGAACTTAAGAATGACTTATGTACCAACGGGAAGTGATATGCATCGGTGGTATTTTCAAGCTGGATTTTCCAGTTACCCGGAAAACGGAAACGGTGTTCACCCAACACTTTAATTGGATAACCCGCACCTTGTTTCATAAACAGGTCAATCCATTTTTTCGCAGGCCCAAGGAACTCTTCAAGCGGTTGAATGTCTTCTTTAAATGAAGCGAAGATCATCCCGTTATATTCTTCTACCCGTAGACTCACCAGTGGTAATTCTGATTTATCTAAACAATCGCCGTAGCTTTCCGGAGATGGCACACCACGTAAACTACCGTCAAGTGCATAACTCCAACCGTGGTACGGACATACAAAACTATTAGTTTTTCCTTTTTTATGTTCACATACGGTTGCTGCACGGTGACGGCAACGGTTTAAAAGTACATGGACTTTCTTTTTACGGTCACGCACCACAACCACAGGCTGTTTACCGATGTTAATCGTTTTATAGCTTCCACCTTCCGGAATTTCACTCGCGTGTGCAACCCACACCCAAGTGCTATAAAAGATTTTTTCCATTTCTTCATCAAAAATGCGTTCATCTTTATAAAGAGAAGTATGAGCACGGTCACTTTGAACCAAAGTATCGTAATCAGTGCCAATGTTATGCGTCGGGATAATACTGTTCATATCAATAGTCCTTTTAAATATATCCTGGGTCATTCCTGGGAAGGTACCGGCAATTCAGCTTCACTGTGCCAATGCGATACCGGACGACTGAAAATATTCTGTGTTTGGAAATGTTTAATTTTCCATGTTCCATCTGCTTGCTTTTGAAACTTCACATTGAGCTTTGCTGTATTCAGATGACTACGGCCATCTTTAAAGGTTGAAGTTTGCAACATGAGCCATGAAGCATTTGCATCATTTTGATTTACATAAATTTGTTCTGAATTTACAAAGTGTGCATTCATAACAAAGTGAGATTCTTTTTGGGTATAACTTTTAAACATGTCGTAAATCGACTGCCAAGAATCATAACGGCCAAAAGATTTGGCATATTTCTCGCCAATACCTTCCCAAATACAGTCCTGATCAAAAAGATTCATCAGCTCTTCAAGATCTGTATTTGCATTAAGCTCGTCACAGATTTCCATATAACGGTTCAGGCAGTTACGAATCGCGTTGTGCGCTTCTAACTGGTCTAGCCGCTCTATGATTTCTGCCATATTCACTTTGTCATTCATTGCCATCGCCTTAACGTTGGATAATCAATTCACGCCCAACACGAGCTTCAACTTTGCAATATTTCCAAAGTTTGTATGGCCCTTCACCCACTACGGTCGTTCTAAACAAGTTACAAGCGGCATGTACGGTTTCAATATCCGGAACATCAGCAAGCAAGTAGGTTGTCCAAGGCCAACCAGCACTTGGACCAACCATGCTTTGGTCATCATCAAGATTTCCAAAAACATGTACGCCCGGTAAGTCATGAATGCCATTCCACATTTCACCAAACGCGGCCCAAACTGCTTTTGCTTCAGCAGGTTCCGCGTCAAAAAAGTTTTGGTTAATACCCATGCAAAACAAAACGCGTAATGATTTTTTAGCTTCCATTTCAATATCCTTTTTAAAAAATTAAAACTTATAAATAACCTGGGGTTGGTTTTAACCCGAAACTGATTGAGCCTGCATTTTGTAAAGTTGCATCACCCATAAAGGCATGTTGGGTCACCACGTTGGTGTCATTTACAAAACGGCTAAATGGATTGTTGGTATAAATCGCTGTCATACCCGCGAGCATTTGCATTTTTCGGGTCACTTTGGCACAAACGCGAGCTGCATGGGTACATGCCAAACGCATATCACTAATCTGTTCAGCAGTTGCTTCACGACCAGCAATAATTTCATTCCAGACAATATCCATGGTTTGATAAAACCAAGACTTTGCAGCCTGAAACTCTGCATCAGCTTGAGCAAACTCATATTGAGTCACTGGTCGGTTTGCAATTTCTGACCCACCTGTAATAGATGCTTTACCCGGTGCTAATTTTTCAAATTCTTCTAATGCGGCAGCTGCAACACCAATACCCACCACGGTTAACACTTGAGTCGCTAAAGACAGTGATGGATATTTAAAAAATGGCTCGCTGAGTTTTGAAGGTTCGCCACGTACAAAGGTCCATTTTTTTTCGACCAATACATCTTCAACCACCAAATCATGGCTTCCGGTACCTTTTAGGCCAACAGTGTCCCATGTCATTTCGATTTTGGCTTTGTTGGCAGGCATCACGGCCATGCGTGGTAAACCTTGCATTTCATTATTTTTAAGGGGTGAAATCCCCACGCCAACAATGTCCGCTCCCATACAGCCGCTTGAGAATTTCCAACGTCCGCGCACCACCACACCTTCATCGGTAATTTCGGCAGGCTGAGGTGGGAAAATACCTCCGGCAAATACGACATCTGGCCCGTTTTGGTACAACTCTTTCAGCGTTTCTTCGGGCAAACTTCCTAAATACGCAGGACTCATACCGAAACTTGCCACCCAACCCACTGAACCATCAGCTTTAGATAAAGTTTCGATCAACTCACAAAACTGCCGCGGTGACCATTCTTCACCACCAAAACGTTTAGGCACTAAGGCACGGTAAACACCAATTTTTTTAAGTTTTTCGATAATGTCTTGGCTCACATAGGCCTGATTATCAAACTCACCTGCACAGGCACGCTCACGAATTTCTTGGCACAAAGCATCTAAATCAACTGCTTTGTCTTGAGAAGCAAACTCCATTTTAGACAACTTATTCATCATCTAACTCCTTGTAATTTATTGCATTGCATCAACACAAAATTTAGCTATTGCACATAATTGCTCATCTTTTTGATGCTTTGATACGATCTGTAAGCCCACAGGCAAACCTTCACTGGTTTCAAGTGGCACTGAAATGGCTGGATGTCCTGATAAGTTAAATGGTCGAACTAAACCGGTTAGGTTCAAAAAAGCGACCGTGTTTTCAGCTTCAGAAACTTTTGGTGGAATTTGTGGAAGTGTCGGCAGAACCAATGCATCATATTTTTCTAATAAAGCATCGAGTTCCTTTGTCAGCTGCGCTTTCACAGCTTCTGCTTGCTTTACTTGCTCTAAAGTGGTGTGGGCTGCTTTTAATAAACGACCATTTACATCAGAACCAATTAAGCCTGTTTGGGTTAACTCACCAAAAGCTTGCCAATTTTCATAGTTAATAATCTGCATGCCTGCATCATAAGCTGCTTCAAAATGTTCAACTTTTTCTAAAACGGTCTCTAAATTTGCTTTTTGAAGTGCTTGATGAATACAGTTCCAAACGACCTGATCTGCGCTTACATCGAGAACAGCAATTTTTGGTGTACGAGTAAATTCCGTAGGTTTGAAAGTTGGATCAATAATTTGCATGGCCTTTTCAATCATCTCGACTGAATTTGCAAAAGGACCAACGCAATCTAAAGAACTCGACGGCGGATATACGCCTTTTCTGCTCACACGGCCAAAAGTTGGTTTTAAACCAAAAACTCCGCAGCACGCAGCGGGCATACGGATAGAGCCGCCCGTGTCGGTACCTAAAGTAAAATCTGCTTGTTTTGCTGCAACTGCCGCAGCCGAACCACTCGAAGATCCGCCTGGAATAAGTTCAGGATATTTAGGGTTGATGGGTGTACCAAAAGCATGGTTAATGCCTGTAATGCCAAAAGCCAATTCGTGCAAATTTGTTTTTGCAATAATTTCACAGTCAGCTTTTAAAATGTTTTTAACCACCTCAGCATCATCTTGAGCAGGTTCAACATTTAGTAAAGCTCGACTACCAGCAATGGTTTTTAGACCTTGAATATCAATTGTGTCCTTGACCATCACCTTGAGCTTGCCACTTCCTTTGTGCACGCTTTGGCTAATAATATTCATTCACTTTTCCATGTATTTTTATTCATTAATTAAAATATCGGAAAATTTAATGGAATTGTCAAGTATTTTTTATAATTTGTTCCCAAGGAAATATCCAAAATTTTGTTTATAATAGGATTACCCTTTTTTCACTAAGTTATTGCTTAGCTATGCTTGATCATTTAGAACAATTTCTTCCTAATAAAGAACCGTCGAGTATTCAAAACTTCCCTTTTTTTTGGGTTTCCCAAGTTAACGGAAAATATTCACAACTCATTGAAAAATCAATAAAAAAACTAGGTATTGATAATACACGCCGTAAAATCATTTTAAGTACTAATGCTTTGGGTGAAGCCAGTATTACCGATATCGCTAATCTTTCTACCTTAAAGTTAACTACGGCAACAAAAGCTGTATATCGCTTAGTAGAAGATGGAATTGTCGAGGTCTACTCTTCTACCACCGATGAACGCATCTCGATGGTGAAATTAACTCCCAAAGGTGTTGAGCTGGTTGAACAGATTAATCAAATTAGTGTGGTTACCTTGGCAGGCATCCTAAATGCCTTTTCAGAAGATGAGCTTCACAATTTAAATCACCAGTTAAAAAAATTATTTGATCTCATGCCATCAAGTTGATTATTTGACTTGATATCGGGTTAGATACGCTCAAGAGCAGCCTGAAAATAGTTCTTCTTTTCTCGCTGCTCTTTATTAAAATAAGTTTTAATATTAAAAAATAAATAAAAATCAGTTTCTTAGTCCAATAAATTATTACTATCTGTTTACTTAACATACTTTTTAGGTATTCTAACATACTCAATAAGTAATGGAATTTTACATATAAAAAGAAAATAATAATTCCATGATTTTTAAAATCCCATTAACTCTAATCGGGTTTAGACACACTCTTCCGGTCTGTACGAGACCAAATTACTCATTTCTAGCCTATTTATTATTCTTATCTAAAAGGGGGAAATATCGAAAACTTCAGAGGAATAATAAAAGTTAGATATCAATTTCTTTAAGCGTTTTATACATAAGGATTAAGTGTATGAACCAAAGTAATATCGCTGTTGAAAGGACACAAAAGAAAAGCAATGCTTATGCATGGTATGTCGTCACACTTTGTATGTTGGCATATATATTTTCATTTATTGATCGCCAAATTCTAGCGCTGATGATTGAACCCATCAAAGCAGATCTCCAACTTTCAGATACACAATTTAGCCTATTACATGGCCTTGCCTTCTCACTGTTTTATGCGGTTATGGGTTTACCCTTAGCCTATATTGCCGATCGTTTTTCACGACCAAAATTGATTTCAATCGGGATTATTGTTTGGAGCCTAGCAACGGCAACTTGTGGTTTAAGTAAAAACTTTATTCAACTGTTCCTGAGCCGTATGGCGGTCGGTGTGGGTGAAGCTGCGTTATCTCCAGCCGCTTATTCAATGTTCAGCGACATGTTTAGTAAGGACAAACTAGGTCGTGCTGTCGGAATTTATTCAATTGGTGCTTTTTTAGGTGGTGGTATCGCCTTTTTAGTTGGCGGTTATGTCATTAATTTGCTTAAAGGCGTAACGCTCATTGAAGCTCCACTATTAGGCGCACTTAAAGCATGGCAAATTGCCTTTTTTGTAGTCGGTTTACCTGGCATCATTATTGGTCTGCTATTTATTCTGACCGTTAAAGACCCTGCACGTAAAGGCCAACAGCTCAATCAAAATGGACAAGTTGACCAAGTTAAATTCTCACAATGTCTTCAGTTTATTAAAAAGCATTCGAAAACATTTGCTTGTCATTATTTAGGTTTTACCTTTTATGCAATGGCACTCTACAGCCTGACTAGCTGGACACCTGCATTTTATATTCGAAAGTTTCAACTTGCACCGACTGAAACAGGTTACATGCTCGGCACAATTCTGTTAATTGCAAATACATTAGGCGTGTTTTGTGCAGGTTGGCTAAACGACTGGTTTATTAAAAAAGGACGCCAAGATGCACCGATGTTCACAGGTGTGATTGGAATTGTTGGCCTAATTATTCCAATTGTTTTTTTTACCCAAACAGATCAGCTATGGCTTTCAGTCAGCTTACTGATTCCTGCAATGTTTTTCGCATCTTTCCCTCTAGTAATTTCGGCAACAGCATTACAAATGTTAGCCCCAAATCAATTTAGAGCACGCCTTTCTGCCCTATTCCTTTTGGTGAGCAACTTAATTGGACTCGGTATTGGTACAACATTGGTAGCAATTATTACAGATAAAGTTTTTGGTAGTCCGTTAATGGTAGGTTCTTCTTTATCTATTGTGGGTGGTCTGTCATGTGTACTGGCTCTAATTCTGCTTTTTAAAGGCTGCAAATTCTTTAGTGAAAGTATGAAGCTTGAAAAATTAAATTAATAGGTATCACCAATTGCAAAAATGTACTCTCTAATTAAACGCTTAGAGAGTACCGAAATATTCAAAATTACGTAGTGCCGAGGACTGGCATACATCTGGGAAATGGATTATGGAATTATTTCACCGTTTTAAACCACACACTTTAGCCGTTGCCACTTTATTACTGATGTGCAGCAACTCATGGGCCGCAAATCCAAATCAGCAAACTGAAGATGAATGGAAATTCACTTTAAAGAATGCCTATATCAACCGTAATTTTGATAACGATGCCTTAAAAGATACTGGTAGTTGGTCTCAGGCAGCATCTTTATTTTATAAATCAAAAATGCATGACACTCCATTAGTCATAGCAGATAAGCCGATTACGATTGGGGCTGATGCATCTGTTCAATATGCTGTGCGCTTAAGTTCAGACAAACATGTCGCAGATACTGTTCTGCCTTTTAATAAAGAAACGCAATCTCAGGCTTCAGACTATTTAAAATACGGCGCGACTTTAAAGCTGGGCTATAACAAAACATTATTAAGTGTGGGTGAACTCTGGCTAGATTTACCTGTAACTGCCGTAGATGCTAGTCGTCAGTTACTCACTTCGTATTGGGGAACCAACTTAAAGTCACAACTTTCAGATCAACTCTATGCTGAAATTGGCCGAGTGGAAAAAGTGTCGCCACGAAATGAAGAAGACTTTAAAAAGTTTTCCTTTACATCAAATGGAATTACCAAAGAATCTGATGGTTTGAACTACATTGACCTGCGATATCAATTTACGCCGTCTTTAAAGGGTGAATATTATTTTGGTAATTTAGAAGATCTGTATAACAAACACTATGTTGGCCTTGAGCATAATTGGAAGCAACCAACTTTTGCTCTTACCTCTAAATTTAAGTACTTTAATGCAAAAGATGACGGCAATACTTTTGATATTGATGCGCAGAACATTGGATTACTTGAAACCGTTAAAGTAAAAAACCATACCTTTGGTTTGGGTTATCAACAGATTATCGGTGAGTCGGCTTACCCGCTACCAGATGGCTTCTTACCAGAAACTTATTTCATTAACTGGAATGCCACGGGCTTTTTTAAAGAAGATGAAAAGTCTTACCATGTCATGTACGGCTACGATTTTAAAGATTACGTTCCGGGCTTAAACGCAATGGTGAAATATGTTTACGGTCATGACTTTAAAGCAGCTAATGGTGAGAAAAACCACGAAACTGAGTCCAATGTCATTCTGAACTATGCCTTTCAGCAGCCACTCTTAAAAGGCTTTGCCCTGCAATATATTCGTATTGATTACAACGTAAAACATGGTAATGACTTTGGCGAAGACCGCTTATTCGTCAATTACACCAAAAAATTCTAAATAAAAATTACCCCCTAAAGTTTAGGGGGTAATTTTTTATCCTAATTTATTGACTAATCTTAAAGGCAAAACCTTCATGGCAATACTCATTGGTAGCCATGGCCACTGTGGTACATACGCTTTTACAGGTTGTTTTTCGATAGCTTTGACTAAAGCTTTACATCCTGTTTTTGCATCGACTTCAAAAGGTAAATGTTTAGCACCTTCATTCATTTCAGTACGAATGTAGCCTGGGAAAATTGTTTAGACTTTAATTGGCGTATCCAATAATTCAGCTCGAATACCTTCAGCCAAGTGAGCAACAGCAGCTTGACTTGCCGCATAAGTCGATAAATGTTTTGGTAATCCGCGCATTGCACTCATGGATGACATGACCACCAAATGACCTGCATTTTGCGCTCTAAAAATTTCAATCGATGCCTCACACTGTGCTAAAGCAGAAATAAAGTTTGTTTCGGCCGTGGCTCTGTTAATTTCAAAATTACCTTTACCAATACGGCGACCATTGCCTACTCCCGCATTTACAATAATTCGATCTAAATAGCCAAATTCTTGTTTAAAGGCACGAAATACTTCAAAAACCTGATCGTAATTGGTGACATCCAGACTTTTTGCAATTACTTTAATACCGTACTGATTTTCAAGTTCAGTTTTTAAAGTTTCTAATCTGTCTAAACGGCGTGCACAAATCGCCAAGTTATAACCTTTTGCTGCAAATTCATGCGCCATACCCGCGCCCAATCCAGAACTTGCACCTGTAATTAAAATCGTCTTTGCCATGCTTTTATCCTTATTTTAAATCCATGTCAGTAAATCTGGACGCTCAGCTTTTATAAAATGATGTTCATTTAAACTTAAAACCTGAGCTTCGTTTCCAACCAAACGCAAAGTCGTGAGGCTTGTATTAGCAATTGCCCAATTCAACGCAAAAGTTCGATTAGGACTGAGTTCAAGCAGTTTTCCAATAGCTACAGAAATCACTCCACCCGAGGTAAAAACAATTGCATAGCGAGGTTTGGTTTTTGCTAACTCATCACAAAGTTGCTGCAATGCTGTTTCGACTCTTTCTTTAAAGTGTGGCCAAGACTCATCATATTCATGATGAAAGTCACCATCTGTCCATCGTCCAATGGCACCTTCAAATATTTTGGCAAGATATGCGCGTGGGTTCTGTTCTTGCGCCACGTCAGCTTTTAATAGTTCAGGCTGTTCAAAACGCGGCTCATAACGAGCAAAAACCTGTTGATGGTTAAACTCATTCCATAAATTATTATGATGAATTACCGCATCTGGAAAACATTCTTTTAGTGCAAGCTCTGCAGTTTGTTCATGGCGCTGCATAGTTCCTGCAACTACATAAGGTTGTTCTTTCAATATTTTCTTAAAATATTGGCCTAATAAAGTCGCTTGAGCTTCACCATTTTCAGACAACTCATCATAGTTACTTTTACCAAATGATGCCTGTCCATGCCTTACCAGATAAATTGTGGTCATCTTCTTAAAATACCCTGTATTTTCTGTAGAGATTGCTGAGCAAATTCCGATTCTTGTAATTTTTGCTGGGCGATAAGTTTTAAAGCTCTGATATGTAGTGCATGGATCACTATCCAGAAATCTTTAAAAGCAGGGTTTCGGGTTTGTTTATGGTAATAACGATAATAGATTTGCTGAGCAATCACGGCTAAACGGAATACACCGAAGACTTCATAAAAAGTCCAGTTTTGAGGTTCCAGACCAGTTTTTTGCAAATAATAGTCAACGACTTCTTTACGAGAGAACATTCCCTTTAAATGGGTAGGCTGACGGCGTGTCGATCTAAAAATCATATTATCCGTGGGCTCAACCCAATAGGCCAAAGCACTGCCCAAATCCATTAATGGATCACCTAAGGTCGCCATTTCCCAATCCAACACACCAATTACTTCCGTTGGATGTTCTGGATCTAAAATCACATTATCAAAACGCCAATCATTGTGAATAATGCAAGTCGTAGAGTCTTGAGGGATATTATCGTTTAGCCATTTTCGAACATATTTAAATGAAGGAACGTTGATTGTACGGACTTTTTCATAGCGCTTATCCCAACCTTCAACTTGTCTACGGCAATATCCCGCACCTTTGCCTAGTTCAGCTAAAGGTGTGTTCTCATAAGGAATTTGATGTAGCTCAATCAGCTTATCAATAACATTTACGCAGAGCTCATGAACATTTTCTTCATTAAAGCCAAGCTCAGGCGGTAATTTTGCACGGGGAATAATACCTTCGATGCGTTCCATGACATAAAAATCACAACCAATGACCGATTCATCCTGACAAAGTGCCACCATTTTAGGAAGCACGGGATAATAAGGCGCAAGATTTTTTTGCACCATATATTCACGGGCCATATCGTGGGCCGATTTCGCTTTTGTTCCTTTTGGAGGACGACGTAAAATTAAATCGGTATTTTCATACTTTAAACGATAAGTCCAATTCGACGCCCCGCCCGTATATTGAGTAACGACTGCTGGGCCAACCAACTCAACACCTTGGCTTTTTAACCAGTTTTCCACTGCCCCAATATCAAGCTCTTCACCTTCACGTACTTCACCGCCTATATCAATTACAGACATCTTAACTTCCTTTAAACTTATACTTTCTTATGACGACCGAAATAACCACGTTTGGCCAACTCTAATTTGGCAATCATGCCTTTATGTACTTCATCTGGACCATCAGCTAAACGTAAACTGCGTGCTTGAGCAAAGAAACCAGTTAATGGTGTATCTCTTGAAACGCCCGCACCACCATGTAGCTGAATTGCCATGTCGACTACTTTTTCTAAAACACTCGGAGCCACTACTTTAATTGCAGATATTTCTGTTAAAGCAGCCATATTTCCTAAAGTATCCATTTTATAAGCAGCATACAAGGTTAAAAGTCTAGCTTGATCTATGGCGACTCGCGCATCGGCTATGCGTTCGAGGTTACCACCAAGTTTTAAAATTTCTTTACCAAACGCTGTTCTAGACATGCCTCTATCAATCATCATTTCTAGCGCTTTTTCAGCAGCTCCAATACAGCGCATGCAATGGTGAATACGCCCTGGTCCTAAACGCCCTTGGGCAATTTCAAAACCTTGGCCAGCTCCACCAATAAAGTTTTCAAGAGGTACTCGAACATTATTAAAGTGAACCTCACCGTGTCCATGCGGTGCATCGTAGTCACCAAACACAGGTAACATTCGTTGAATTTCGACACCCGCCGTATCAATCGGTACTAAAACCATAGAATGTTGATGATGACGGTCTTTGGTTTCATCTGGAGTATGTGCCATAAAAATAATGACTTTAGCATTTGGGTCACCTAAACCAGACGACCACCACTTTTTGCCATTTAAAACAATTTCATTACCATCGATGAGCGCAGTCGCTTGCATATTGGTTGCATCGCTTGAAGCAACATCAGGTTCAGTCATACAAAAAACCGAACGAATTTTTCCGTCCAATAAAGGTTCTAACCATTGCTGTTTTTGCTGCTCACTACCATAGCGCCATAACAACTCCATATTTCCTGTGTCTGGTGCATTACAGTTAAAAACGGTTGGTGCCAATAAGCTACGGCCAGTTAATTCAGCTATGTGCGCATATTCTTGAACAGTTAAACCTGCACCCAGCTTTTCATCGGGTAAAAACATATTCCAAAGACCAGCTTGCTTTGCTTTAGATTTCAAAGTTTCTAAAAGCTCAGGCCATTGCCATTTTTTCCAGTTTCCATCTGGATTTAACTCGTGAACTTCTTCCCAAAATTTTGCTTCTACAGGTTCTATTTCTTCTAAAATAAATTTTCTTGTTCGCTCGGTAAAATCCTGAGCTTTCTTGGAGAGTTCAAACATTCTTTTTCCCTTACATGATTATCTGGTCTTTACATCAACATAACTTGAAACTTAATATGAATGAAATGATTTTATTAAATACCTTCACATGAATAATATTCATAACCTTCACGGTTTAGACTTAAGCTTTTTTCACCGAATTGATATCAATTTATATCCGCTATTTATCGCAATTTATGAGCAAAAAAGTATTTCAAATGCAGCAAGCAGTCTCAATATTACACAGTCAGCAGCAAGTCATGCTTTGCAGCGTTTACGTCAGCAACTTGAAGATGATGTATTTATACGTGTAGGCAATAAAATGTCTGCAACGCCTTTTGCAGAACAGATTTATCCAAATGTTAAGCAAGCACTTTTAACGATTCAAAATATTAGCCAACAGAAACATGTCTTTGATCCAACAAGCTTAAAAAACTTAAAAATCGCCGTTCATGATGAGATTGAACCGATTATTCTTCCACGGCTTGCTCAACATTTTCAAAATCTTAATTTAGATTTGCAATTTGTCAGTATGAAACTCGATCGAAAACATATTATGGCGGACTTGGCGACGCAGCAGCTCGATTTCGTGATTGACCTAGAACAATACTTATCTCCAAAAATTACCTTTGATCATTTGGTAACAGATGAGTTCGTCATTTGCAGCCAACTTAAAGAAGTCGATTTATCTCGTTATATTAATGGACGACACATTGGTGTTTCATCACGCCGTACAGGTGCTTTGCTTGAAGATATTTATTTAAACCAGCATCAAAAAATTTCAAGAAATGTATTTATGCGCTGTCAAAACTACTCAACGGCGTTACAAGTTCTGGCGGCTCAAGCCAACGCGATACTGACCATGCCTCGTATGATTTTGCAGCATTTATCTTATAGTCCTGAAATTTGCTTACATTCTCTGCCTTTTGAGATAACCAATATTAAAATGGGTATGTTTTGGCACGAAGATTTAAGGGATAATTTAAGGCATCAATTTTTGCGACATGAAATTATTAAACTTTTTCAATAAAGCAAATTGATCTACTAAGCTTCTATCGTACAAGGACCAGTAATGAGTAAAGATGAACGGATAATCCAGAATCAGGACAACAAAAAAACGATTCGTCATGAAGATTACATTGCTGGCATCGGTAAAGGCATGGCGATTTTAGATAGCTTTAGCAGTAATCAACATCGTTTAAATATTTCTATGGCTGCTGAAAAAACAGGACTTACCCGAGCAGCAGCAAGACGTCACTTATTAACTTTAGAATACTTAGGATATCTTGAGTCAGATGGCCACTATTACTATTTAACCCCGAAAGTTCTTAAATTTTCAGGAGCTTATTTGGGCGCAGCTCAGCTTCCAAAAGTGTCTCAGCCTTTATTAAATCTGTTAACTAACCAAACCTCTCTCATTTATTCAGTGATGGTACTTGATGGTTATGAAGCAATTACCATTGCTCGTAGTGCTGCCCACCAACAAACTGACCGCGTAAATCCATATGGCTTGCATTTGGGTAACCGCTTACCTGCTCATGCGACATCGGCGGGTAAAATTTTACTGGCACATTTAAGCCAAGAAGAACAATTAGATTGGCTCCAAAAATATCCTCTTCAACGTCTAACCAAATATACACATGTTGAAAATGATAAATTTTTAGAGTTACTACAAGAGATTCGAGAACAAGATTGGTGTTATTCACGTGAAGAACACGAATTAGGCGTTCATGCGCTCGCCGTACCAATTTATGGACAAGACTTTAAAGTTGTTGCAGCTTTAAATATTGTCTCTCCGACCATGAAAACAACTGAAGAATATTTGGTTCAACACATTCTGCCTTTATTGCAAGAGACTTCGCGGGACTTAAGACAAGTTCTTTAAATCTTACTTAGGCTATTTTATAGAGTAAATTTTATTATTCGCTTAGGCTATTTAGAGGATGAAAACGATTTAAAATAAATGCTTAGGCTATTTCTAAAAGTAATTAAATGGAATTTTTAAATAGCGGATGCCATTCGCTTCAGGTTCCGGAAAGTTTCCACCGTTCATATTAATTTGAATTGAAGGCAGAATTAATTTTGGCATTGCCAAAGTAGCATCTCTTTCTTGACGCATTTTTATGAATGAATCCTTGGAAACGCGCCGATTTAAATGAATATTGCTTTGCTTTTGGGTTTTAATATCTGTTTGACAGACATATTCATCACGACCTTCGGGCTTATAGTCATGGCATAAAAACATGCGCATGTTGTCAGGAAGTGTATAAAGTTTTTGTACCGAATCATAAAGTGCAGCAGCACTTCCCTTAGGAAAATCGCATCTCGCTGAGCCATAATCAGGCATAAATAGAGTATCACCGACAAAAACAGCATCGGCAATCACATAGCTCAAGCAAGCGGGTGTATGCCCTGGTGTAGGAATGTTATAGGCTTCTATATCCCCTATTTTGAAATGTTCATGATCTTCAAATAAATAATCAAACGGTTGATTTTCATTGAATTTCTTAAAATCAAAATTATAAATAGCGGAAAATGTTTCTTGTACGATTGAAATCTTCTGGCTAATTGCAATATCACCGCCCAATTTAGATTTTAAATATTGGGCAGCAGTCATATGGTCGGCGTGGACGTGGGTTTCTAAAATCCATTGCACTTTAAAGTTTTCAGCCAAGACATAATCGACAATCAGATCAGCATTGGTTGTTTTTGTAGTGGCTGAAGCTGCATCGTAGTCAAGCACGCTATCAATAATCGCGCATTGACGAGTCGCTAAATCCGCAACAACATAGCTAAAAGTATTGGTGTTTTCATCAAAAAAATCTTTTACTAGAGGTTGTTGCATAGGTTTAATTTCCTTTATTTAAGACTCGGTAAATAAACATTCCTAATAACATTGCCACAATAAAATACAGCGCTTCAAAATGTCCTAATCCGATAAGTGTTAAAGCTGGCGCTGGACATATCCCTGCTATTCCCCAGCCTATACCGAAAATAAAAGCACCAACAGTTAACCTTTGGTCAATCTGTGTATTCATTGGTAATTGAATTTTCTCATTAAAAAGCGTTTTAGGACTTTTTATAGCCTTTTGAAATGGAATAAATGCCACAGCAATTGCACCTAACATCACAAACATTAAGCTGATATCCCACTGCCCAAAGATATCTAAAAAACCTAATACCTTTTCAGGATTCGACATGCCCGAAATCATTAAGCCTAATGAAAACAAACCACCAAATATAAAAGCTAAAATGTTTTTCACAAGATTACCCCAGCACATGACGAATGATATAAACGGTTAACATCCCAGCAAACATAAAAACTGCTGTCGCTATCATTGAGCGTTTTGATAGCCTGCTCATACCACAAATGCCATGGCCGCTTGTGCATCCAGAGCCTAGCCGTGTTCCAAAACCAACAAGTACACCTGCTAAAATAAGTGCAAATGTATTGGCTTTAATTTCAATTTCAGGCTGATAAAAATAACCATATATGAAAGGTGTAATCACGAGTCCTGCAATGAACCAGAATGCAGAACTTTTAAAAGTATCTTTAGTAGGATTAATGATTTGAGCAAGCAATCCACTAATTCCGGCTATACGACCATTTATATATAAATATCCAACTGTTGCGATGCCGAGTAATAAACCACCCAAAAAAGCATAGACAATATTTGACATATAACCACTCTTAACAATATATGTTTTTATAATCTGTATTATACGCTGATTCTTTTAGAAATACTTAATATAAAACTTTTGAGTTTATAATTCTTCTTAACAAGAAAAAGCCCCAAGATTTTGGGGCTTTTGTCACTAAATTAGATCTTTAATGCCTAATTGTTCAGGTAATTTTTCCATGACTTTATTCAATCTATTATTTGCTGGAGAGATACAACCTGTGTAATGGCTTAATTTTGTTTCAATACCATTTGGTTGAATCCAAGTAATGTAATAGCTAGACATGTCGGTTGCTGTTTGCTGACAACCCGCAGTTTTAGATTGAGTCCCTGTTTGAGGTCGGTAAGTTTTTAATTCATCTGCAAGTTTTTGATAATCTTTTACGCTACCTTGGATTTCTTTAACACCAAGTGTTTTTGTATATTGTTTACCTTCAAAACGAATTAAACCTGTAGGCGCCACTTCTACTGAGTAAATTGGACATGCACCAAAACATGGACTAGAAGCATAGCGAATTGTTTCTTGTGTATTCGGAGCTTGCTGAACAGAAGCGCAACCCATTAAAGCCAAACCGGATAAAGTTGCAAGAACTAAAAATCTCATTACATCACCTATTATTATCAAGTGGCTTTAATCTAACAAATCATATCTGAATTGTCATTAAAGACTCATTTTTCATATTTTTATTTAATAATACTTAGGCTATTTTTAATATTATAAAAAAATTGCAATAGAAAGCACATAAAAAAAGGCCCATCTTTCGATGAGCCTTAAGCCAATTAAAGCTTAAATTCCTGAAATACAAATTATTACTGGGTAGTAATAACCTGCGGGAACCATTCTATCGTAATGCGATACATTATTTAAATATAATATAAGTATATATTTACGCTTGTTTTTCCAACAAAAAAAACCTGTTTTTCAAGGTTAAAAACCTAATAATGTTTATTTTTAATTAAAATTCACAACCTTAAGTTAAACAAAACTTAATAAAGTTTAAAGTTTTATTTATAGGTAAAACATTATAAAAAAATGCTTAATAGTTCGGCTATCTCTAGTGTTTAGGATGAATCATTTATAAGAATATTTTAAGTTTAGCAATAACTTCAAGCACTTTTTTACTACTTGGTAAAGCTATCTCTTTAAAATTATAGAATTTACATAAACACTTTAATAGAAAAAAGATATTAAAAAGAATAAGGGCAAAAGAAAATTTATCCTTTTGCCCTCTTTACTTACTTCTCTAAGCTATATGCGATTACATAATCACCATGGTCTGGAGACTGGCGTGCTCCACCTGCGGTAACAACCACATATTGTTTACCTGTTTTAGGAGAAACATAGCTAATTGGAGTTCCTTGGCTACCTACTGGCATACGTGACTTCCACAGCTCTTTACCTGTAGATGAATCAAAAGCACGCAAGTAATAATCTTGAGTTGCAGCAAAGAAAACTAAGCCACCTTGAGTTGCCATAGGGCCACCAATAGTCGGCATACCAATCGGTGCTTTTAAGCCCATCTTAATACCAAGTGGTCCAGTGTCTTCAACTGTACCTAGTGGCACTTGCCATGCAACCTGACGAGTTTTCATGTCAATTGCGGTCATCGTACCAAATGGTGGTTTTTGACAAGGAATACTTAAAGCAGACATAAAGCGGTTTTTATTCACTTTATATGGTGTACCTCTCATTGGTACAGCACCCATACCAGTATTTACTTTTTCACCACCACTCGCCTGAATCTTGATATCTTCAGGGGTTTGTTTTATGAGTTGCACCCATAAACCAAGACGCATATCGTTCACAAACATATAACGATGAGTTGGATCAAAAGCAATGCTGCCCCAGTTCATACCGCCTAAAGAGCCTGGAAAACTTAATGAAACATCAGTGCCCGGTGCAGTAAATAAACCTTCGTAACGCATTGACTTAAAGTTAATACGGCACATAAGTTGATCAAACGGCGTTGCACCCCACATATCTGACTCGGTTAAAGTCTGATTACCAATTTGAGGCATTTCAACTGAACGTGGTTGAGTTAAACTGTATTGCTCACCCGGAATATTTGCCGCTTTCACTGGCTGCTCAATCACTTTAGTTAACGGTTTGCCCGTTACACGATCAAGAACAAAGAATTGGCCTGATTTGGTTCCAATCACAACAGCCGGTTTAGTCGTACCATCTTTTAATGGGAAGTCGACTAGACTTGGTTGCATTGGTAAGTCAAAGTCCCATAAATCGTTATGAACAGTTTGATATACCCACTTCTCTTTACCTGTTGTTGCATCAAGTGCTAAAACAGAAGTGTTGTACTTATGATCTAAAGGATTACGGTTACCACCCCAAATATCGACAGATGAGCTACCCATAGGTAAGAACACCGTATTCATTTGCGGGTCATACGACATTGCGGCCCAAGAGTTTGCCGAACTACGTTTATAAGTTTCACCCGGTTTTAGAACATGGTTAGGATCAGGATTACGTGGGTCAAATGCCCAGCGGAGTTTGCCTGTAATCACATCATAACCACGGATTACACCACCCGGCATATCCGCTGCTACGTTATCGGCAATACGACTACCCACCACAATGGTTGTACCCGCAATTGTTGGTGCAGAAGTCACTTCAAAACGTGGAGCTTTTGTTCCATCGCCTAAGCCTTCGAGTAAGTTAACCGTTCCATTCACCCCAAAGTCAGCACAACGCTCACCAGTATCTGCATTGACTGCAATTAAACGAGCATCTGGTGTATTGGTATATACACGGCGTGGACATGTTGTGTTACCCGCAACAGTAGTTACCGGAGTTGCGCCAGCTAATGTTGGTTGTACAAGTGCTTTTGTTGAATCAAAGTATGCAACACCACGGCAACGCTCCCAAGCATCGGCTGTAGAGTTCACCTCAGCTTTCCAGAGTTGTTTGCCCGAGTCGGCATCTATTGCAAAAATGTTGTTATGTGGTGTACATAAAAAGACTTTATTTCCAACTTGTAGCGGCGTCATTTGGTCTTCGGCACCATTACCGCTACCCGTTGTAAAATCACCTGTTCTAAAGCGCCAAGCTTCTTTTAGTTTATGAACGTTATCTCGGTTAATTTGGTCGAGAGCAACAAAGCGACTACCACCCGCATCATTTCCATAATTTTCCCAATTCACCTGTTTTTTAGATGGGTCAACTGGTACTAAAGGTAGTTTTTCACCTGAGCTTGCTACTGTTGGATGCGGTTGGAACATTTGATAGAGCGCAATCAACATACCCACAACGACTAAGCCACCTACTGCATAGGCTGAAGATGCCAAACTAGTTTGAAATTGGTAGCGTCGAATTGAAGGTAAGGTAAATAACAACGCAGCAAAAAGACCAGCAGGAAACATTAAGCGCGAGAATAACGGCCAAAACTCCCATCCAGCATCAATGAGTGACCAAATTACGGTACCAACAAAAACAGCCGCAAAAATCCAGACGCCCAGCGCTTTTTTTCGGAAAATACTAATTGCTGAAATGGTTATAAACAGTCCTGAGATAAGGAAATACCAAGAACCACCGAGAGATACTAGCTTTCCACCGCCCACGATATAAAAAATACCAGTAGCCAATAAAGCTAAACCTAAAATAAAACACCATATTTTGAATAAGATATGAAACTTAGAATCTGACTCAGACATAGATCCTACTCCACATATACTGAACCCGAATAGTTCAAGCATTTGGGCCAGTTAAACTATGTCTAACCAGCCATCAATATTATTAAAAATTAACTTTTACACTCAGGCCTGCCACCCAAGCATCATCGACTTCTTTCACACCAGCAGGTTGATGGATATATTGAATGTTTGGACGTAACATGACGGCCGGAGACCATTGATAGGTATAGTTCAACTCGACATTTAACTCGTCGTCTTGAATTGGAATATAGTCAGATGCAATCGAATCATAACTGTAATATCCATGACTTTCGTTTGTCGCGATCTGTTTATCTTTAGCACGATCATTGACTACATAATTGGCAATACCAAAACCAATCGAATCATTTGGACGGCTATCAAACGGTCCCTTATACCAAAGAGCAAGCTGTTGCGTACTTTGAACAAAAGTCGTTGCTTTATCATTTACAACGCTGTTAAAACTGACATATAAACCGCGTTTCGGATCTTGGCCGGCATGGCTAAGTTGTTGCTGTGCATTAATCCAGAAGCTTTGTTTTCCGTCATGCACTTTACCCGCAGTTTTAATATCATTTGCTTCTGCGGTTGAGTACAGCGCACCTACTTTATATTCACCCGGTAAACCATTAAAGACTGCAAGTTTTGGTTTCCATGCGAGCTCAACCGGTATAGTTGCGCCCTTCACATTATTCATATCCAGATTAAAACCATCACTATTTGATGCTGTTTTAATGTTGTCTGGATTGACCTCATACACACCAACACCTAAAGTCCACTCAGGTGCAAACTGATATTTAACGTTTGTAGCCCAAACACCGACTGGTGAGTTATACCAAATTGAACCAATTGATTTTCCTAACTGCCCACCGCAAAGCAATAAGTTCTGAAACTCACATTGAGAACTATTAAAGTCCTCTGACATTCCCATACGACCAAATTTGACCTGTACAGTATTATCAACAAAGCCCTTCTTCACCCATGCTTGGGATAAACGCCAAATTTTCCCGCGACCATAAATTTCTTGAGCATTGCCCAATTGGCTAGAACGTGGGTCTTTAATACGCTCAAGAGTTAATGCATTACCGTCACGTTTAGTCACGACTAGGCTCGCTGTTGTATCTTTCCAACCAGCAATTTTTTCTAAATCGAAGTTGGCACCTAAAGAAAGTTGTGCAGCATTTTCAAAAGTATTGCTGTCGTTGTAACCACCATCTAAATTTGTGGCACTTTGGCTCATAATAGAAGCCGTAAATTTATAGCCCTGCTGCTCTAATTGCTGGCGTTTTCCATTCCAGTCGCCTAGCAACCATTGACGGTCTTGTGACCACGGCTCATTTGCAAGTGCAAATTGGCTGCCCAATACAGCAATTGTTAGCACACTCAGTTTCATTACATTTGGCATTTCAAGTCCCTTTTGTCTTTTCTGAAATGCGCCCCTGTTTTGAGGCGCCTTATTTTTTGTTATTTAACTTGCACAAACCCGAGCTCAGATGTAGCACCGAAGCGATCAGTCACATTTGCTGTAATTGAGGCAACTTTGACTGTTGGTTTCCAATTGGCTTTTGCTTTACCTTCGGCATCTGTAGCTACTGTTATTGTTCCTAAATATTGCTCAGCTTCTTTTGATGCTGCATTTTGGTTGCCAAAAAACTCAACTTGATAGCGTTGATTTGGTAAGCCATTAACTTCTACTGTAACTGAACCTTTATTCGCTGTTAACTTAGGAGCTTTAATACCCTGATTCGGCTGAGCATTACAGTCCTGTTGATTTGGCTGAGTACATGTCTTTTGAAGCTTAGATGGTTCAATCACCACACCACCACCACGAGAACCAACAAACCCTTCATGCTCAAGTGCGGGTACTCCAAATATAATTGCCCCTAAACGCTGATCTGGTACACATGAACCACCTGCTTCACAACGTTTAATATCTTTACCATTGTCCCAAATCAGGTTTTTAGTCAATGTAATTCTTGCATTTGCGTCTTTTTCAGAGCGAATGGCTACACCAATACGGTTACCATGTACTTTATTGCTATCAAGAATGTTGCCATCACCCGTCATATTGAAACCAATCGAGTTATTGGTCATTTCGTTATAGGCGATATAGTTACGTTTGCCCCAGTTAATCTGTAAGCCATCTGAATAGTTTTCGAATTTATTACCAACTACGGCATTGTCATTACCCCACAAAATTTCAATACCTTGTGAAGGTTCTGGATTTGCTTTGGTTGAAACAAAATGGTTATTCGCAATTAAGTTAAATGCTGCACCACGTGTCAGTTCTAAGCCATCACCATTGTCTTGGAAAATGTTATCTAAGACTTTGTTGTTATTGGTGGTTGTCGCAGTTGGGTTACCTTTACCATCGTCACCCGTGATCATGACACCAGCACCACCATAGTTATTACTAATACGGTTATGCTGAATTAAGTTATTACTTGAACGATTAACCAATACACCAATGCAAAAACGATGGATATCTAGGCCTTTTAAAGATACGTTATTGACATCACGTAGTACAAAACCCGGTAAAGTCATGGTGCGTACATTGGTGCCGTACTGTTCAGGGTTTGCACCAGGACAAGCTTTTGCCCCTTCGCCTTTAATGTAATTTGATCCATCAATTGCGATGTATTCACCAGTTTTATCCCACTGTGTACCAATGATTTTGACAGGAGCTTTAATTTCAGGAAGTGCACTATTTAATTTAATTGCATAAGGCGCTTTGCCTACTGCTTGAATCAAAATGTCACTCGCTTCGCTTGGGTTTGCATTGGCTTGTTCAATTGCCCAGCGTAAAGAGCCTTTATTGCTATCGTCTTGATAACGGTCAACAACATAAGTTTGTGCTGCCGCTACTCCTGAAACCATCAAACCTAATGCAAGAGTAGTTAAACGTAATGTATTCATTTCATCATATCCTTATGATTTATGGGTTTGTTGGTTGAACTGTTTGTAAAATCTGTTTGAGCTTGGTCACATCAATTTGACCCGGTGCAGAAGCCTGACCAATCATGCCAAAGCTATAACTTCCGCCCATATTGGCAGTCGCAACACGAGAAATCGTACCTAATTGCCCCATCGACATCGTCAATAATGGTTTAGTGGTTTGCTGGCTTACCTTTAAAGTTGCGTTCATTAAAGTGAAAACATCTTGTTTAGATTTTGGCATTACGGCAATTTTGAGAATATCTGCGCCCATTTTATCTTGTTTTAATAAGCGTTTTTCTATTTCATCTTGGCTTGGTGTTTTTTGGAAGTCGTGATTAGACATGACCACCAGCACTTTCTTTTGATGTGCTTTTTGAACAATCTCTGAAACAACTTTTTGATCACGGAACATCTCAACATCTAACCAATCCATGAACGGATTTTTTAAATAAGCCTGATAAGTCTTACCATAATCAGCATCACTAATTTCAAGCTGGCCACCTTCGTTTTTGGTACGAATGGTGGCAATCATTGGCTTATTGCCTAAAATCTTTTTTAATTCATGCCCTAATGCAATCACTTGTTTTGTATCACTTGCAAAACTGAGTAAATCGATACGAAACTCAGCTAAATCAGCATCCGCTGTATTTGCAATGACTTGAGCTTGAGCTAAAGCTTGCTCTTTAGTTTTTGCAGTGATCGGAACAATCGTTTTAACTGTTGTCATAGCAGGTTGTGTCTGGGCAGCCAAAGCAACAGGTTCAGCATTCACCTGTGCTACAAAAAATGGGAGTGTAAGCAAACTTAAGCTTAATAATGTTTTCATTTTCATATCATTCATCCTTAAAAAGGCTACACATATCCATGAATAATCAGGTGTAGCCTTAGGTGTTCCTTAAATATCAAAAAATACAGTTTCGTCATCGCCTTGAATACGAATATCAAAACGGTAAACAACTTCACCATTCTCTTCAGAACGTTTAGCAACAAGAGTTTGGCGACGCGGTGCCCACTCAATGCTATTTAAGATCGGATCATTAGCATTTGCCTCAGCTTCATCGTCAAAATAAACACGTGTATGAAGACCTAAGTTAATACCGCGAGCGAAAATGACTAATGCAATATGTGGTGCCTGAGTTGAACCTTTACGGCCAACTGTCGCGCCTGGTTTAATCGTATTGAAGCTCCAAACGCCTGTTTCAAAGTCTGCACCTGTACGGCCCCAACCTTGAAATGCAGGATCAACTTTTTGCTCACGTGTATCTGCCTGACTTGGGTAAATACCATTTGCATCAGCCTGCCAAATCTCAATGAGTACATCTCGTAACGGTAGACCTAAACCGTCAAATACTTGACCTTCAAGACGAATACGCTCGCCTTTGGTTTGGTCTTGTACTAGCTGGTTATTAAAGTTGTTTTCGAACACTTCAATATTTGCTTGTTGTGGCAATAACCCAATATGAACGTAAGGACCACCTGTTTGAGATGGAGTTTCTTTTAATTCCTGAAAATTCCAGTTGTTCATGCTCGTGCTCCTGATTAAGTCAATTCGTTTTCGAAGTAAGTCGCTCGACGACCACGCAAAGTGATGTCAAAACGGTAACAACGGCTATCGGCTTCGATAAAGTTGTTTTTATCTTCTAGCGCAATCAAGGCACGACGTTGATCTTCAGAAGGAATTGTTTTTAAAATCGGACAAGTATCAATGAGCGTATCGCCTTCAAAATAAAATTGCGAAATTAAACGCTGAGCCCAACCATCAGCAATTAAAGAGAAATGGATATGGGCAGGACGCCATTCATTAATACGGTTACGCCATGGATATGGACCTGGTTTAATGGTACGGAAAATATAAAAACCGTTTTCATCAGTTAAGGTACGACCACAACCACCAAAGTTAGGATCCATTGCACCAATAAACTTGTCGTTTGGATGGCGATAACGACCAGAAGCATTGGCTTGCCATACTTCTAGAAGTGCATTTTTTACAGGGCGACCAAATTGGTCACGAACATAGCCATGAACAATGACACGTTCACCAATTGGCAAACCATCTTTGGCATAGTTCAAAATCAAATCGTTATCTTTTGGGCCAAACAGATTCGAAGAAAAATGCGGTGCAGTGACTTCAGTTAAGGTCTCGTTAATAGAGATCAATGCATTTTTTGGCGAACGTAATACACTTGTTTTATAACCTGGCGTATACGCTGGTGGATGATCATCTGTATTACGTTGGGCGTAAGCACCCCAGCTATGTTGTGACATCTTTATCTCCTTAATCCTGTTCTTTCGCTGCAATTGGGTTTACTTCTATCCCCAACTCTTTAAAGACTTCTTCAGCCATATGCATTGCAGCGTTTGCCGCAGGTAAACCTGCATAGAGTGAACTATGTAAGATCAACTCTTTTAAATCTTCTTTAGTTACACCATTGTTGAAACAAGCGCGTAAATGCATGCGTAGTTCATCTTCACGGCCCAGTGCCAATAAAATTGCGATAGTCACTAAACTACGGGTATGACGTGGTAAGCCTGGGCGAGACCACACTTCACCCCATGCATAACGGCTAATAAAATTTTGGAAATCTTGGTTAAAGTCATTTAGGTTCTGCAAAGACCGACCAACATGTTTTTCACCCAAAACTTCAGTCCGCACCTCAATGCCTTGTTTATAGCGTTGTTCATCATTCATTGTGATAGACCTCTATTAAGTTGCATCGGTATGCGCAACAATTGATTTAATAAATACCGCAACAGCAGCAGCGGTCGCTGGAATGAGTAATAAACTAAGAATGGCGGTAAACGACCAATCATTGCCGAGTAACACAGCTCCAATCCACGCACCAAATACCGCACCAAAACGCCCAATACCCGTCATCCAAGACACACCAGTTGCGCGGCACTGAGTTGGATAGAAGCGTGCACTTAACGCAGGCATTGAAGATTGCGCACCGTTAATTGCGATACCCGCACAAAGAACCAATACAGCAAGTAATGTTGAGTTTCCTAAGCTTTGACCAACAGCAATCGCAAATAGACCTGCTGCAAAGTAGAAAATAGCAATCACTCGATTCGGGTTGAATTTGTCCATCGCCCAACCAATAAACAAGGCACTTACCACACCACCGAACTGGAACAATCCACCGATAAATGCAGCACGCTCCATTGACGCACCTGTTTCACGCATAAGCGTTGGCAACCAGCTTGTAAGCAAGTAAACAACCACGAGTCCCATGAAATAGGTCAACCAAAGTAAAAGCGTTCCTTTTGCATATGGTTTAGAAAACATAATTCCAAAGACATTTTTCTTTTGAGCTGTCTCAGTTTTCTCTTCAGGTACGTGAAACGCAGTCGCATTTTGGATCTGAGCTGGAGCGATATGATTTAAGATTTTGCGTACTTTTTCTGGGTTCTTACCTTTTACAATTAAAAAGCGGTAAGACTCAGGTAAGACCAAAATCACTAGAATCATTAAAATTAAAGGTGACCAGCCGCCAAGTAAAAATAGACTGTGCCAACCATAAGTCGGGATAAGCCAACTACTAATAAAACCGCCTGTAGCCATACCCAAGTTGTAGCCACAGAACATACATGTCACGAGTAATGAACGAATGCGTGTTGGGCAGTATTCAGAAAACAATGTAGTGGCGTTCGGCATAGCAGCACCAAGCCCAATACCTGTCAAAAACCGTAAAACAACTAGACTATCTAAGTTAGTTGCATAAGCAGATGCCAAGGTAAAACCACCGAACACAAGCATTGCAACAGCTAAAACAACTTTTCGGCCAAAGCGGTCAGCTGTTGGGCCAGAAACCAAAGCTCCAATAATCATTCCACCAAGTGCTGCGCTCATCACTGGACCTAACTGAGAACGATCAATTCCCCAATCTTGAGCCAAAGCTGGAGCAATAAAACCCATTGCAGCAGTATCGATACCATCAGTGAAAATAATTAAGAAACAGATGATCGCGATCATCCATTGATATTTACTGAGTGGAGCATCATTAATTAATGCTTGAGCATCGATACTTTTATTTGGTGCAGCGTAATCCTGAGACGCCATGTTTGCCTCCTTAAGGCCAATTCCTTTTAAACTACTAAGCTATTAGATTTGCTGAATAAACCTAGTTAATTCCTGAGTAAATCTTTGCGGTTGCTCAATATTAGAAAGATGAGAAGCTTCTAGTTTCACGAGTTGACTGTTCTCAATCGCGTTCTGCATAAACTCAGCATCTGCTACTGTTGTTACTGGATCTGCCGTTCCTGCAATTAGCAGTACCGGAACTTGGATTTGTGTAATTTCATCTCTTAAATCAGCATCTGCTAAAGCACGACATGCATTGGCATAACCTTGTGCTGGTGTGTTTGCCAGACTTTGAATCGTCGTTTGTGCAACCACATTATGTTGATAGTCGAATTTTTCGCTAAACCAACGTGTGTGCGTGGTTTTAACCAATTCAGCCAGTCCATTTTGTTCTACTGATTCTGCGCGACTCAACCACGCCTCAGCCTGTCCAATTTTTGCCGCCGAATTTGCGACAGTAATACTTAAAAAGCGCTCTGGATGATGAATACCCAACCAAAGTCCAGTAATTCCACCCATTGAAATGCCACAAAAATGAGCTTTTTCAACTTTTAAGGCATCTAAAATATCAACCACATCTTCAGCTAAGTTTTGCAATGTGGTGTCACTAATTACATTACTTTCACCATGACCACGTGTGTCGTATGTAATGACATTAAAATGACTTTTAAGCTCATCTACTTGCGGCTGCCACATTCCATGATCTGTTCCTAACGAGTTAGATAGCACAAGTGCTGGAGCATCTTTTAATCCGTCGGTATATACAGAGAGCTGCTTACCTTGTCGATTGGTTATAAGCTGTTTCACTTTATGTCTCCTCCTTGTGCTTCTTGCAGAACAGCATCAATTTGAGCTTGAATGTTGCCCAAATAGTTCTCTGCTTTAAATATTTCCAAAATTTCTGTTTGACTAAAATGTTCTTTTACTTCATTTAACTGACTAACAACCTCAGATAAATGCTGGTTTTGAGCCACGGCTGTTTTACAAGCTGCTTCAACCAAGTGATGAGCATTTAAACGGCCAATTTTTGGAGCAAGCGCCATCATCACAGCTTCTGCCATAATCAACCCGTTGGTACAGTCAAGGTTCTGCTGCATATGCTCAGCATTAACTTCAAAACCTTGTAAAACTTCATCAGTACGACTTAATGCGCCAGCACAAAGCTGAAAAATTTCAGGGATCGCTAACCATTCTGCATGCCACGCTCCTAAACTACGCTCATGTTCCTGCACCATGCTTTGATAGATGCTAGACATAAGTGCTGGTACACGATTTGCTGCTGCAAGTACTGAAGCTGCTGCAACTGGATTACGCTTATGCGGCATGGTTGATGAACCACCACGGCCCTTTGCAGTTGGTTCAAACAACTCTGCAATTTCAGTTTGCATCATGAGTGACCAATCACGTGCCATCTTGCCCGTATTCCCGACAATCATGCCAAGCACACTTGCGATTTCTACAATACGGTCGCGCTCACCATGCCATGTGCTTGTCGGTACAGTCAGATTCAGCTGTTTGGCAAATGCACTGACCACAAGTGAACCTTGATCTTGCAAAGAAGCTAAGGAACCCACAGCACCACCTAACTGAGCAGTGAACACACGTGATTTCATAGCCTGTATACGGTCTAAATCACGCTTAAATGCAGAAGCCCAACGAGCGAGTTTATGGCCTAAAGTAATTGGCAAAGCTTGCTGTAACCATGTACGCCCAATCATGACTTGATGACGATATTGCTTAGCTTGTTGTAATGCTGTGGTGTAGCAATGTTGAAGTTGTACTTCCACAATATTTAACGCATCGCGGCATTGCAAAATACAAGTTGTGTCTAAAATATCCTGACTCGTTGCACCCCAATGCACATAACGTGAAGCATCTTCATCCACATCTTTAACAATTGCCGTAAGCTGCTTTACAAATGGAATTGCGATATTTCCAGCTAAGCCTGTGGCTACAGCCAAAGCGGAAAAGTCAAACTTTTCTATTGCCTGCTCAGCTACTTGGGCAATGGTATTAGCCGCATTCTGAGGAATCACGCCAACTTTTGCCTGTGCTTGAGCTAACGCAACTTCAACTTGAATCATATATGTGATTAAAGATGAGTCACTAAAGATGTCGGTGACGTCTTTTTGATAAAACAAGCTGGCATATAACTGGCTCATGATTAGACTCTCTCAATAATCAATGCGATACCTTGACCTACACCAATACACATTGAACATAAGGCATAACGACCACCTGTTTGTTCAAGCTGGTTTAAGGCTGTGGTCACGAGGCGTGCACCTGATGCACCAAGCGGATGACCTAATGCAATTGCTCCACCGTTTGGATTTACCTTGTTGCTATCGTCTGGCAAGCCTAAATCACGGGTTACTGCTAAAGCTTGTGCAGCAAAAGCTTCGTTAAGCTCAATCACATCCATCTGATCTAAAGTCAGGTTGGCTTGTTTAAGTAATTTTTTAATCGCTGGTGCCGGAGCAAAACCCATAATGCGTGGTTCTACACCCACCGCTGTTGAAGCAATGATTTTGGCACGTGGTTTGAGGTTGTAAGCTTGAACTGCTTCATCAGAAGCAATCAGCAATGCGGCTGCACCATCGTTAATCCCTGAAGCATTACCTGCAGTCACTGAACCATCTGCTTTAACCACAGGCTTAAGTTTGCTTAAACCTTCAAGTGTGGTCGATGCACGTGGATGTTCATCGGTATCAATCACCACAGCATCACCCTTACGCTGAGGGATTTCAACTGCCACGATTTCTTTAGAAAAAAAGCCTTTGGCTTGCGCGCTTGCGGTGCGTTGTTGGCTCACCAAGGCAAACTGGTCCTGATCTGCACGATTCACGCTAAACTGTTCAGCCACGTTTTCGGCAGTCTGGGGCATGGTGTCTACACCATACAATTCTTTAAGTTTAGGGTTAATGAAGCGCCAACCCATAGTGGTGTCTTCAATCTTCTGGCTACGGCCAAAAGCACTGTCAGACTTACCCATCACATAAGGTGCACGGCTCATGCTTTCCACACCACCGGCAATCACCAAGTTTGCTTCACCTGCTTTAATGGCACGGGCAGCAATGGCAATGGCATCGAGTGAAGAACCGCACAAACGGTTAATAGTGGTTGCCGGCACTTGATACGGTAAACCTGCAAGCAGTGCTGACATACGACTGACATTACGGTTGTCTTCACCGGCTTGGTTAGCACAGCCATAAATCACATCATCGACCTGTTCCCAATCTACATTTGGGTTACGCTGCATGAGCGCCTTAATCGGCACAGCGCCAAGGTCATCGGCACGGATAGGTGCAAGGCCACCGGCATAACGGCCGAATGGAGTACGGATGGCATCGATGATATAAGCGTTTTTTAATGTCATTTCCCTACTTCCTTACCCTTGAGTCGCATCAATTAAAGTTGCACCTGTTAAAGCCTGTAACTCACCAAAGCTAAGACCTTCCACTTTCTCAATCACCTTTAAACCATCTTTGGTCACGTCAATCACACAAAGATCGGTGTAAATACGGTCAACGCAGTGTTTACCGGTTACCGGATAGCTCAGCTCAGCCACAATCTTCGGTTCACCTTGTTTGGTCACATGATCTGTGGTGATAAATACTTTTTTAGCACCAACTGCCAAATCCATCGCACCACCCACAGCAGGAATTGCATCCGGTGCACCCGTGTGCCAGTTGGCCAAGTCGCCATTCGCTGCAACCTGAAAGGCTCCAAGCACCGCAATATCAAGGTGACCACCACGCATCATCGCAAAGGAATCACCATGGTGAAAAAAGCTGCCGCCTTCAAGCATGGTCACAAACTCCTTACCCGCATTAATCAGTTCAGGGTCTTCTTCACCTGCCGCTGGCGGTGGGCCAAAAGCCAATAGACCATTTTCAGAGTGAAGGAAAATATCTTTATCGTTAGGTAAGTAGCTTGCAATCTTGGTTGGTAAGCCAATGCCTAGGTTCACATAGGCGCCATCTGGAATATCTTGTGCCACACGTTTTGCAATCTGGTCACGGCTGAGTTTCTGGTAGCTCATGTTATTTCTCCTTATTGCTTACTGTGCTGGCTGTACTTGAACAACGTGCTGTACAAAGATACCTGGGGTGATGATATGCTCTGGATCTAATCCACCGAGTTCAACCACTTCAGAAACCTGAGCAATGGTGATATCCGCAGCCATGGCCATAATCGGGCCAAAGTTACGTGCAGATTTACGGTAAACCAGATTGCCCCAGCGGTCGCCTTTGTAGGCTTTAATCAAGGCAAAGTCAGCCTTGATCGGATATTCAAGTACGTAATCTTTACCATCAATTTGGCGAGTTTCTTTGCCTTCAGCTAAAAGTGTTCCAAAGCCAGTTGGGGTAAATACAGCACCAAGTCCCATACCTGCTGCCTGAATACGACAAGCCAGATTACCTTGCGGAACAACTTCAAGTTCTACTTTCCCAGCACGGTACAGCTCATCAAACACATAAGAGTCTGACTGGCGTGGGAAAGAACAGATTACTTTTTTAACCGAACCAGCTTTAAGCAGTTTAGCCAGACCATAGTCGCCATTACCGGCGTTATTGCTGACAATAGTTAAATCTTTAACACCGAGTTCAATAAGACCATCAATGAGTTCAGCGGGTTGTCCTGCGGTACCGAAACCACCAATCAGAATGGTTGCACCATCTTTAATCTGCGATAGAACCTCGCTTAGTGAGGACTTACTTTTGTCAATCATTAGACAACTCCATTGTGCTCATTCAGGAAGGAATAGATAAGAGATTTAGGCACACAGAGGCAGAATGAACAGATAGATATTTCACTCAATCCCGAGTGTTTCCCTTAGATTTCCTTTTAAACATTCTTGATAATTTTTGTAATTTGATCTAGTTATCAAACCATGGTTTTGTTCGGTATAAATATTTTTTGTTCGATAATCGAACATTATCTAAGTAAATCACTTATTCAATCTTACAAATTCAAGTTGTAAAAAAATACTAATTATTTTGAATAGATATGTAGAAATACCACCCCTACTTAGGCTATTTTAAAGGTGAAAATTACCACCTTTTCTGTATATAAAATCTTAAGTTTGTGATTGTAAAATCAAGCGAGCAAGTTCTAAATCATCGGGGTAAGTAATTTTTATATTGTCAGAACGCCCCAGGACTACCTGTACACTTTCTCCCATAGACTCAAGTGCACTCGCCTCATCAGTAATGGTCAAATTATTTTTTAGCGCTGTTTCTATTGCTTTTTTAAGGGTTCCAATTTTAGCAATTTGAGGAGTTTGAGCCTGCCACAACAACTCTCGACTCACAGTTTTGTCAATCTGCTGTTCTTTATTTACTTGTTTTAGCGTATCGCGCACAGGAATTGCCAAAATAGCACTCTGGTTTGTTTCAACTGCAGTTTTAACGAGAGCGTTAAGGCATTCAAAAGTCACACAAGGCCTTGCAGCATCATGTACTAATACCCAATCATTTTCATCCGCAATCTGCAATAGATAACTCAAAGCATTTAATACTGAGTGCACACGTTCAGCACCACCATTACAAAAATGGGCTTTATGTTTATCCTGAAAAGCTAAAGTCGAGGCAAAAGTGTCCTGTGCACCAATTGCCAAGACATAGCCACTTAGTGGAAGTTGAGTTAAACGTTTAACTGTATGCTCTAAAACAGTAGCTTCTTGAATGTATTGATATTGCTTTAATTCAGTTTTGGAAAACCGACTTCCCGAACCAGCAGCAGGGATAACCGCCCATAATTTAATCTGGGATGTCTGGGGATGGAGGTGTCTCATTCGTTTCCAAATCTACTTTAGCGTTCGGGTCAATATAAATAGGCTTATAATTAGTACTAATTGTACTCATTTGAACAAATGTTTCATGAGGCTTAACTAGACCAAGATCAAGACGGGCATGCTCTTCTATTGCTTCTGTACCATTTTTTAGGTCAAAAACCTCAGCTGCCAAAATGCGGTTTCGCTCTTTAAGCTCATCATTTACTTCAGCTTGTTGTTGGATCTGTTGCATAAGCGCTTGATGAGGAAAATAACCACCCTCACCTAACCAGAACTGATATTGCAATATAGCTACTAAAACAATAACCAGTAGCAATATAAGTTTGCTTGAAGTGGATCGAAATACTTCTAACATAGCATTAAGAGCTTTAATTAAAAACTTTTATTAAGTTTTTGTATTGTATGACAATTTACAAGCGACATGCAAAATACCTGCAAAATTCCTGCAAAACTATGAATGGTCATATTACTTTAAATTGACCATTGCGACATGTTTCATTTTGTCAAAATTAAACTCAATTGGAAAGGAAAATAATGTTTATAAACACAACTGTTTATAAATCAATCTATGGATATAAAAGTTACTCTTAAGAATGAGTAAAAACAGCAAATATCATAGAAAAACCAGCAACCACTAACATACAATCCAGCAATAAATTAAAAGTTTTCTCAGACATCTTTATTACAAAAGTTTTGCCAATATAGTTACCAATAATTAGAGAAAAACCGACAGCAACTCCCGCAATTAAAATATTTTGTTGTAAAACGCCTAGAGCACCAAAAGTTAAGCTTTTCGTTACGTAAATACCAAATGAAGCGGCTGCCTCTGTCGCCAAGAGAGCTCCTTTCGTTAAACCGAAACCATTAAAAACTGGGAGTAATAAAGGGCCTGTCGAGAAAACAACGCCTGTAATATAGCCAAGTACACCACCTGCAATAACCATTTGCCATGAACTAAATTTAAAACTATGGCGTTTGGCGTAATGCCTAATCGGTATTAAACAGAAGAAAAATATACCTATACATAAATTAGACAATACAGGTGACATGATCCATAAGGTATTGGCTCCTAGTATCGTTGCTGGTATGCCCAAACTAGTAAATAAAAGAAGTGCTTTAATATTAAGTTCTTTACGCCACATCACTACACGTGAAATATTCCCCATGATTGCAGCAATCGCCATAATAGGTACCGCAAGTTTCGCCCCAAAAATATAAGAAAGTATAGGCAACAAAATAATAGATGACCCAGTCCCTACTACCCCACTAATCAGTCCTGATAGAATCCCAATAACAGCAAGTGCTACATAGATCATAGGCCTAACCAAAATAATTATTCTTAAGTATCTACAATAGTCTAGGTTTTAAAATCGTACTATAGCTCTCTTCTATTTTTGGCATTTAAAAATTTTTCAAAAATAATTAAATACCTATGAGCTTAGATGAATAATGCTTTTTAAAAACACATATTTCTTATACTTTTAACCAATAACCACCTAAAAAGTATAGTTTTTTAATTTTTATTTTGATAAGAATTTTAAATGTATTTTTGATACATATTTTAAATAAGTGAGAAAAAAGATGGATCTTTCTAATATTTTTATAGGTGACACGACGTGGCCCTTTGTTTTAGAAATATTAATTCGCTGTACTGTCATGTTCATTATCATTATTAGTTTTTTAAGACTATCTGGTAAACGCGGTATACGGCAACTCTCCTTATTCGAACTGGCTATCATTTTATGTTTAGGATCTGCTGCTGGCGATCCTATGTTTACTAAAGATTTACCCATTGCCCACGCATTCGTAGCTTTTATAGTTATTCTTTCATTATATCGTTTTGTTACATGGGGTATGGTAAAGCATAAAAAAATTGAAAACTTGTTAGAAGGAAGAGCTCTTTGCGTCGTCAAAGATGGCCTTCTCGTCTATAAAGACTTCCAAAAACAGACATATTCTCATGACGAATTTTTCTCAGAAATGCGCCAGCAAAACGTAGAGCATTTAGGTCAAGTCAGAACAGCACTGCTTGAATCCGATGGTATTTTGAGCTTACTTTATTATGAGGATGAAGATGTTAAATGGGGTCTACCTTTATTCCCAGACGCCTATCGTAAAGCTGATGTACTTAAAATTAATACTTTTTATTCTTGTATGAAATGTGGCGAGACTAAGGTTTTAAATAAACTCGATCAAGAATGTTCTCGTTGTCATCATCATAGTTGGGCTGAATCTTTAAAAACTCGGCGTTTAGGATAAATAAAAAAGTGCTATTTCTAAGAAGTAGAAATAGCACTTTTATTTTAAATATTAATTTTTCATCAATATTTAAATAAGCAAAGCATTATTCAAAAGATTAGTTTAAACCTTTGAACTCAGCTTTACCGCGGTAAGCCGCTTTAGTCATTTCTTCAATACGAAGCAATTGGTTATATTTAGCAACACGGTCAGAACGGCAAAGTGAACCAGTCTTGATTTGACCTGCTGCTGTACCAACTGCTAAATCAGCAATAGTTGAATCTTCTGTTTCACCAGAACGGTGAGAAATAACAGTTGAGTAACCATTTGCTTTAGCAAGGTAGATTGCATCTAAAGTTTCAGTCAATGTACCGATCTGGTTATATTTGATCAGAATTGAGTTACCCACCTTCTCATCAATACCGCGTTGTAAAATCTTAGGGTTAGTTACGAATAAATCGTCACCAACTAATTGGATTTTATCGCCAAGAATTGAAGTTAAGTAGCTCCAACCTTCCCAATCAGACTCGTCAAGACCATCTTCAATCGAGATAATTGGATATTGATTTACAAGACCAGCTAAGTAGTCTGCAAACTGATGACTTGTAAATGCACGGTTGCCTTCGCCTTCTAAAACGTATTGACCATTTTTATAGAATTCTGAAGACGCACAGTCAAGTGCAAGCATCATGTCTGAACCAGCTTTATAACCTGTTTGCTCAATTGCTTGAAGAATTACAGTAATTGCTTCTTCGTTTGAACGAAGGTTAGGAGCAAAACCGCCTTCATCACCTACAGCAGTGTTCAAACCTTGTTTCTTTAAAACTGATTTTAAAGAATGGAATACTTCAGCACCAGCACGTAAAGCTTCAGCAAATGAAGTGAAACCTACAGGCTCAATCATGAACTCTTGAATATCAACAGTGTTATCTGCATGCTCACCGCCGTTCAAGATGTTCATCATTGGAACAGGCATTGTCAAAATTGTTTGACCACGAAGATCTGCGATATATTGAAAAAGAGGGAGTTTCTTTTCTTCAGCAGCAGCGCGTGCAGCAGCCAATGACACAGCTAAAGTTGCGTTAGCACCTAATTTTTCTTTGTTTTCAGTGCCATCAAGCGCGATCATTGTGTTATCAATGTCTTTTTGCTCAAAAACTGATTTACCCAACAAAGCATCACGAATCAACGTATTTACGTTGTTAACTGCTGTACGAACGCCTTTACCTAAGTAACGTGATTTGTCACCGTCACGAAGTTCTAAAGCTTCACGAGAACCAGTTGAAGCACCAGACGGTGCACATGCACGACCAACCACCCCAGATTCTAAGATGACGTCTGCTTCGATGGTTGGGTTACCACGAGAGTCCAAAATTTCACGTGCACGAATGTCAACGATTTGGCTCATGAACAATTCCTCTGTTGAATGAATAACGCGATGCAAGTTCCTGCATCAATGAGTATCTAACTTTTTGAATCCTTTAACTAAAGTATCCAATTCTTTTAGTTGTGCCAAGAATGGCTCAAGCTGCGACAGGCGCAATGCAGATGGACCATCACATTTTGCTTTGTCTGGATCTGGATGAGACTCTAGGAATAATCCAGCTAAACCTGTTGCCATACCTGCGCGCGCTAAAGTTGTGATTTGAGCACGACGACCACCAGCTGAGTCAGAACGACCACCTGGAGTTTGTAAAGCATGAGTCACGTCAAAGAATACAGGTACATTCATTTCTTTCATGATGTCAAAGCCAAGCATATCTACAACTAAATTGTTATAGCCAAATGCTGAGCCACGCTCACAAAGAATAAGTTTGTCATTTCCAGCTTCTAAACATTTATGCAAAATATGGCGCATTTCATGAGGAGCCAAGAACTGTGCTTTTTTAATGTTGATAATAGCTTGTGTTTTCGCCATTGCTTCAACAAGATCAGTTTGACGGCTTAAGAAAGCTGGAAGCTGGATAATATCAGCGACTTCGGCAACTGGTGCTGCCTGATATGGTTCGTGAACGTCAGTAATAATTGGCACATTAAAATGTTTTTTAATGTCGCCTAACCATTCAATACCTTTTTCAAGTCCAGGACCACGGAATGAATGCAAACTAGAACGGTTTGCTTTATCAAAGCTCGCCTTAAATACATAAGGAATATCTAGGCGTTTACAAATATCAATATAAGTTTCAGCAATTTCAAAAGCTAAATCTTTTGACTCAAGTACGTTCATTCCGCCAAATAATACAAATGGCAAATGATTTGCCATTTGTATATCGCCTAAACGTACAACTTCTTGTGGTTTTAATTGTGACATTTAAACTTTCCCAGTTTATTTAAAATCGCATTACTTACTTTTTTGATGCTGTGTTTTCGCAGCGTCAATAAAACTAGCAAATAATGGATGTCCATCACGTGGTGAACTTGTAAATTCCGGGTGGAATTGTACAGCAATAAACCAAGGATGGTCAGGAATTTCTACAGTTTCAACTAAATGTTGTGCTGAAGAATAACCTGAAATCTTCATGCCCGCTTGTTCAATCGCCTCAATGAAACGATTATTCATTTCATAACGGTGACGATGACGTTCAGTGATCTCAGCTTTTCCGTAGACTTCACGTGTTTTTGTGCCTTCAACCAATTCAGATTTTTGTGCACCTAAACGCATTGTTCCGCCCAAGTCAGACTCAAGACTACGTTGTTGTAATTCACCACGCTCATCCAACCATTCAGTAATTAAACCAATGAGTGGATATTTTGTAGAGCGGTTAAATTCTGTAGAAGAAGCTTCTGGCATACCTGCAACGTGGCGAGCATATTCAATAACAGCCAATTGCATACCTAAACAGATTCCTAAGAAAGGAATGCGATTTTCACGTGCGTATTGAATAGCTTTCATTTTGCCTTCAGTACCACGTTCACCAAAACCACCTGGAACTAAAATTGCGTCAGCTGTACTTAAAATAGATACGTCTTGGCTTTCAAGCTCTTCAGCATTGACGTAATCAATTTGTACTTTTACGCGATTTTTAATACCTGCATGTAACAATGCTTCGTTTACAGACTTATAAGCATCTGGTAATTCAACATATTTACCAACCATAGCTACACGTAAAGTGTATTCAGGGTTCAGTAATGCTTCGACTACATTGTCCCAATCTTCTAGATTTGCTTCTGGAAGATCATTAAATCCAAAACGTTCACAGATCAAATCATCAACGTTTTGTTCATAGAATGTACGTGGAATTTGATAAATCGTTTTCGCATCTTTACATACCACTACAGCGCGTGCTTCTACGTTAGTGAACAATGCAATTTTGCGTTTAGTATCAACATCAACATCATATTCTGTACGGCAGATAAGAATATCTGGCTGAATACCAATTGAAAGTAACTCTTTTACAGAGTGCTGAGTTGGCTTAGTTTTTAACTCTGCTGCTGACTTAATATATGGCAACAAAGTTAAATGCATAAGCATGGTACGTTTATGACCAAGCTCAACCATTAACTGACGAACCGACTCCATGAACGGTAATGATTCGATATCACCTACGGTGCCACCAATCTCTACGATAGCAACATCATAGCCTTCACCTGCGCGAAGAACACGTTCTTTAATATTGTCGGTAATATGAGGAATAACCTGAACTGTACCACCTAAGTAATCACCACGACGTTCTTTATTTAAAACGTCTTGATATACACGACCACTCGTAAAGTTGTTTAGTTTGGTCATTTTCGCGCGACGTAAGAAACGTTCGTAATAACCCAGATCCAGATCGGTTTCTGCACCATCTTCGGTAACAAAAACTTCACCATGCTGGAATGGGCTCATTGTCCCTGGATCGACATTAATATAAGGATCCATTTTAACCATTGTGACTTTTAAGCCACGAGCTTCCAAAAGTGCAGCAACAGAAGCAGCAGAAATACCTTTACCTAGCGATGAAACCACACCACCAGTGACAAAAATAAAATGGGTCATTAAGTTTCTCGTACAATCAAGCCGAAATCGGCCTACAATGTTTGGCAATTTTACTGTACTCTGCCCCTATAAAGCAAAGTCAAACCGCATCAATTCAAAGAACAATAAACAACTGGTTATTCTATCAGCATTTTTAACAAAAAATTAGCTCAATCTGACATGATTTTTTCATTGCTATTTACTGTTATAATGCCAACTCCTCAATTAAATGTTGTTTTGGGCAATGGCAAATAAAAAACTTTTAATCTGTGCTGCAATTGCGGCTGGACTATTGTTAACCGCATGCGTTAAAAAAGAGACACCGAAAGAAGAAGAGCAAGACAAGGTTGAAACTGCTGTTTCAGAACCTCAACCAGCGAAGCCTGCAAAATTTGAATCTTTAGAGAGTGTTGACACTCACCAAGAAGCTCAAATTCCAGCGCAACCACAAGTTGAAGTTCAGCGTGAAGAAACAACCAATACTACAACTGAAATTCGTCGCGAAACTCGTCCTGCGCATTCTGCTGAATCTTCACAGACACAAGTTGCTGAACAACCTAAATCTGAGACACCTAAAGTAGAACCAAAACCTGAAAAAAAACCTGAGCCTAAAGCAGAACCAAAACCTGAAAAAGCTCAGTCAAAATCTACTAAGGCAACTGAGCCTGCGAAGACAGAAGATGACGCAGTTGCTGCTGCAATTGCTGCTGCAACACCAGCACTTAAAAACTAAGCTTCTGTTCAATAATGCCCAAATTAACTATTTAATTTGGGCATTTATATAATCTTCATAATATAAATAAATTTAATCCCTTTCTTTTTTATCTTTAAAGCTCCCCTGTCTGTCATTTTAGGACAATCTATTTTCAATCATTCAAAAATCATTGACTCCAATCTTGTCTGCTTATACTTTTTACATCAAGTTCCTTTTTAGAACTTAAATTAAAAGAAGATTGGAGCAAGAAAATGAATACAGCTTTAAACCGTATACCGGCCTCTTTTCCTGTGCGTCGCATGGACTACAATTTTGAAAATATTTCACGTTATTGGTGCAATAATGAGCCTTCACTCACCCACTATTTCACAGGTCTTTCTACTTTATTTCCCGAAGGAGAATCGTATTTTGTTAGATCTGTGCGTGCGTTACGTGCTAAAGCTAAAGAAAATAAAATTTTAGACAGAGAAATAGGTGCATTTATTGGTCAAGAAGCAATGCATTCTAAAGAACATCATGCTTTCCATGTCAGTGCGCAGCAATATGGTTTAAATCCAGAGTCATTAGAAAAAGCGACAGGCATTGTTCTTAAAGCTATTGAGAAAGTTTTTAGTAAAAAATGGAATTTGCTTGTAACAGTAGGCTTGGAACATTACACAGCAGTACTCGTAGTCAGCATGATGCAATCGGTAAATGAGCTTATGACTGATACAACTATTCGTAACTTATGGTTATGGCATAGTGTAGAAGAAACCGAGCATAAAGCTGTTGCATTCGACTTATATCAGTATTTATATGGCAACGGATTAGGTGCTTATATTCCACGTATTTCAGTTTTTACTTTTAGCTTAATTCTGATCACTGCTTTTTCAACCGTTTACCAAATTGTTTTAATGAAACGGGATAAGCAACTGACCAACTTCAAATCTTGGCGCAACTTTTTTAGCTTTGCTAGCAAACAATATAAAGTTTTGATTCCTAAATTTCTTGAATATTATCGTTTTGATTTCCACCCCAACCAAACAGATGAAAAAGCTTTAGTTGCTGCCACTAAAATAAAAATTGGTATAAATGATAAAACTCCACTCTTATCTTAAGAGGTAAAAAAATAAAGCCCAGACTTTGGGCTTTATTTATGCATTTGATGATTGTCTATTTATTACGTTCAATTAAAAAATAATCAGACATCAGACGTGCGGCCCATGACGTGCTACGCCACCCTTCATAAAATGCGCAATGACTTCCTTTTTTAGTTGTCACTACAGCCACAGTACTCATTTGCTGAATTGGCTCTTTGTAAGGTTCTAAATTTTTAATAGAACAAACAGGGTCATCTTCTGCATTCAGAATCATTAATGGAATTTTAATATTCTCAAAAACATAAATCGGGTTAATAGATTTACAGTAAGTCTCGTAATCTTGAAAACCAGCCATTTCGAAGTATTCTTTTTCAAATTCTTCTAAATTGGTTGTCGATAAGACTTTTTCTAAAGATGCTATTTTGCTCCACGTATTTTGATACGGATAAATAAAATACTTAAAGAGCTTTTTAGTCATCATTTTACTGTAAAAAGGATGAACATTTTTAAAACCAATTTCAGTGTTATAACCCGGGCACATCGCAAAAGCAGCTTTAAAAGGTGTATCTTCGCCTTGTTCACCCAAATAGCGAACAAGCAGACCTGTACCTGCTGATGAACCTACCGCATATAAGTCCGATGCCGGAAATAGACTTTGAATATGATTAAGCTGTTCTTTTAGATCACGCGTAGATCCAAAAAGAGAAATTTGCGGCACAGGCATTGGCAAACCAGCGTGACCACGGCGTAGACACAGTGCAATTCGCCAGCCAGTATATTGATTTAAATCACGTACCAACTCACGCATACTCTCAGGTGTACCTGTAATGGTATGCATAATTACAATCGTTGGTGTATCTGCTGGTAAATTGTAACCATACCAAGCAATTGCGGTAACACCTCCGTCATTCATAGTGAGTTGATCAATCCGATCATATTCCAGCTTTATTGTCTGTTTTCTAATAAGATCAAAATAGAGTAAATGGACATGACTGTTCGTCAACCAAGGCGTAGGACGGTATTTCTGTTTAAGTTGAGGTAGCTTATCCAGAATATCTTTAATTTGTCCTTGAGGATCATAATAAACTTTTGGATGCTCAGCACCTACCACTAAATCGAACAGCTCAGAACCGAAATCTTTAATTTTATTAAAAACAGATATGCCCATATCCAATGACTACCTATGACTATGAGTTAAATGATTGCCGTACCAAAGCAGCAACCTGCTTTCCCCAAATTACGTAAACTTCCTTACTTGGATGAAAACCATCACTTGCCATTGGCAAATTCATGGCTTGAAAAGTTTCAATATCGTATTGAAGAAACTCAAATTGGCTCTGTGGCGCCAACCATTGTTGTAATTTTTGATTCATTTGCTCTGCATATTGCCCAAACAACCAAGCCAATGGATTAGGTAAAGCTGGGAAATGTTGCATTGGAGGCACGCCAGAAACAATAATCAGCTTTGGCTGAAATCGTTTCTGAATATGATCAAATAATTGCTTCTGTTGTTTGACCCATGATTTAGCAGAAGTCAGCTTTGTGACATCATTTACACCAATAGATGTCACAATCACATCATACTTCTGCTCTTCTAAATGCTGCAAAGCATGAAAAACTTGTCGAGTCGTATCACCTGTTTTAGCATGAAGTTTCCATTGTAGGGAAAATTCATTTTGCAGTTCCTGAATAATTGCACCAGATAAGGCATCTTTTTGTGTTTCCACACCTACACCTGCTGCAGCAGAATCTCCTAAAATAAGCAGAGATAAAGGCTTGCCTTGACCAATGCTACCTTCTCGTTCACCTTTGGCTTCTGCTAAACGTGGCGTGTTCTTTCGAACTTTACTGCCTTGTACAAATAATACGGGCAATAAAAGCAATGTTGAAAGTTTTAACCACATTTTATATACCTCAAGACTCTTAGACTATTTAACAAAATTATTGAGGTTTGAATTGAGCAATTCTTATACCCATTTGCTCAGCCAATGCAGCTAAACCACTCATTGGACGAATCATTACTTCAAAATCAATAATTTTACCGTGCTCATTAAAACGGATCATATCAATCCCTTTTAATGATTTATCACCTACATTTGCACTAAACTCTAGCACTACATTTTCGCCATCTTCCGTGTAAAACTCACGATGATATGTAAAGTTTTCGAATACCTGAATCACATTCGTAAGAATAAAGAAAACAACTTCTCTTCCCTCATAAGGCTTATAAGCGACTGGTGAACGGAAAACAACTTCATCTGCCAGCAAATCATTTAAGTTCGATAAGTCGTTTGATTGAATCATATCGTGCCATTTTTCTAATGACTGTTTCGTTGTTTCAAGTGTCATTTTTCTTTTCCTTCAAATTGGTTTTCGTAATGAGCACTCTCTTACCCAAGACAGTGCTCACCTCACTCATTAAAGAACCGCTGCTAGTTCAGCACCTTGACGAATAGCACGTTTAGCATCCAACTCACCTGCTTCTTTAGCACCACCAATCAAATGAACATTTTTGCCATCTGCTTTTAATTGGTCATACATAGCAGTAAATGATTCTTGACCCGCACAAATCACCACGTTATCAACCTCAAGTACTGTTGGTTTTCCGTCAACAGTAATATGAAGACCTTGATCATCGACTTTGTCATACTGTACGCCTGCCAACATTTTCACATTTCTGTTCTTAAGCCCTGTACGGTGAATCCAACCAGTCGTTTTACCTAGTCCCGCACCGACTGAAGAAGCTTTACGCTGTAACAAATAGATTTCTCGTTCAGAAGCTTCAACTTTTGGCTGCTTTAAACCACCAACATGTTCATAGTGAGTGTCAATCCCCCATTCTTCATAGAACTTTTCAGGATTTAAACTACCACTTTCACCTTCATGGGTTAGGTACTCAGCTGTATCAAAACCAATACCTCCTGCACCAATAATGGCAACACGCTGACCTACAGGTACACGCTCTTTAAGTACTTGTAAGTAGCTCAACACTTTTGGATGATCAATACCTTCAAATTTTAATTGACGAGGCGTTACACCAGTTGCAACTACAATTTCATCGAAGCCTGATTGACTTAACTCTTCATAAGTTGCTTTATGATTTAATACAAGCTCAATGTTTGGGCGTAATTCAATTTGACGATTAAAATAACGTAATGTTTCGTAGAACTCTTCTTTACCAGGTACAGTTTTAGCGATATTAAACTGACCACCAATTTGATGGCTTGCTTCAAAGATTTTAACTTGGTGTCCACGATCTGCCGCATATACAGCAAAACTGAGACCTGCTGGCCCTGCACCAATGACAGCAATATTCTTCTGATTTTGAGCTTCTTTAAAAATCAGTTCAGTTTCATAACATGCACGAGGGTTAACTAGACATGTTGCAATTTTCATAGAGAAAATGTGGTCGAGACAAGCTTGGTTACAACCAATGCACGTATTGATTTCATCACTACGGCCTTCACTGGCTTTTAAAACAAACTCGGGGTCTGCAAGCATTGGACGTGCCATTGAAACCATATCAGCATGACCCGATGCTAATACATGCTCAGCCATTTCAGGTGTATTAATACGGTTTGAGGTAATTAATGGAACTGAAACTTCACCTTTTAATTTTTCAGTGACCCAAGTAAATGCAGCTCTTGGTACTTTGGTGGCAATTGTTGGAATACGAGCTTCATGCCAGCCAATACCCGTATTAATGATCGTAGCACCAGCTTTTTCAATCGCTTTAGCAAGTTGAATCACTTCTTCTAAAGTAGAACCACCTTCAACCAAATCAAGCATTGATAATCGGTAAATAATAATAAAGTTTTCACCGACTATTTCACGTGTGCGTTTTACGATCTCAATAGGAAAACGAATGCGGTTTTCATAGCTACCACCCCATTCATCGTCACGATGGTTTGTTCTGGCTGCAATAAATTCGTTAATTAAATAACCTTCAGAGCCCATAATTTCAACGCCGTCATAGCCGGCATATTGAGCAAGCTTCGCACAGTTTGCAAAGTCATCAATGGTTTGTTGAACCTCAGCAGAAGTCATTGCTTTAGGTTTAATTGGGTTAATTGGTGCTTGAATTGCCGAAGGTGCAACAATTTCTGGCTGATAAGAATATCGGCCTGTATGTAATATTTGTAATGCAATTTTCCCGCCAGCAGCATGGACGGCTTCGGTAATGACTTTATGTTTTTCGGCTTCCTCTGTGCTATCCAACTTAGAAGCATGAGCAAAGGTTAAACCTGCTTCATTGGGCGCAATACCCCCTGTTACGATTAATCCCACATCTCCTTTAGCACGTTCCGCATAAAAAGCTGCCATGCGCTCATAACCACCAGGTGCCTCTTCTAGTCCAACGTGCATAGACCCCATCAATACGCGATTTTTTAATGTCGTAAAACCTAAATCTAATGGTTTTAATAAATGTGGATATAACGACATAACAACTCCTTGGCTTGCTAATCTGCTTGCTTAATGCAACTTGTTGCACAAATTTATAATCAAATTTTGACTTTTATGCAACATGTTGCATAATCTTATGAGTCATACTTTACTTTTGCTTACAAACGGATTGCCATGTCACTTCCTCATGTTTTACTGACCAGCTTATTAGAACGACCAAGTACAGGCTTTGAACTTGCCCGCCGTTTTGACCGTTCTATGGGCTTTTTCTGGAATGCCACACATCAGCAAATTTATCGTGAACTCAACAACATGCTTAAAAAAGGCTGGGTCTCTACTTTAGAAAATGAGATGGATAGTGGCCGAAAAAAAACTTATCAGGTCGAACAGCTTGGGCGTATAGAACTCGCTTCATGGATGACACAGCAAAGTGAACCTGCACAGCTTAGAGACGACTTAATGGTAAGATTGCGTGCTGAGGCGCAATTGAGCAATAATCAAATATTACCCGAACTGTTACGACATCTTGGTTTACACCAAGAAAAGCTCAAGCTTTACCAAAGTATTTACGATAAAGATTTTAAAGATAGCGATAGCTTGAATAACCGAGTGCTATATATCCACAAAATGATTTTGGAACTCGGTATTACCATGGAAACTGAGTGGATTAAATGGTTAGAACAAGTCATTCCTCAATTAAAACTTTTTGCTCAAGATAACGTATCTGGAGAATAACCATGCCTTATTACACTATGCCCGATCAGGAAAGTTTATTTGTACGCCGTGTTGGTCGTGGTGAACCGGTATTAGTATTATCTGGCTTAGGCATGCAGAGTTGGCAATGGCTACCGTTTATCTATGCAAATCGCAAAGAATATGAGTTCATTATTCCTGACTGGCGTGGTTTTGGCGGTTCAAAAAACTGTGCAATTCCCGACCAAGATGCCATATCAAGTCACTGGCAAGATGTTGCTCATTTAATTGAGCAACTAAAACTTGAGAACTTTATTTTAATGGGTTACTCAATGGGTGCCACCACTGCAATGCATGGTATGAAGCATGCCCATCTCGCACAGCAGTTAAAAGCGTATTTACACATAGATCAAACACCAAAAATATCTGTAGATTCGACATGGCAATATGGTTTATTCGGCCCTTTACATGCCCAATTCAAACAACTACTCAATGATATTTATCAATTATTATCAAAGCACAAAAATGCTAAGTATCTTTATGAATTAGCGCTTCCAGACCGCCAAGAATTGGTACGTTTATGGGTAGATTTTATTGAATTGCAAAGTAGCAATCCATTTAGTCCTTTTGTTTTTAAAACTGCATTAAAACAACCATTTTTACAGAAGTATTTGCTACCGATTCAACGTTTAGATTATTTATTTTGGTATGTCGAAAATTATCTTTTCCACAATGAAGATTATCGTGAAGCGCTTCAGCAACTACAGTGCCCAACAACTTTCTTTATCGGACGTAATTCGACACTTTACCCAGAAACTGGTCAAACACTTATTGCACACAGCGTTGAACATGCAAAAGCAATTTATTTCGAACGATCAGGCCACACGCCATTACTAACCGAACCGAAAAAGTTCGGTCATGAAATCACGACGTTCTTGTCTGAGCTTAAACAAGCTTCTTAAAATAAAAAAGGATCTGCTAAAACAGATCCTTTTTTAAACCAATAAATCATTAAGCAGAATGAGCTAACTCATTTGCTTTTAATTGTTCAGCAACACTTAATAAAAGTTGTTCAGTTTTATCCCATCCTAAACAACCATCTGTCACTGACTGACCATAAATCATTTCACATGAAATCTTCTGATTACCATCAACTAAATGGCTTTCAATCATGACACCCTTCACCTGAGTTTTTAAGCGTTCAGCAACGATTTGCTGCAAAACCTCTGGCTGACGTAAAGGGTCTTTACCACTGTTGCCATGACTACAGTCAATGACTAAGGCAGGAAGATTTTGTTTATGTTTTTCACGTATTGCCTGAATTGAAGCTAAATCATAATTAGGACCATGATTGGCTCCACGCAAAATTAAGTGTGGCAATGGATTACCAGCACTCTGAATGACAGAAGGTAAACCTTGCTGATTCATACCAAGAAACTGATGCTCATTTTGTGCCGACTGAATAGCATCTAAAGCAATTTGAATTGAGCCATCTGTACCATTCTTGAAACCAATGCTGTATGGCATATGACTTGAGATTTCACGGTGAATCTGAGATTCGCTGGTACGAGCACCAATTGCGCCCCAAGCCAATAAATCATCAAAATAACCCGTTGCCATTGGGCTTAGAATTTCACTCGCAATTGGCAAACCCTTTTCAATAATTTGTAAATAAAGCTCACGTGATTTTTCTAAACCTAATTGTAGATTAGATGATCCATCAAGATTTGGATCATACATATAACCCTTCCAACCTACAGTTGTACGCGGCTTTTCAATATAAGCACGCATTACAATGAATATTTGATCTTTTACTTTTTCTTGTAATTTTTGCAGTTTTTCTGCGTATTCAAGAACCGCAACTGGGTCATGAATTGAACATGGTCCTGTAATAACCATTAAGCGCTGATCTTTACCAGCAAGAATATTTTGAATAATTTGACGGTGTTCTGCAATTTGACGTGCGAAGGTCTGCACAAGCGGATATTTAGCTTTTAATTGGACAGGTAAACTAACTGGCGTTTCTTTTGTATTACTTTGAGTTAGTAAAGTATTTAAAGCATTCATTGGTCTTTTCCTTTGGACTGAAACCGAATCAGTCCGATCATTTATTTGAGCGTTTTGGATCTATTCGTTGGCAAAGGTAGGCAAAAGTAAAACCAATAAAAGTTACTAAAGTATGAATAAGTCATGTTGTTCATTTTGAATTCCTCGATTTGAAAAAGATAAAGCATAAAAAAACCTGATCGGGGTTGCCGATCAGGTATTAACTGTGATGGGCAACTTTCGTGCCCGAATACGCTCAGGCAACTATCTAAATTGCCAGAAATAAAAGTAAGCGTTAGAATTCACAGATTGATTTAACATCTTTATCTCAAATATTAAAAAATGTTCCTTAAATCTAAAATACGCATTGTTGATGAGTTTGACAAGTGTTTTTTGCGAAAATATTTCTTACTTTTTCACTTAAAACTTAATTGACCACTTTCATAATTAACGAATTAATCCTTGCGGCTGTAAAATAATCAAACTTGCACCACAAAGCACAATAAAGCCACCTAAAATATCCCATCTTGTTAAAGCAACCTGATCTACAAAACGAAGCCACATCAGCGCAGTAAAAATATAAATACCACCATAGGCCGCATAAATTCGTCCAGAGGCTGCTGGATGTAATGTAAGTAACCAAACAAAGACAGCTAAACTTAAGACTGTCGGCAACCACAACCAAGCGGACTTTCCTTCTTTTAGAATAAGATAAGGAAAGTAACACCCTAAAATCTCAGCGATTGCAGTAATAATAAATAACCCGAACACACTGAGTATTCGGGTTATAGAAAGACTATCAATTAACATAAATTAAGCTGGTTCTGCCGTGTGGTGATCTTCAAAAACTTCAAGTTTTAGGCCAACTGCTTTGCCATCTTCTTTCTTCACTGATACCGCCACATTACCGCCATGATCTGCAAGTTCACCAAACAGAATCATTTCAGCTAATGGTTTCTTCAAGTGTTCTTGAATGAGACGTTGCATTGGGCGAGCACCCATTAAACGGTCATAACCATTGGTTGCTAACCAGTCACGTGCACTTTGATCTACATCTAGAACTACACGTTTTTCATCTAACTGTGCTTGTAGTTCTGTTAAGAACTTATCAACTACAGATTCAATCACTGTGGTTGGTAAAGCTTTGAACTGAATAACACTGTCTAAACGGTTACGGAACTCTGGTGAGAATGCACGTTTCATTGCTTCTTGGTTGTCCGAGCTATGGTCTTGCTCGGTAAATCCAATGCTTGCACGGGAAATACTTTCTGCACCAATGTTTGTAGTTAATACAATAATGACATTTCTGAAGTCTGACTTACGGCCATTATTGTCAGTCAACGCACCATGATCCATGATTTGCAACAACAGATTAAACACATCAGGATGTGCTTTCTCAATTTCATCCAGCAATAAAACACAGTGTGGATTTTTATGGATCGCATCTGTGAGCAAACCGCCTTGGTCATAGCCTACATAACCCGGAGGAGCACCAATTAAGCGAGAAACAGCATGACGTTCCATATATTCAGACATATCGAAACGAACAAGCTCAACACCTAACAATTTCGCTAATTGCTTAGTGACTTCAGTTTTACCAACACCCGTTGGACCAGCAAATACAAAGCTACCAACAGGCTTATCTGGCGATTTCAAACCAGCACGTGACAACTTGATTGCAGAAGCCAATGCAGTGATTGCTTCATCTTGACCAAATACAACACGTTTTAGGTCACGCTCAAGATTTTCAAGTACCGATTTATCATCTTTAGACACAGTCTTAGGCGGAATACGCGCAATTTTAGAAACGATGTCTTCAATATTTTCAACAGTAATTAAGCTGTCTTCACTTTCTGCTTTTAAGCGGCGTTGTGCACCTGCTTCATCAATGACATCAATTGCTTTATCTGGCAAGAAACGATCATTAATAAATTTCGCAGAAAGCTCAACCGCAGAAACCAAAGCTTTGTCGTCATACTGTACGTGATGGAAATCTTCAAACTTAGTTTTCAAGCCACGTAAAATATCAATCGTTTCAGAAATGCTTGGTTCGTTTACGTCAATTTTTTGGAAACGACGAGATAACGCATGATCCTTTTCAAATACCTGACGATATTCTTGGAAAGTCGTTGAACCGATGCAACGTAAAGTACCATTTGCCAAAGCTGGTTTAATGAGATTCGATGCATCCATAGTACTGCCCATACTTGAGCCAGCACCAATGATCATATGAATTTCATCAATGAATAAAATCGCGTTTGGATTTTTCTTCAAAGCATTAAGCAATTGTTTTAAACGTTTTTCAAAATCACCACGGTATTTTGTACCCGCGACCAATGCACCAATGTCGAGGCTATAGACTTCTGCATTGCTCAGTGGTTTTGGTGCTTTACCATTTACAATGAGCCACGCAAGGCCTTCTGCAATTGAAGTTTTACCTACACCTGGATCACCCACTAGTAATGGGTTGTTTTTACGACGGCGGCAAAGAATTTGTGCTGTACGCTCAATTTCTTTTTCACGCCCAATAAGTGGGTCTGTTTTTCCTTTTTGCGCTTCAACATTTAAATTGAGCGTATAAAGTTCCAATGGCCCAGCATTGCCTGAGTTGCTTTCACCCTCAATGTCTTCAACTTCTTCTTCAACCTGAACTTCGTCTTTACGTGTCCCATGAGACAAGTATTGAGTCAAAGTTAAACGATTAATTTGATGACGTTTAAGTAAATAAACAGCAAAAGAATCACGCTCTGAGTACATTGCGACCAAAACATCCGCACCTTCGACAGTACGATCGCCACCACTTGATTGCACGTGGAAAATTGCACGTTGCAAAATGCGGTCAAAACTTTCTGTTGGATGTGGAGCTTGCTCGCTATTTTCGCCAAGCTTAGGAGTATGTTGTTCTACATATTCTTCTAATTCTTTACGTAAAGAAACAATATCAGCTCCGCATGCCTTTAATGCATTCACAGCCGAATCGTTATCGAGTAAGGCTAATAGTAAGTGTTCAACTGTAAGAAACTCATGTCTCTTTTGACGAGCCATGCTAACAGCCAAACGTAATGATACTTCTAATTGACGACTGAGCATGTGACCCCCTTATGCTTTAGGCTCAATCTGGCAAAGTAATGGATGACCTTGCGATCGAGCGTAATTATTAACAAGGTTTGCCTTGGTTTCCGCGATGTCTCTTGGATATACCCCGGCAGTACCTTTACCTTCATAGTGTACTGTTAGCATTACTTGAGTTGCTTGGTCAAGATTCATTGCAAAGTATTGTTGTAAAATTTCAATTACAAAGTCCATTGGCGTGTAATCGTCGTTCAATAATACTACTGCATATAAGGGGGGACGCTTGAGTTCGGGAGGTGCTGTTTGAACAACAACCTCTCCATCATGATCTTCGTTTTGCGAATCACTTAAGCGTGGATTGAAGTGCCAATCGACATAGCCAGACTGCTGAAAAGAAGCCTTAATATCTTTTAAATTTGTTTGACGCTTATTTGTTCGCATATGATGTTACTATTGTGAATTTGCTTCAGCTTGAGGAATTTCTGCAACAAAAGCAGAAGGTGTTTCGACAGGTTTACCACGCTGCCAACTAAAACGTTTAATCACTGGTGTCTCAGAACCACCTGTTAAACGCACTTCAATATATTGAGGTGTAAAGCCCTTAGGCATTGTCCAACGGCCAGTCAAACGCTCAAAATCAGTGAAGTTAAAGTTCTTATCTTCAAGTGGCACAACCAAGACTTCGGTATCTTTAATCAGTCTTATTTCAACTGAACCTGAAGCACGGCGTTTACTTGGACTCACTTGCACCAGATCAAGCTGATATTCATAAGCATTTTCTGGTAATGGTTTAATTGCCAAATCCTGAATGGTTAAGCTTAATCCACCACGTTGTCTTAAAATTTCACGATAGATATTACTCATACCTTGTTGTTGTGTTTTATCAGCATTGGCTTGATTAAGTGCTGTAAACAAGTCATTCGCATTTGTAACAGCAACATCACGCTCTTGTACCGCAGCATTCAGGCTTTTGTTAACTGCATCTAACGCTGTTTTTTGTTTTTGCACTACTTCAACCAATTGCTCTGCATCTGCATCGTAACCTACAACAGTTAAACCTTGACGGTGCCCAATTGTATAGCCGAGCGCAAAACAACCACTCATTAAAATAGCAGCACCAATAAACAAAGGCTTATTGGTGTTTAAAAATTTTTTCTTTTGCAACGAACTTTCTACAGAAGTCGTCTGTTCCGAGTTTTGCATCGTCATCTCAGTGTTTAAGATCAGAGTCAAGACACACATTTAAATCGAAATTTAAATGTGTGTGAAGCAAAAAAGAGTTTTTTATGGTAATAAACCAATCCCTTGTAAGCCTTCGTCTTCATTAAAGCCAAACATAAGGTTCATATTTTGTACAGCTTGACCAGATGCACCTTTTACAAGATTATCTTGAGCCGCCAAAATAATGAGTTTATTTGGTTGTGGTTTATACAAAGCAATACGTAATTCATTTGCTCCACGCACACTGCGTGTTTCAGGTGAACTATTCGCAGGCATGACATCTACAAATTTTTCATTTGCATAGAAGTTTTCATACAAAGCTTGTAAGTCTGCTTGCTTACCTGCCTCAGTCAAGTCCACATAAATTGTACTCAACATACCACGGATCATGGGTACCAAATGTGGTACAAATAAAAGGCCATCAAAGCCACCTTTTTGCCCAGCAATATTTTCTAAAGCTTCGACAATCTCTGGATGGTGACGGTGACCTGCAACACCATACGCTTTAAAGTTATCGGCATTTTCACTGTAAATCATGCCTAAGCTTGCTTTACGGCCAGCACCAGAAACACCTGATTTTGCATCAATAATAATATTTTTGGTTTCAATCAATGCTTGTGCAGATTTTAAAAGTGGAGCCAAACCTAATTGAACAGTTGTTGGATAACAACCTGGATTACCAATGACTTGAGCCTGTTTAATTTTTTCACGATTTAACTCAGTTAAACCATAAACAGAATCTTTTAGTACGTCTGGGCACGCATGTTCCATGCCATACCATTTTTCAAATTGTTCAAGATTTTGCAAACGAAAGTCCGCTGCCAAATCAATAACTTTGGTCCCTGCTTCGATCAAATCTTTTGCATGCTGCATCGCAACACCATGTGGGGTCGCAAAGAATACAACATCACATTCTTTTAGTGCATCAATGTTTAAATCTGAAAATTGAAGATCTGTATGCCCACGTAAGTTTGGGAACATATCAGCAACTGGTTTGCCTGCTTCTGTACGTGAAGTCAGAACTCGAACCTGCGCTTTTGGATGTCGTAATAAAATACGTAATAGTTCAACGCCTGTATAACCAGTTCCACCAACAATTCCGACAGAAATCACGTGCATTACCTCAAATATTGAATCTATACTTGCGGTAGTATGACAGGATGTCCAGGCTTACAAAACCATTTCATGCTTGGTAATTTTAATTTTTTTATTTTTTAGCGTTAATTACATAGCACTTGCTGGTCTGTCAGAACTAAACAAATATCAGTAAATAAATACCAGATTCATTTTTGGAGAGCTAGGATGCTTGATCAATCAAAACAAACAAAGTTGTGCACTTATCTCGGCCTTAGTACTTTAATTTTAAGCGTAGCCCTTGTTGGATGTGGTGGTGGCAGTAGTAGCGGAGGTTCATCTAGTACCCCAACACCAACTGTGCCAACTCCTGAAGTTATGACAGATTTTACGCTTAAAACCCCTGTCGAAATGCGCAATGTTCAACTCAAAGTCTATGACAATACCGACAATAGTATTTTGATTGATACCCAAGTTGCCAGTTTAACAAGTTATAATATTAAACTTCCAAGTACCAAGTTGAATCGGCTTTATCGAGTAGAAGTCACAACTCAAGCTTCATCTCAAGTATTTGATCCAATTAATTCTAAATATGAGAATATTTCTGGCGTCTATCACGCTTTTATTACCCCAAGCTCAATAAGTAATAAAACTCAACTGATTAGTCCAAGTTCAGAAGCAATTTATCAACGCGCTGTAATCCGATCAGGACAACTTCCACAAGAAACGATAGATCCAACCCGTATTGAACAATCACATGTTGATTTGGCTTCTCAAGATGTTTACAACGCCCTTATTAGCGCGTTTAAAGATGCTGCCATCCCAAGCTTAAGCCCAGCCAGCCCACTGACTGTGCTAAATTTATTACAGTATTCAACAAAGCAACCAAGTAGTTATGTTGATAGCTATCTGAGCTTTGGATATTTACAATATTGGAATACGATTCATGGCAATGTAAATACTTATCAAGAACTGACTAATAGCCTTGCAACCGATTTAAAAGATGGATATTTAGACGGCAAAAAACTTATTGGTGACAATACAACCATGACACCTATTTTTAGTCCATCGCCAGATAATACTGACCCTGTAAAAAATACGCTTTTGGACATTGCAGCCAATCAAAAAGCAACTCGTGATTATTTTGCTACCAATTTAAAAGCTGCAACATTGCAATTAGCAGATTCGCAAAGTCAGTCTAGTTTAGATCAAACTGGATATGCTCTTTTGCAGAAAAAACTCTATTCTGGTGTTGTGCCTTCAGGAAATACGACTGATTTTTTCCGTATAGATGGTGCGGGTGATTACCGACGTGCTGTTGGTTTTAGTGGTATTACGGCGACTTGTAATGGTTCATCCTACCCGTGTAAACAAGGTTTAACCAGCATCAATATAGCTGACCCTAAACTTCCAGCCACCGACTATTTAGTCGGTCACTATGAAAATAGCGCATCGGGATGCCAACTTAATTTCCGTGCAAATGGCCAAATTGAGTTAATTCAAGGTTCACAAAGCTATCGTTCTGCCTTAAGCGCAGATAGTACAGACAACTTACTGCAAACAGACGCTGCAAGTTATAGCTACTTACTTAACTCAAGCTCATCTGAACCGAACAATTCAACGCAGCAATATAATTTTATACAGTTACACATTAAAGCAAACAAGATTGTAAGTGCTCAAGCAGGCCTTGATAGCCGCAAAGCACCGGATGTATTACAGACAACACAATTAGAATGTAGCTTTAACTAAGCTGTGACATACCACCATGCAGGCAATGGATTACCTTTTAATTGTCTGCGATGCTGCATATAGTGAGGGTCGAATTTTGCAACTTCGGCCCAAAATGCAGGGCTATGGTCGAAGTGTTTGGTGTGTGCTAACTCATGAATACAAACATAACGGGTAACGGGGGCTGGCATAAGAACCAGTCCCGCATGCAACATAATATTATGCTGACTACTACAACTTCCCCAACGTGTTTTAGGACGTCGAATTGCACACTCGGCATAACTTAACCGAGTTTTTTGGCTAAGCTCTGACAAAAGAAGTGGTAACTCTTGTTTGGCATAAGCAATCACGGCATTTTGTAAAGCTTGGTAAGGTTGTTGGTCTTTAATAAATAAATAATTATTTTCCCAATCAAACTGAAAAATGCGATGTTGCTTTTGCACCACAACTTGAAAAGGCTGTTCTCTATTGAAAAAAGAAATTTCTGAAGGAATCTCAAACGACGTAGATTGAACATGTTGCTGTTTACTCCACGTCTCGATCAGCCATTGTTCAGACTGCGCCAAAAACTGCTGAATTTGTTTCTTACTACAAAATAACGGAACAGTCAGTCGTATAGACGCAGGCTCAACACGTAAGCGCAATTTTCTTGCCCTTACGTGACGAACAATTTTAATTTCTGGCATTTCCACAGACATTACTGTGCAGTACGCTCTTCAATACCATTATTTGTCGCAACAATTGCAATTGTTGCAGGGTTTAACGCAAAAATACCGTTAGTCACAACACCTGGGATATTATTGATGGTCTTTTCCAAATCAATTGCGTTTAAGATGTTCAAATTAAATACATCTAAAATCACATTACCATTGTCTGTTACCACACCTTCACGATAAACCGGATCACCGCCTAAGCTGACCAATTTACGAGCTACAGCAGAGCGCGCCATTGGAATCACTTCTACTGGTAATGGGAAATCACGACCAAGTTGATCAACCCATTTCGAATCATCAACGATACATACAAATTTTTTAGCAATTGAAGCTACAATTTTTTCACGAGTTAATGCTGCGCCGCCGCCTTTAATCATATGCATGTGACGATCAATCTCATCTGCACCGTCAACATAAGCATCAAGGCTGCCTACATGGTTCATATCAACCACTTCAATACCTAATTTTTTAAGACGATCTGCTGTTGCTTGCGAACTTGCCACAGCTGCCTCTAATTGTAGTTCAGGTAATAAATCAATTAAAAAATTTACAGTACTTCCAGTTCCTACCCCCAAAATGCCACCTTTGGGTAAGTGTTTTAAAGCAGCTTTAGCAGCAGCTTGTTTCTTTTCATCTTGGGTTGCATATAGGCTCATTACATCACTCAACTATTTTTTGACATTTATGCGCCAATAAACGGCGCAAATGCACAAGGGTTTGCTACAATAATTTCCTATTTTAAACTGTTATAGGGAAGATGAACATGCTGTCTCGTGTGGTACGACAAATTTTACAAGCAACGGTTTATGATGTTGCAATTGAAACACCTCTCGAAGCAGCTCCACGAATTAGTCAAAAATTAAATAATACAATTCGTTTTAAGCGTGAAGATTTACAACCTGTTTTTTCTTTTAAATTACGCGGTGCTTATAACCGTATTAGTCAAATACCGAAAGACCAACTTGAGCGTGGTGTAATCTGTGCATCTGCGGGTAACCATGCTCAAGGTGTAGCATTGTCCGGTCAACGTTTAGGCATTCCTGCAATTATTGTTATGCCAAGTACAACTCCTGACATTAAAGTTCAAGCAGTTAAACGCTTGGGTGGTCAAGTTGTATTACATGGTGATAGTTTTGATGTAGCAAATAAATACGCTCAGCAACGTGCCGAAGTTGAAGGTCTTGTATTCATTCCACCCTATGACGATGAACTTGTTATTGCTGGTCAAGGCACAATTGCAAATGAAATCTTACGTCAATGGCGTGATGTAGAATATGTGTTTGTTGCTGTAGGTGGTGGTGGTCTAATTTCAGGCGTAGCAGCTTACCTTGGTGAAGTTGCACCCCATGTGAAAATTATTGGCGTTGAATATGAAGAGTCTGCTTGCTTAAAAGCAGCACTAGAAGCAAATGAGCGCGTAATTTTGCCACATGTAGGCTTATTTGCAGATGGCACTGCTGTTGCACAAATTGGTGCTTTGCCGTTTGATATTGTTCGTCTTCGCAAATCAGATAATTCTGGCCCAATTGTTGACCCAGACATTGTGACTGTAAATACAGATGAAATCTGTGCTGCAATTAAAGATACTTTTGATGAAAACCGTAGCATTGTTGAACCATCAGGTGCAATGGCGTTAGCTGGTATTAAGAAATATGTAGCTGAGCATAAAATTAGCGGTAAAAACATGGTGTCGATTGTTTGTGGTGCAAACATGAACTTTGACCGCTTACGTTACATTGCAGAGCGTACTGAACTCGGTGAACAACGTGAAGCAATTTACGCGGTTACACTTTCTGAAGAAAAAGGTGCATTCTTAGGTTTCTGCCGTGCCCTACAAGGCCGCAATATTACCGAGTTTAACTACCGCGCAAATAACACAGAAGAAGCACAAGTTTTTGTGGGTATTAGCTTAAAAGGTGGTGATGCTGAACGTCATGAAATTTTAGAGCAGCTTAAACAGCAAAATTATGTTGTCGATGACTTATCTGACGATGAAGTTGCTAAATTGCATATTCGTTACTTAATTGGTGGTCATGCCAATCTGGATGATGAAAGATTGTTCCGTGTTGAATTCCCTGAACGTCCGGGCGCATTACTCACCTTCTTAACTCGTTTAGGTCCAACCCACAATATTACCCTGTTCCATTACCGTAACCACGGCGCTGCTGAAGGTCGTGTATTGGTTGGCTTACAAGCAACAGATGCCAAACAAAATCCAGATGGCTTAATTGAAACTCTTGAGCAAATTAGCTATCCATATGCAGAAATTACTGACAATGTGGGCTATAAGCGTTTCTTGAAATAATTTTTAATTCTGATAAAAAAGCTGACAGATTTGTCGGCTTTTTTATTATTTAAGCCCAATATTTTCTATATTTACATTGCTTCTCTTTATCTCAAAGAAAATATCATTAAAAATAAAGCCCTAATTAAGTATAAAAGGTTATTTATGGCACAGTTCGCGGTCATCGGCTTGGGAAGTTTTGGAGCAACAGTTGCTCAAGAACTCACAAAATTAAATCATGATGTTATTGGCATTGATACAGTCAAAAAGAATGTTGAGAATCTTGCCGATGTTTTAACTCATGCTGTCATTGCTGATGCTACAGATGAACATGTACTAGATGAATTAAACATTCAAAATTGTGATGCGGTTGTTGTTGCAATTGGTGAAGATATTGAAGCCAGTATTTTATGTGTGCTGAATTTAAAAAATCTCGGTATTGATAAAATTTGGGTAAAAGCAAAAACCAAAGCCCACCACACCATTTTATCTCACCTTAATATCAACAAAATCATTCATCCTGAAGAAGATATGGGCGTACGTGTTGCTCAAGCACTCAATTACCCAATGGTAAGTCGGTACATGTCTTTAGATGATGATCACTATATTGTGAAAATTGACATTCCAGAGAAATTAAATGGCATTAACTTGTATGGGATTATGCAGCAAGCACCACAAGTTAAAACATTACTTGTAAAACGAAAGCAGCAGATTTTATTTGAAACTGAAGAGACTTTTACCTTACAAACGCATGATATTCTTATTTTAGAAGGTCATTTACAGCAACTTAAAAAACTCTCTAATTGTTTCCTATAAAAACGAATCAAAAAATATGTCTCTTAAGCCTAAACCACATAAAACATTAAATCTAAGTCCACCTTCTCTTTTAGCGCTGGGCTTTCTAGGCTTTATTGTCTTTGGCACATTATTGCTTAAACTTCCAATTGCCAATAACGGTCATGTGAGCTGGATGGATGCACTGTTTACGGCAACCTCAGCAGTCACCATTACAGGATTATCTGTTTTAAATATTCATGAATCTTTTACGCTTTTTGGGCAAGTCATTATTTTATTACTAATTCAGTCCGGTGGTTTAGGCTTCATGACTTTTGCCATTTTGGCCGCACTAAGCCTTTCGCCTAAAATTGGTCTTAAGCAGCAAATGATGGCCCAAGACAGCCTTGGCCAAACCAGTTTATCAAAAGTGACTTTTGTGGCTAAGGGGGTTGTAACCTACACTCTTCTATTTGAACTGATTGGAATAGTCATTCTCACGTGCGCATTTACGCCTGCTTTTGGCTTCGCTCGAGGTTTGTATTATGCAATGTTTTATAGTATCTCTTCGTTTAATAATGCCGGTTTTTCTTTATTTAATAACAGTTTAATGGGTTTTCAAAACAACTACGTAATCTGTCTTACGGTGAGTTTGCTTTACACAATAGGTGGACTTGGTTTTTTAGTTCTCATGGACATTAAACAAAATAAAAAATGGAAAAAACTTAGCCCAAACAGCAAACTGATTTTAACGACTATTGCCATTATTAATTTAGTCGCCTTTATTTTAATTTGGGCTATGGAAGCACAAAACCCTCATACCCTAGGAATGCTAAGCGTAGGTGATCAGGCTTTACATGCTTGGTTTCAAGCGACTGTTCCGCGATCTTCAGGGTTTAACACCATTGATACAGGTGCAATGACTAATAGTAGTTCTTTGCTTATGATGCTACTGATGTTCATTGGTGGTGGTTCATTAAGTACTGCTGGCGGTATAAAAGTGGGTACCTTTGTTATATTGGTTTTAAGTGTACTGTCTTTTTTAAGACGTACCGATGAAATCAGGGTTTTCAATCATTCTGTTTCCCACGAAACCACTTACAAAGCCTTAGCAGTTACCGCGATTACCAGCATCCTCATATTTATTGGGTTCTTTATACTTTTGCTGTTAGAACCGAAAGCCGACTTTATGAACTTATTATTTGAAGTGGTATCTGCAGCATGCACAGTTGGGCTATCTCGAGGGATTACACCAGACTTACATAATGGTAGCTTGTTTATCTTAAGTCTACTTATGTTTGCAGGAAGACTTGGACCGTTAACGCTGGCATATTTAATTGCTACTCCTAAAAAGAGCCGTCTCAAACATCCTCAGGCCAATATTCAAATTGGTTAATAAAAAAGCCGCTGTAAAAAGCGGCTTTTTATAGGTTTTAACTTAGTACCAGTTCATGAGTGAAACACCCAAACCTGCATAAGTTGCACGGTGGTTATAGTCAATTAAGCTTTCACCATATCCATTAAATAGCTGGAAGTGACCACGCAACTTACCACTGATTGGAAATGCCCAGTCAAACTGAACCGCACCATGAGAGTCATCACCACCTTTTAAAGAGTGACGTAGCATTAGCGAGAAGTCATTGTCTTTCCACTTATAAAAAGCGGTTAAATCACCTCGACCAATATAATCTTCAATATCAGGGTTGTTATCATCTTTACTTGCTTCGTTAATACGTACCCAAGGACGAAGCATTACGGCAAAATTACCGCGCTCTAAGCCCACATTAAAGATGACACGGTTCCAGCTACGAGATAACGGATCTGAACGACCATTTGACTGGTGATTTAAAGTTACACCCAATAAACGACCATCTAAACCAAGCAACTCATAGTTTGTTCTAAACATTAAGCTTGCTTCAGGCTCATAATTCGTTTCACGGAAAGGACGAGATTCTTCAGAGTTAAATGTCTGCCAACGTGATGATTGAGTATAACCTACCCATAAATCACCATTGTTACCGAAAATATTTTCCCAAGCTTTCGTTTTTAAAGAAATTTGAAATTTAGTTTCCGTAGATTTCAAATCTTGAGCTTCTTTAACGGTGTTATTGGGATTTGGGCTACTTGGAAATTCATTTTTATCGCTGGTCCAAAATACAGGCAGCAAATAGACAGGCTGATAAGCTCGAATGTTCCAAACACCAAGTTTACTTTTTTCAGATAACTCCCAACGTTGGTCTAATAAAGAAGTAGTAGGTTCAATTTTTGGAGCCTTCCCTATTACTTTAATATTACTAACCGTATCTACAACCTTCTCTTTAAATGTTTCAGGCTGAACAGCAGGTTTATCAATTTTCTTAACAGGCTCTGGTACTGCTGCAGCTTGAACAGCGGGTAAAGCTGATGGCTTAAATACAGAGTCATAACAAGCTAAGCGATCAGCATTTGAAGCAAGGGCAACACATGCATCTACGGTCGCAGGTTTTACAGGGGCTAAGGTGTCAGCATATGCCACCGACGCACATAAACAGCTAAGCAGGGTTCCCATACTTAGCTGTAAAGATGTGCGTTCAAATTGTCTGAACGCCATGTTCATCTCCAATTTTTATTTTAATTAACTTGTTTAATCGTAAAGCCCAGTTGTTGCAATTCATCACGTTTTGCAAAAGGTGCAACCACAGCTTTTACAGGTGTTTGTTCAATTAAATATTGACGCGCAACACGTTGTAAGTCTTCTAAAGTCACATGCAATAATCTTTCACGTAATGTACGACGGAAAGTTGGAGTTCTTGCATGTAACAATGCATAACATGCTGTAATTGCTTCACCAGCTGGTGAACCAGGTTTGTCCATACTCGCCACCAAACCAAGAATTGCTTCTTCAAGCTGATGAGGTTGTTGCTCTGTATTTAACAACCATTGCACGCTCGCTTCAAAGTCTTTAAACGTCTCAGCTAAACGTGGGTCACGGTAACTAAAGAAACGGAATGAACATGCATTTCCATCATAACTAGCACCACCACCATAAGCACCACCTTTTTCACGAATAGCACTGTGCAAGAAACCATTACGCAAGTAGGCTGCTAATACCATTAAAGGTGCTGCATCTGGATGAGATACGTCCACAGCTTGATATGCAGAAGCACAGAACTGAACATTGGTTTGAATTAACCATGCTTCATGTTCATTATCGTTTTCTTGCTCAACTTGAGTTAACTCAGTCGCTGCTGTATCAACGTTTAGCTTATCCCAAACATTTTGAATTTCTTCAACTAAACGCTCTGACTGGTGCTCTTCACATACCAACAAGAACTGTTTAGGTGCTTGCAATAATTTGGTATGGATATGCTTCAATTCAGCAATAAGTGCATCATAAGCGGCATCGTCTTGAGTAATCTTAGTAACAAGCTCGCCTAACCAGTTTAATGCACCTAAACCAGTGTTTTGATAGTCGCGTTGAGCCAATGCACTCATATTACGTGAGGCGATTTGCATTGCGTAGCTATGGCCCGCTCCAGATAAGCGAGATTGCCAACGTGTTTTACGTTGCTGTAACAACTCAATAATTCGCTCTTTTTCATCAAAACGAAGTTGTTCAAATGCTAATTTTAATAAATGAATCGCATCGAACTTCTGAGTTAAAGATTTAGTCGTTAAAGTTAACCAAGCACTAATTTTGTCTTTATCATCAACCTTACTACGTAGCGAAGCACCCATTCCTAAACCACCACTTACAGCTGTTTGTAAGTTTTGGAGTTCAAGATAATCGTACTCACCTGCACCAACCTCACCCATTAAAATAGAGAGCAAATTGAAGTATGGCGATTTAACCACATCATCAGGAATCTGAATGAGGACTTGTTGATAGTAAATACCATTCGTTCCGGCATGATACAAATTCAACGGCGTATCCATTCGATTACAGATAATTTCACGCAATTGACCTTGTACAATATGCAAGTCAGCTGGAACGTCTTCTAGACCTACTTTTGGTAACAGCTCAAGATTGTCTGGTGTATCTTGACGTTCTTGTAATGCCTTGGTTTTAGCAATGATCTCTGCTTTGTCTTCTTCAGTAAGCTTTTCACCAATCGCAGCTAAACGTGCTTTTTCAGCTTCTTGCTCTTTTACTGACTTAGTTGCATCAGGTACTAAAGTCATTTGTACACGGTGCGGGTTATCTAACAAATGTGTTTGAATCAGATTAGATAACCACATTGGGTCTTGAAGTTCTTCTTTGACCTGAGCAATCGCACTGTCAACATCCCAAATCTGAATTGGGTCGTTATGGTGAATAGCCCCACTTAAACCATTTAAGATCAGGCTTAAGCCATATGGTGTGCCGTCACCATTAATTTCACGTTGATGTAACTCAATTTGATGCAAAATCGCATCAACTAAAGCCGAATCAATTGGTTTTGCAGCCACTTCACGTAAAATGTTTAAAACACCATCTTTAAAGCTTTCTGCATACTCTGGGTTTGAACCTTGAACACCACAGTAGAATGTCATTTCAAAATTACTGTCATCTACGCCCATTAATGGACCAGTCGACTGAGCATAACCACAAGTTTCTAAATAATGACGTAGTGGCGAAGCAGAGTTTTCAAGTAAAACACCTTCGACCAAACGCATACCTAGACGTAGTTTGATATCACTCGCTTGTGGTAATAACCAAGACAATACATGGTAGGTTTTGTCTTTCAAATCTTCACCATCAACAGCATAAGTTTCAGTGACTTCAACAGGTGCCGTTAAGCGTTTTTCTGGTTTTGAATATAAAGTTGTACCCGCAGCAAACTTATGTAGAGCTAGTTTTTCAAATTGCTCTTGTAACTCATACGCCGTTTGGTTACCGAAGGTCATAAATACCGCATTACTTGGATGATAATGAGTTTTATAAAATTCGACTAACTGTTCATACGTTAAGTCAGGAATATCTTTTGGATCACCGCCTGAGTTGTAGTGATATGTAGTTTCAGGGAATAAATGATGAGCCAACTGATGATAAAGCTGGTCAGACGGTGCACTCATCGCACCTTTCATTTCATTGAAAACTACGCCTTTATATACGGGCTGATCATTTTCAAGTTCAATGCGAATACCTTCTTGAGCAAAATCAAGAGGATTTAAATTTGCTGAAAAAGCAGCATCAAGATAAACAGAGAGTAAGTTTTGGAAATCTTTCTTATTTTGCGTTGCAAATGGATATGCTGTCCAATCTGCTGCTGTAAACGCGTTCATAAATGTATTTAATGAACGGCGAATCATTAAAAAGAATGGGTCACGAACAGGAAATTTTTCAGATCCACATAAAGCGGTATGCTCTAAAATATGTGCTGTTCCTTTAGAATCCATCGGTTGTGTTCTGAACGCAACAAGGAATACATTTTCATCATAATCAGTTGCCAAGTGATAATGCACCGCACCTGTGACTTTATGCTTATATTCAGACACTAAAATATCTAATGCTTCAACATGGTGCTGACGTAGCAACTGAAACGCAGGGTGAACAGTTTGAGAAATGGTTTCAGTGACATCTACAGTCATGTGATCTCCTAACATATCGGATAAGTGAATAAGTCTCATTATAGCCTGAGTCGGCTTGAGATTGGCGAACAAAAGCCCAGTAAAATACTATGTTTTTGTTGAGTATTAGTTTTCATGGGCATAGCTTTGATATCAAGCACATAGCCCGCATCATTGTATCCTAGCAGAACAAAACCTTTTAATACTATCTATATCCTATACAACAAATAAAAAAGCTCATCATTTCGATGAGCTTTTTTGATATTTTTTTAATTAAAAACGATAGCGAAGAGCAACTTGTGCATTTAATGGGTCACCCATCATGTTTGAATCATTTGCTCCACTATGACCTGAAACAAAATAATCGCGATCAAACAAGTTATTTAAGTTCAAGTTCACATCATAACGTTCACTTTGATAACCTAAGGCCGCATTCACAACTGCATAACCTGGTAAAACGTTTTTGTTATCTGGTGCACTAAAGCGCGATGATTCACCACGACCACCTACAGCCGCATACCAATGATCATTAATTTGATATTTTAACCACAGGTTAGCAGTGTTGTTTGGTGTAAGCGCTGAGTGATTCCCCGTAAATCCAATAGTCGACTTTTCAATCTTACCATCCATATAAGAATAGCCAGCTAGCACTGACAACTGATCAGTCAACTGACCTGTTAACGAGAGTTCAACACCTTTAGTTTTTTGCTCACCCGCTAACAGTGCTTGATTTGGATTAGCCGGATCTTGGTTTTGAATATTAGTTTGGCTCATTTCAAACAAAGCCAATGTCACATTCAATTGATCATTTACATCCCACTTCGCACCCACCTCATAATTTTCAGTTTTTGTGGGACTTAAATCAGCACTATTTGTATATAAAACAAATGAATCAGCTAAAGGCTGGAAAGAACGGTTGTAAGAAGTATAAAGTGAAAGATTGTTTACTGGCTGATAAACCAATCCGATTCGTGGAGAGTAAGTGTTATCAGTTCTATTTAATATTTGAGGCTTTACTTTATTATTACGATCTTGTGATAGATTGTCATAACGTAAACCAACTAAAACTTTAAGCTGATCTGTCACTGTCATTAAATCTTGTAAATAGATGCCGTAGTTTTCAAAAGTATTACTATTATTAGTTCCCGCAGCTACACTTGTATCTAATGGAGCCCAATTTTCGAGCTGTGGATTAAATATGTTCGTAATTTGACGAGCTTTACTCCACACCAGTTCGTCTTTATGTTGCTTGCTATATTCGGCACCAATTAAGGTATTGTGCTTTAAGAAACCTGTATTAAATAAAGCGCTCAACTCTTGTTGAACATACACACCATCTTCATTACGCAAGCGCTTATTTTGAGTCAAAGTAATTTTTGATTTATCAGCAGGATGCGTATCAACACTATATTGACGGTCTAATGAGTAGTTATAGTGGCGAACTGCACCATGATATTTGAGTTGATCATTAAACTCATGATCCAAACTTATAGTTTGACTTGAGATTTCAGTGTCAACATCCCCGACTTCTTTACCGTTTAATGCACCATAAAAAGTTTTAGGATTTGTCTTAACAGGTTTACCTGTAATTGGATCTGTCGGGAAGCCTTGATCAGCTAAACGATCATCATGCAAATAGTCAGCCTGAAGTAAAAGTTTAGTTTTATCGCTAATATCCCACTGTACTGATGGAGCCACCGCCTGACGTTTTAAAAAGGCCTGATCACGATAACCATCTGAGTCTTCAACTGCACCAGTTAAACGAACCTTAACATTCTCTGCTACTTTTTCATTCACATCGACTTCTGCACGGCGTTGACCTGTAGTACTACCAATCAGGCTCACTTCACGCAAAGATTGATCCATTGGTTTTTTATTAATTTTATTGACCAAACCACCCGCTGAACCACGTCCATATAATACAGAAGCAGGTCCTTTTAGTACCTCAACTCGTTCAACATTCGACATATCACGAAAATACAATGCATCATCGCGAATACCATCTACATAGTTATCTGTGATTGCTGAGAAACCGCGGATCATGACTTGATCACGCTGTCCATCACCAACACTAAAGCTCAAACCAGCAACGTTTTGCAAGGCACCTTGCATAGAAGTCACAGTCTGCTCTCTTAGAATTTGTTTAGGTACGACATTTACAATTTGAGGAACATCTTTTAATTGCATAAGTCCTTTAGTTGCACTTGATGCTTGTCCCACTTCTTGTTTTAAACTGATTTCCTTCTCAGCTTTGACTGAAATTGTTGGAAGGTTGGTTACCGCCTGAGAGTCTGTCTCTGCAGCATATACTTGGCCTGTTATAACCCCAACTGACGAAATAAATAAAATAGAACGTTTCATGTAAGTTCGCTATGAATAATTTCAGGCGAAGTTTCAATGAAATACTATACGTTTGTAAATATTATCAAGAATCATTATTAATTGATAATACTTATTAAAAAGAATATTTCAATTGCTTAGGCAAACAATAAAACTCTGCTAGCCGCTGAATTACCTGAATTTTATTCAACAAACTACAGCAAATGTGAGCAATGGTGTAAACTTATCGATCTGATTTTTTATTCTGTGACAACACATATGGCAACTGTAGATCTTTTTGCAATTGGTAATGCATTAATCGACCAAGAATTTAAAGTGTCTGATGATTTTCTTAGTCAGCAAGGCTTACAAAAAGGCACAATGCAGTTGTCTGACGGTGAAACACAATCTGCTTTATATGAAAATTTAAAGCAAACTCAAGATTATAAAGGCCAAGCAAGTGGCGGCTCTGCTGCAAACACAACTGTAGCCTTTAGTGCATTAGGTGGTAGCGCTTTTTATGGCTGTCGTGTTGGTCATGATCAATTAGGTAAAATTTACCTACAAGGTCTAAATGATGCAGGCATCCAAACCACGCCAAAGTCAATCAGTGAAGGTGTAACAGGTACCTGTATGGTACTTATTAGCCCAGACTCTGAGCGTACCATGCATACCTATTTAGGTATTACGGCTGAACTCTCTCAAGATCAAATCGATTTTGAGCCACTTAAAACAGCAAAATGGCTTTATATCGAAGGTTACCTTTCTACAAGTGAAACAGCTCGTAAAGCAGTAAAACAAGCACGAGAAATTGCAAAAGCTAACGGTGTTAAAATCGCCTTATCTTTATCAGATCCAGCAATGGTTCAATATGCCCGTGAAGGCTTAGAAGAACTTATGGATGATGGTGTAGATTTATTGTTCTGTAATGAACAAGAAGCTTTAATGTATACCAATACCGCTACAGTTGAAGATGCTCTCACTCAATTGCGTTTTAAAAACCATACTGTTGTGATTACGCAAAGTGCAAAAGGTGCTCTAGTTGCAAATCCAACCCAACATTTCCATGTACCAGGCCGTCATGTCGAAGCTGTAGATACAAATGGTGCTGGTGATGCTTTTGCGGGTGCATTCCTTTATGCATTAAACCATCATGAAGACTTGACTGCTGCTGCACAGTTAGCCATCTTAATTTCGAGTGAAGTTGTGTCTCAATTTGGTCCTCGTTTAGCCATTAATGACTATGCTAAACTTCTCGAAAATTTTCAGAAGGAATGTGCTTGAAATGGAAAGGATCTGTATGACGGAAGAAGTTCCTGAGCGTGAAGCTAGAGCTTTTGACACTTTACAAGGAACTACTATTTTCATTACACAGCGTGATGGCTCATTCTATGCCTATCAGAATTTATGCCCACATTTACAAACCGAACTTGAATATTTAGAAAATCAATTTCTAGACCAAGACAAAGAATATATTCAATGCTCTACTCACGGTGCTTTATTCAACGTGGAAACAGGCCAATGTATTTCAGGTCCTTGTTTAGGTGATTTTTTAAATAAAGTTGAGATTAAAGTACATTCAGATGGCGGTATTTATATCGTAGACTGAGATCATCAACATTAGAGTTTCTACCATGGCTGATTTCTTTTTTAATTATTATCTTATGCCATTTCATTTAAGTGTTGTGGCTTTGATATTGCTCAGCGTGGTAGAAACCATTGGTATGTATATTGGGTTACGCCCAAGCCAACTACTAAAAAAAATTGCACCAGATTGGCTTACTAACTCGCCATTACTGAATGTTAAGTTTTCTAAAGCTCTAATTTTCGTTTTTTTACTTATTAATTTCAGCTTTGCAGGTTATTTCTTACAACTCTCTTTCTTTGCAATACAGCATTACTTTATTACTCCTTTTTATTTAATTATTCCTGCGCTGGTCATCGCAATCTTTTTTACAGTATTTATGATCCACTGTCTTGACCAAGTGATTAAACCAAAGCTTACCCATACCAATTACAATCTGTTAGGACGACTAGCGACGATTTCCAGTGGCAGTGCTAGACCCGGTTTTTCAGCTCAAGCGCGTGTCCGTGATGAGTTCGGCCAACTACACTATGTACAAGTTGAACCAGAATTTGGTGAGTTAGAACTATATTCTCAAGTGATTCTTATTAAAGTTCATAAAAGCCATTACGTTGCCAAGAAAATTTCTCTCTCAAACGATCTTTTCGCTCCTGATTAATTATTTTTAATTTCTGTAGCCTTTCATCGCTTTTTACAGGCTTTATTACTTCTCTCTATCCTATTATTTTCTTTAATTAAAATTAATCCAACTATTTTAGTTTGAAATAAAATCACCTTTATTATATCCAACCATTTTAATCAGAATTAAATTTAACCATACTATTTTAATCAACTTAATATATTTATTTACAAGTGTTTTAGTTGGATTTAATAATTAATTCAAACCATTTTAGTAAGATATTTTATTTAGAATTATTTAAAAATATAAGATGTTGTTTTTTATAAATAAAACTATTAAGTTTTTATTTAAAATATATTTATTGTTTATTTTTAATATATTTTGATTAATAATGAAATTAATATGTATCGAGGTTTATTTTATGAGCCTTAAAAATCTAGATATTAATGCCAAATTAGTTAGAGAAATTACGATTATTCTAATAATTAAAGTCGTGCTTCTCTTAACAATCAAACATATTTGGTTTGATGCTCCCACTATCCCCAAAAATTTCGACAATCAAGTCGCTGAGCATATTGCAGGCGATAACACTTCCCACATTAAGGAGACACGTTGATGATTTCTGAAAGCGTGGTTGATCTTTCGCGGTTCCAATTTGCGATGACCGCAATGTATCACTTTCTTTTCGTACCTTTGACCCTAGGCCTTGCGTTTATTCTGGCCATTATGGAAACAACTTATGTGGTATCTGGTAAAGAAATTTACAAAGATATGACTAAGTTTTGGGGAAAATTATTTGGTATTAACTTTGCCTTAGGTGTAACTACAGGCTTAACCATGGAGTTCCAATTCGGGACAAACTGGGCATATTACTCACACTATGTAGGTGATATTTTCGGTGCACCACTGGCAATTGAAGGCTTAATGGCATTCTTCCTTGAGTCTACATTTATCGGTTTATTCTTTTTTGGATGGGACCGTCTGAGCAAAGTACAACATTTAGGTGTCACTTGGTTAGTTGCTCTTGGCTCTAATATGTCAGCTCTCTGGATTTTGGTTGCGAATGGTTGGATGCAAAACCCTGTCGGCGCAGCATTTAACTTTGAAACCATGCGTATGGAGCTTGTTGATTTCGGCGCTCTTATTTTCAACCCTGTTGCACAAGTAAAATTTGTACATACTGTTTCTGCTGGATATGTAACAGGTGCGATTTTCGTACTCGCGATTTCAAGCTATTACTTGCTTAAAAAACGTGATCTTCCTTTTGCTCGCCGTTCATTTGCAATTGCCGCGATTTTCGGACTTGCTTCTACACTTTCAGTGATTTTGCTCGGTGATGAATCTGGTTATGAGCTAGGTGATGTGCAAAAAACTAAACTCGCTGCAATTGAAGCCGAGTGGGATACTCACCCTGCACCTGCGCCATTTACTTTATTTGGTGTACCAAATCATGAAGAAATGCGAACAGACTATGCAGTTAAAATTCCTTATGCATTAGGTTTAATTGCAACTCGCTCAACAACTAAAGAAGTCACTGGTTTAAAAGATCTAATGCAACAGCATGAAGTCCGTATCCGTAACGGTATGCTTGCTTATGCTGAACTTGAAAAACTACGTGCTGGTGATCGCTCACCAGAGTTATTAGCTTCATTTGAGAAAAACCAAAAAGATTTAGGTTATGGCCTACTTCTTAAAAAATATGCACCAAATGTCGTAGATGCAAGCGAACAAAATATTCAAGCCGCTGTCAAAGACACTGTTCCAAATGTGACTGCATTGTTCTTCTCTTTCCGTGCAATGGTTGCATCTGGTTTCTTAATGTTGCTTCTTTTCATTTTAGCGACTTGGGCTGTTGCAAAAAGAAATGCTGAAAATAAACCTTGGTTACTCAAATACGCATTGTTTGCATTACCTCTTCCGTGGATTGCGGCTCAAACAGGCTGGTATGTCGCTGAAGGAGGTCGTCAACCTTGGTCTATCGGTGAGATTTTACCGACACACTTATCAACTTCGAGTTTAAGTACAGGTGATGTATGGGGCTCAATCCTCGCGTTAGCAGCGTTCTATACAGTCCTTTTAATTATTGAAATGTACTTAATGATTAAATTTGCTCGCTTAGGACCAAGTTCTCTTCACACTGGTAAATATCATTTTGAAAAACAAGAGCCGAAAGCATCTGTTAATGGGGAGGTTTTATCATGATTGAATACGAACTCCTAAAAATCATATGGTGGGTGTTAGTTGGAGTCTTGCTCATCGGGTTTGCTTTAACCGATGGCTTCGATATGGGCTCAATGGCACTTATGCCTTTTGTTGGTAAAACTGATAACGAACGTCGCGCTGCTATCAATACTATTGCGCCTCATTGGGATGGTAATCAGGTCTGGTTTATTACCGCAGGTGGCGCATTATTTGCAGCATGGCCAATGGTTTACGCAGTTGCATTCTCAGGAATGTACTGGGCCTTATTACTTGTGCTATTTGCCCTATTCTTACGCCCTGTAGGTTTTGACTATCGTTCTAAACTTGAAAATACACAATGGCGTAATTCTTGGGACTGGGGCCTTTGTATTGGTGGTGCTGTCCCAGCGCTTGTGTTTGGTGTCGCATTCGGTAATTTATTTTTAGGTATTCCTTTTAGTTTAGATAGCACATTACGCTCTGAATATTCAGGTAGCTTTTTTGCTCTTCTTAACCCGTTTGCCTTAGTTTGCGGTATCGTCAGTTTATCTATGCTGTGTGCGCACGGCGGTGCTTGGCTTATGCTTCGCACGGACGGCGCTTTGAAACAGCGTTCTGCCAAAGCCACCCAAATTATGGCAACAGTATTCTTGGTTTGCTTCCTTGTAATTGGGGCATGGTTATACTTCGGTCAAGTTCCTGGTTATAGCTATGCTGCTGCAATTGATCTAAATGCTGCTCTCAATCCTTTAGCTAAACAAGTCGTCACAAATAACAACCCAGGTTGGATGAACAACTACACCAGCTATCCAATCACGAAGGTTGCTCCAGTTGTCGCAATTTTAGGGGCAATTCTTGCCTTCTTTACAGCATCAAAAGCAAAAGCAAGTTTAAGCTTTGCCGGTACAAGCTTAATGATTGTAGGTGCAATCTTAACTGCTGGGTTTGCTCTCTTCCCATTTTTATTGCCATCGAGTATTAGCCCAAACTCGAGCTTAACAATGTGGGATGCTGTATCAAGTCATCGTACTTTAGGCGTGATGACAGTTGCTGCATGTATTTTTGTTCCAATCATTTTGCTCTATACAACTTGGTCGTATTACAAAATGTGGGGCGTGATTACCAACAAACATATCGAGTCAAACTCGCACAGCTTGTACTAATAAGGAGAAGCAAATGTGGTATTTCGCATGGATTCTTGGGATTTTGATGGCATGTTTTGCAGGTGTATTGAGCGCTCTTTATATCGAACACCATCAAAATTTGGATGAGGAATAAAGCATGGCAAACGCAATGACAGCATCAAATCAAAGAAAAGCTCAAGCATTTGCAATGGCCATTTCATTTCTGTTGGCATTGCCGCTTGCTGCAATTTTACTGGTTCATCCTTCACTGATGTTAGATGCAAACGGACACTACAATCATAGCCAGCTTATGCTGGTCATGGTGGGGATTTCCGGAGGCTTCATTTATGGTGTTGGTTTTGTACCCCACTTCTGGTTATGGAAATGGTTATTTAGTCCATGGGTAGCTTGGCCTCTCATGCTTTTAGGCTATTACATCTGGTTTCTAACCTAAACAAAAAGGACCTCATTTGAGGTCCTTTTTCATTTCAATTAGTTTAATAGATAATAATTAATTCGACTGCTCAGCTAACCAAGCCATAAATTTTTGACGCTCAGCTTTAGAAGATTTTTGCCAAATTTCGACCAAACGCTGATCATTCGTTTGTGTCACACCTGCCGAAGGTACTGTTACCGCAATAGGTGCAGCAACTTGAGCTGTAGTCGGTTTTGCAGCAGCATACACAGCGTCAGGTTGTTGCTTAGATGATTTAGTCGTGAAGTCAGTAACCTTACCTAACAAGCCTGTTGCAAACCAAGGTTTTGCTTCATTATTTGCACCAGTTTGTTGAACAACTAGTTCATTATTTGAATTATATACAGCGACTGTTGGTTGCTCAGCATATTTTTTGGCTTGTTCAAATTCTTTTGGAGCGCCTACCATTGCAAGCTTATAAGTTTGACCATCTTTTAATGTTGGTGTTTGAATTGTAACAACTCCAGACTTAACAATATCGTGTTCACCATTTAGATGTTCAAAGTATTCTTGATAACGCACACTTAGGTTCGTTGTACCGGCATCAACTTTGTAGTTATTCTTAGAAGAACGAAATAATCCTGAATTGACTTCTTGACCATTCACCGCAAGGATTACAATTTCCTCTGGTGCTGTAATTGTAACTGCTGAAAATACTGAACCGCTGAGTAATAAACCAATCGCAGCAACACTTAATCTTAAAGTCATCTGTTCACGTCTCTATAATATTTAATAGTTTCTAAAAACATGAGCAATATGCAATATGATTATGACGATTTTATGACACTTGTTCTTTTGGCGAATCTACACTTAAAAATTTTAAAATATATTGTTGAATTATAATAAATATCTATTTTGATCATTAATTTTAAACACATAAAAAAAGAGTACCTAAGCGGTACCCTTTTCATTAACTAAAATTAGTTAAATGTTTTGAAACGGTCTTCATCGCTAATGAATGCTTTTTCACCAGCTGGTGCTTCAACAGAACCAAATACTAACTGAGCACGTAATTTCCAAGTTGCAGGTACATCAAATGCTTCAGCAGCATCGGCATCAACAACTGGGTTATAGTGTTGTAAAGACGCACCTAAACCAAGTTCTGAAAGTGCTGTCCAAGTCGCAAACTGAGCAATTGCACTTGAATGTTCAGACCAAACTGGGAAGTTGTCTGCATATAATTCAAATTGCTCTTGCAAGCTTTTAACAACAGCTTGATCTTCATAAAATAGTACTGTACCGACACCTGCAACAAAGCTATCAATCTTTGCATTTGTACCAGTGAACGCATCTGCAGGAACAATTTTACGTAGCGCTTCACGAACTAAATTCCAAAATTTAGCATGTGATTCACCATAAAGGGTTACTACACGTGAAGATTGAGAGTTGAATGCTGATGGACTATGTTTAACCGCTTCACGAATTGTTTCTTCGATTTTTGTGCGATCTAATGCAACATTTTTACCAATTGCATAAATAGTACGACGGTTTTTAATTTTATCTAAGAAAGTAGACATTTTGTTATTTCCTACCTATTTGATTGACCATTGGCCGTTGTTTGGGAATGAATATAGTCTATGAAACTCATTTCTTATAATCAGCATTAAAAATATGACAGTTCGTTTTATTTTCGCAACAATAAAAAAAGATATAAATATAAAAAAACCTCACTATTTTGTGAGGTTTTTTATAGATAAGCTGCAAATTATTTTTCTGTTTCAAATAATGCTGCTACAAATGATTTCGCCGAGAACGGTCTTAAATCATCAATTTTTTCACCCACGCCAATAAAACGAATTGGTACATGAGTACGGCTAGCAATATTAAACAGCACACCACCTTTTGCAGTGCCGTCCAACTTAGTAATAGTAATACCAGTTAAACCAACTGCCTGGTCAAATTCTTGTACTTGGTTAATTGCATTTTGCCCTGTACCAGCATCTACTACTAACATAATTTCATGCGGTGCCGTTGCATCAATTTTTTGCATAACACGCTTAACTTTCTTAAGCTCTTCCATCAAGTTACTTTTGTTATGTAAGCGGCCTGCGGTGTCTGCAATCAATACATCAATACCTTTAGCTCGCGCACTTTCAAAAGCATCAAAAATAACCGAAGCACTGTCTGCACCATGGCCTTGAGCAACAACGGAAATATCGTTACGCTCACCCCAAATTTGTAATTGCTCAGTAGCAGCTGCACGGAATGTATCACCCGCTGCTAGCATTACTTTCTTGCCTTCGCCTTGCAAACGCTTAGCCAATTTACCAATAGTCGTTGTTTTTCCAACGCCATTCACACCCACCATTAAAATCACATAAGGCGATTTATTTGGGTCAATATGTAAAGGCTTCACACGTGGAGCAAGTAAAGCGACCAACTCTTCTTGTAAAGCTTTATAAAGCGAATGTGAGTAAATCAAATCACCACGTGCAGTACGTTCAGTTAAGTTGGTAATAATCGTTTTTGTTGCATCAACACCAATATCTGCAACTAATAATTGCTCTTCGACTTCTTCAAGCAACTCATCATCAATTTCTTTACCACCAATTAAGATATTGACCATACCATCGGTGAAATTACGACGAGTTTTAGTCAAACCTTCTTTCATTCGGCCAAAAAAGCCAGACTTTGGTTGCTCTGGTTCAGTTGAAGGTGCAGCTTCAACAACTTCTTCAGCTTTTACTTCTTGCTTAACAGGTGACTCAACGATAGGAACATCGATAGCAGGTAAATTAGGTAATGTGACATCGTCATCCCCGATCTCAGCATCTATCAAGAATTTATTTTGCATATTCGATTGTTGTTGCATGCCGATTCCTTGAAAAGCAGCGTGTTAAAAAACAGAAAGTTTAGCATAAATTCAAGTTTTTGCCTGCTCCAATAGCGAGCAAAACCTTGTTGAAATAAAGACAGTACTTATTGAGTATCTTCTTGTGCTAACGCAGGATATTCCTTGATGTGATCATGTTCAAACTGATAAGCATGCATTAACTTTAAATACTCTGCTCTATGAATTTTTGATTGAGCCATAATCAACTCAGCCATATCTTGAGTTCTAGGATATGTCGCCTGCCGTGAAAGTTGCACAATACGTTGATACTGTTCTGAGTTGACAGGACGAAGTAATGCTAAATAAGACAGCATAAAAATACAGCCAATGATAATAATCACAACCAGATTAAAACATTGATCTGCCTTGAACTCAGACTTTAATTTAAGAAAATTTTTTTTGAATGTGAGCATGACCTACCTCTAATTTATGTAGTGTAGGGTTCAATGCACTTCAGCACAAGGTCAAAATCCAGTAAGGCTCTATTCTTTATCCTTACTGGATGACAAACTTTAGCTTATTAAAGAGCGAATTACAGAGAAGTATAAGATTGCCGCAATAATTACTAAAACCAGTAACATAGCAAAAATGCTTAAACCTTCTTCTGCATCAGCCGGATGCAATTCATCTTCATCTGCAATTTTTCTAAGCTCACCATCATATACATTATAGAATCGAGCTTTTTGGTCAGGGGCTAATTGACGAGCATAGTCAAAAACACGTTTACGTTGTGCTAGACAATAATCCCCTAAATGTATTTCTTGATGGAAAATTGCTTCATCTAATAATTTACGATGGTAATGGGCAAGCTCTATGATTTGCTCCTCTCTAGGAGGAGTATCAAAAACAAAGCCATCGATAGTATTTGTCATAGTTATTCTCCTTGTCTTTTATTCTCATATTGATTTTACTCAAAATTATTTGTGAATAATGTTTAATCATGTATCCTAATAGTGAACTAACTGATGCCGACCAATAGTTGACAAATCCATTAATTTGTAATATTAGTTTAACAATTCTAAGTTACATTAGTTCAAAGGCAGTGGCCTTTAGAAAAAGTAATCATAATTAAAATAAGGAGTTTTATATGATTCAACGTATCTCTCATCATGATTTAGAACATGTATACGCAACTGCGGTTAACACAATTCACTCTCAAATGAATTTCCAAGATGCGGTTGCACAGTTAGAAGAAGTTGCTCGTGCTGGTCACGGTAAAGCTGCTCTGTTCTTAGCAGAACTATATTATCAAGGTTTCCGTGTAGAACGTGACTCCATGAAAGCACAATATTGGCAGAAGTTGGCCACGATGCAAGCATAAATAAACGTCACCTAGGTGGCGTTTTTTTATGTCTGAAAGAAACTCGATATAGATCAATTCTTCTGTTATTTTTCTTGCGCTTCACCAAAGCTTTAATCGCTTTGTCTCGCTCAGGTGGCGTTTTTTATACCGATACAAAACCAAAATTATCTATTTATCTACAACCTTACTTCGACACTTCAGTCATGGCTCAGGTGGCGTTTTTTTATGCCTATAAAAATTCAATATAGACAAACTAAATTGCTATTTTTCTTGCGCTTCGCCAAAGCTTTAATCGCTTTGTCTTGCTCAGGTGGCGTTTTTTCTCCTGTAAGAGACTAAAGTTATCTATTTATCTACAGCCTTACTTCATCACTTGAATCTCGGCTCCAGCATTACCTTTTTTTGGGCATTGATCTATATAGATATTTCGAGCCATCAATATTTGTTTACGATTTGACACCTGTTTAAACTGAAATGTCATGTGGTTTTCTTATAATAGGCAAGACAAGTTGAGAACCTTTAAATTTAAAATGAACAGTTTAACTAATCTACAACCGGTTTCTAAAGACTTGATGATCAAGATTTATATTTTAAGAACCATGATGTACTGTGGGGTTCTTTGGGGACTATTTGATGAAGGCTGGGCTATTAAATCAGATCAGGAAGATTTTATTTTCCCGTTTTGGTTAAATGGAGTTCAAGCACATCGATATGCCAAAACTCATTGGCCTAATTACAAGCCAAGAAAAATTACCCCAAAAGACTTCCATGAATCTTTATTACCTACTTTAACACGGTTAAAAGTGACCCCTGCTTTATTTAACTCATCTCATCGTAAGTTGAAGTTATCTACTCAACAAATGCATCATTTCTTTTTTAATCATCCGAAATGGCAGGTAGCTTAAAGTTTTAAGCTACCAAATTTAGAGTGCTTTTTGAGCGCTTGAGCATTAAATCTATATTTGAATGACTCGTTAGTCTTTGCATTTTTTAAAAATCGAGCTAATTTAAATCAAAATGATAAAACAACAGGACAGAAGAAATGACTATCGTTGCACAAGTAATTAAGAACAAATCTGAACAAGCGATTTTTACAATTTCACCCGAAGCAACTGTCCTCGAAGCAATTACGATTATGGCTGAAAAAGGTATTGGTGCTTTAGTCGTAGCAGAAGGTGAAAAAGTTGTCGGAATATTATCTGAACGTGATTACACACGAAAAGTAACACTTATGGAGCGTTCGTCTTATAGCACTACCGTTGCCGAAATTATGACGGCAAAAGTAATTACGGTAGGTTTAAATAATACAGTTGAAGAATGTTTACAGCTCATGACCGATCGTCATTTACGTCACCTACCTGTATTGGATAATGGAAAATTGGTTGGTTTTATTTCAATTGGTGACTTAGTTAAAGCCGCTATGGAAGACCAAAAAGTTTTGATTGAACAATTAAAACAATATATTTCAGGCTAAATATAAAAAATAAAAATGGGCGATTAACGCCCATTTTTATTGTCTTTAAAACTTAAAGATAATTCGTAATTAAAGCGACTAAACGCTCTAGCAAAATATCGGCTTGAGCTTGTGTCATATTAATTGGAGGTAATAAACGAACCACAGAACCTGCGGTAACGTTAATAATAAGCTTGTATTCATCACGAGCAATCGCAACAAGCTCAGCACAATCTTTAGGTAGTTGAATACCAATCATCATACCAAAACCACGTACTTGTACGTTCTTACCAGACAATTGGGCACGTAATTGGTCAACAATATAGTTACCCACTACTGCTGCATTCTCTACTGCATTTTCCTTCTGAATCGTATCAATTACCGTATAAACCACACGAGAACCCAATACCGTACCGCCATAAGTCGAACCATGGCTTCCAGGTCCTAACAAACCTACAGCTTTACCTTGAGTCATTACAGCACCCACTGGAAAACCATTACCTAAACCTTTTGCAGTGGTTAAAACATCTGGAATAATATTTGTATGTTGATATGCGAAGTACTTACCTGTACGACCATTACCAGTTTGGATTTCATCCAGCATCATCAACCAGTTATGCTGATTACAAAGGTGGCGAACTTCTTCTAAATAGCTAAACCCTTGTGGCGCGGTATTAATGCCGCCTTCGCCCTGAATCGGCTCAATCAAAATAGCAACGATATCTGGATGTTGTAAGGCCGCTTCTTGAATCGCTTCAATATCACCAAATGGCACTCGAATAAAGCCTTCTACCAAAGGAGCGAAACCATCTTGTACTTTTTTATTCCCTGTTGCAGAAAGCGTAGCTAAAGTACGACCATGAAATGATTGCTCAGCAACAATAATCTTTGGCAGGCTTATACCTTGTTGAGTACCAAATTTACGCGCAATTTTAATTGCACCTTCATTTGACTCAGCACCACTGTTTGAAAAGAAAATCTCTTCCATACCCGAAACTTCAGCAAGCTTTTGAGCTGCCGCAGTTTGCCAAGGAATTTCAAACAAATTACTTGTATGTACGAGTGTAGCTGCTTGTTCTGCAATTGCCTCTGCAATAGCTGAATGAGCGTGTCCTAAACCACATACAGCAATACCAGTAAGTGCATCTAAATATTCTGTACCATCTTGTGTATAAAGATATGCCCCTCGGCCTCGGACAAAACTGATCGATTGGCGACCATAAGTAGCCATTAAGTGTGTTGGTTGATCAGGTTGTACTGGAGCTAGGGTAATATCAGTCATCACGAACTCTGTCTGTATGAGGTTTTAAGAAGGGTTTATATAAACAAAAACTTGCGCTGATGAAAAGTCTCATGACTCATTTATCTAAAATTTCGTCTGCTTTTTACTATCACTTCGGTTTATACAATAAAATATTGAATATTCTATGCAACTTTAAGCAACAAGGTGGTTTGCAAAGCAATGTGAACACCCCCTATAATGCTGCAAGATTAGTTGAGGATCTACATATGACTGAACAAGCACGTGATACTGAAGCGTTAATTCGCGATCAAATTGCGAAGCATCCCGTTTTACTTTACATGAAAGGCACTCCACAGTTTCCACAATGTGGTTTCTCTGCACGTGCAGTAGAGGCGCTCAGTCAAATTGGTCGTCCATTTGCATATGTGAACATCTTAGAAAACCCTGATATTCGTGCAACTTTACCAAAAATTGCAAACTGGCCTACTTTCCCACAATTATGGGTAAATGGTGAGCTTATTGGTGGTAGTGATATCATGCTCGAAATGTTCCAAAATGGCGAATTAAAACCATTAATCGAACAATACAGCGCAGCTCCAGAAGCATAATAATAAAAAAGCCAATCGAAAGATTGGCTTTTTTATACTCATGAATTTAACAATCACTTATCCCTACATAGCGAAATAAACCATCTACACCAAGATCTGCTTTTAAAATAGTTAGATTTTTATATGGTGTAGTCGTTATCGCATCAAAAATATTCATGTTCGGATCTTCATGTAACTCATCTACATTTTGAGTCATGCATTCTTCAAAACGGTCAGCTACAAATTCAAAGCCCAAATCCATCGCAATGAACAATGTATGTTCACAAGGTTGAACGTACTGTTCTTGTGTCCAATCAATAACCGCAAGCTTACAAATTGGGCAAAGAATATTGGCCTCTGCATTCTGTAATTCAACTAACTGGTAAGACATACTTTAAAAAAAAATCGAGAAAAATACATTTTATGAAAAATAGTGTATGAACGCCATATTTGATTTTTAATTACAAAAAATAAATTACAAAAACATTCCAATGTAATTACATTTAAATTTCAAATTATCTAAATCCCCCTTTTTAAGTCATATTTATAAGCTTTTTACAAAAAATTAAAATCAAATTTTATCGTTGCAAAACTAATAATGTAAAATCTTTAGTGTTGCATAAATAGGATATTTTAATGCTCACAGATCTTGATGATTTTTATTGTTTTGCCCTTGTTGTTGAGCATGGTGGATTTAGTGCTGCCGAACGTGTTACCGACATTCCAAAATCAAAATTAAGTCGTCGTGTTTATAATTTAGAGGAAAATTTAGGGGTTCGCTTAATTCAGCGTAGTTCTCGTCATTTTGCTGTTACCGATATCGGGATGGATATCTATAGACACGCGCAAGTCATGATGAATGCTGCTCAAGCAGCCCATGATTTAGTTGATCACTTAAGTATTCAACCGAGAGGTGTAGTCAAAGTAAGTGTTCCGGTAGACATTGCACAAAACCAGCTACCTAAAATTTTACCGGCATTCTTAAAAAAATACCCTGAGATTCGTTTACAACTGATTGTAAGTAACCGCCGCGTTGATGTTATTAATGAAGGTATTGATGTCGCTCTACGCGTCAGATCAAAATTAGATGATGACCCTAGCCTAGTCCTTAGACAGTTTTCACTGATAGAACAGAGTCTCTTTGCGAGCCAAGCTTATTTAAATGAGTTTGGTAATATTAAGACACCTGAAGAATTAAGTGATCACCGAATTTTAAGTTTGTCTGAAGAGCATTTAGATCAACAATTTATATTACACGGCCCAGATAACCAGCTAAAAAAAGTGAAAGTTAGCCCAACTGTAATGGGAACAAATATCTACATGCTCGCCCAACTTGCGAGTCAAAATTGTGGTATTGCGTTGTTACCTGACACAGCGGCTGAAGACTTTGTGAAATCGGGGCAACTTGTGCAAATCTTGCCAGATTGGAAAGCAGCTCACGGTATATTCCATGCTGTTTATCCTTCTCGTAGAGGATTACTCCCAGCAGTGCGTGTATTTATTGATTATCTTGTGGAACAACTTTCAGAACATTAATAAATTAAGCTCCATAAAAAAGTTCGATAAATTATCGAACTTTTTTATAACTATTAAATTTCCAGATAGCTTCCCACACCTTCTGGCCATGGTGTCAGTAATTCAAAACCTGTATCTGTAACAGCAACCATGTGTTCCCATTGAGCAGATAAAGAAAGGTCTTGAGTAATAACCGTCCAACCATCGTTTAATTCTTTAACTTGAGGTTTCCCTGCATTAACCATAGGTTCAATCGTAAAGACCATACCTTTCTTCAGAACTAAACCTTGGCCACGTTGCCCATAATGCAGAATATTAGGCTGCTCATGGTAAACTTTACCAATGCCATGCCCGCAGTATTCACGGACAATACTATATCCTTCGCGATGAGCAACTGATTGGATGGCATAACCAATATCACCTAAAGTAGCTCCTGGTTTAACTGTGTGAATACCAGCAACCATCGCCTCATAGGTTGTTTCAACTAATTTTTTCGCATGTGGATTTACGTTGCCCACATAATACATACGACTCGTATCACCGAAGTAGCCATCTTTGATAATTGCTACGTCAATATTAATAATATCGCCATCTTTTAAAACTTTATTTGGCGAAGGTATACCATGACAAACAACTTCATTCACTGAGGTACAAATTGTTTTTGTAAACCCATGATAACCAACATTGGCAGGAATAACTTTTAAAGTATTTACGATGTAATCATTGCAAATATTATCTAAATATTCAGTTGTTACACCTGGCTTAACGTACTTCCCTATCATTTCTAAAACTTGTGCAGCCAAACGCCCAGAAATTCTTAATTTTTCCAGATCTTGTTCAGTTTTAATTGTAACAGTAGAAGCTCTCATTCAATTTTATCCTCGTAGGGACTGTTTTTACCATGCCTACAAAAATGTTAGTTAATTTAGAGTATTTTAGAATGGATATAGGATAGGCGGAAAGCTTTAAATGCCCAAATATTCAACATTCATAATCGTATTTTATATTTTTATTTTTACATAATTTCCTTAAAAAGTCAGACTTAAAAACTGTTTTCTTTACTTCTTTCAATGATTTTTCAATTAGATAACTTAACCAGTTGATATTTTTCATATCTCTGAATGATTTTTAAGTCCTGAAAAAAAGCTTTTTCACATAAAATAGCGCTTGATCATGCTCTCTTTTGCTCTAAAATTCTTTCTTTTTCGTTAAATTTAATTTATGCAACAACTTCGTACCGGAGATATTATTGCCTTAGGTTTTATGACCTTTGCTCTCTTTATTGGAGCTGGCAATATTATCTTTCCTCCCATTGTGGCACAACAAGCCGGTGATCACGTATGGCTAGCTGCCATAGGCTTTTTGATTACTGCCGTTGGCTTACCCGTAATTACGATTATGGCACTCTCTCGTATGCAGGGTTCCATTGAAATTATTAGTTCACCTTTAGGTCGTATCGCAAGTCTGATTTTAACAGTGGTCTGTTATTTATCAGTTGGCCCTTTATTTGCTACGCCACGTACTGCAACAGTTTCTTATGAAATTGGCTTTTCGTCTTACTTTGGAACATCAAGCAGTAGTCTTCTAATTTACAGTGCGATTTACTTTGCATTTGTAACTATTGTTTCTTTATATCCAAACAAGCTTTTAGATACAGTTGGACATGTTCTAGCACCTCTAAAAATTATCGCTTTAGCAATTTTAGGTATTGCAGCGGTTATGATTCCTGCGGGCTATGTTCCTGCGCCTATTAATCATTATGTTAACTCTCCTGTTTCAGAAGGTTTCGTAAATGGTTATCTCACTATGGACACTTTAGGTGCCTTAGTATTTGGTATCGTCATTATTCAAGCAATTTATTCGCGTGGTGTTACTGATAAAAAACTAGTAACCAAGTATGCAATTATTGCTAGCCTTATCTCAGGTGTTGGTCTTACTTTAGTTTACTTAAGCTTATTTAAATTAGGTTTAGGTAGCCATGAAGTCGCGCCAAATGCAGCGAATGGTGCTGTAATCCTACATGCATATGTTCAACATGCTTTTGGAAACATGGGTTCATTATTCTTAACTGGCCTCATTTTCTTAGCCTGTATGGTTACTGCAATTGGTTTAACTTGTGCATGTGGTGAATATTTTGCCCAACTCACTAAGTTACCGTATAAGCTTTTAGTTTTCATCTTAGTTGGTTTCTCTTTCATTATTTCTAATCTTGGATTGACCAAACTAATTGCTGTATCAGTACCGGTTTTAAGTGCAATTTACCCACCTGCTATTGTGGTTATTATGCTCAGTTTCTTCTGGAAATTTTGGCATAAGCCATCGTTTATTGTTGGTTCAGTAACAAGTATTGCTTTAATTTTCGGAATTATCGATGGGCTTAAAGTTGCTGGTTTTGGGGATAACCTTCCTACTTTCCTTCAACATTTACCATTAAATGAACAAAACTTGGCATGGTTGATCCCATCTTTAGTTGTTCTTGCGGTGACCACCCTTATCGACAAAGTTAAACATAAAAACATTTAATCTGGTGTTTTTTTGAAATCGAGTTTTACCCAAACATGATTTTATATATCGAATAAAATGCTGCGTTTACCCAACCGGCATTTTATTTCCAACACCAGTATTTAATGACAATTCAACTCTAGATATAATTAATTTTTACTGTAATATTACACTAAAATAATTTTTAGCTTACTCAGGAAAGAAGAGCATAAATGAAAACTAAATATTACCTAACATTAGCAGATGCAGAGTTTTTAATGGAAGAAGCTCAAAAATATGCAATCGAACACAACTTCAAAGTCAGTATAGCCATTGTTGATGAAACAAGCTCTTTATTACTTATGAAACGCCTAGATGGCGCTTCTCCTCTCAGTACACATATATGTCTAGAAAAAGCTAAATGCTCATCAATGAGCGGCCGTCCTTCAAAATTTTACGAAGAACTTCTTCAAAATGGCCGTCTTGGTTTCTTAAGTCTACCAAGTGCTAAAGGTATGCTAGAAGGCGGAAAAGCGATTATTTATGAAGGCCAAATTTTAGGCGCAATTGGTGTTTCTGGTGTCCAATCTTTTGAAGATGCTGAAATTGCACAACACGCAATTGATGTCTTCTTAAAGAAACAAAGCAACTAAATTAAATTGAGAGAAAAGAGAAATTATTACACTTTTCACCTAAAAGTTTCTCTTTTCTAAAATATTAAGTATTTTATACAAAAATATTTAATATTTACCTTTCTTATACCTTAACTATTTATAAATATAGAGGTTTTCATAAAACTGTTCAAAATTTTTTCAATTGACTATTGAATTAAGCTAAAAATACAAGTACAACATTAAACTTATTCTTGACTAAAACATTCGGTTTTAGCGCAACCACAAGGAGGGATGGAGATGTTATCATTACATTTCAACAAACAAGTCTTCATTAACACTCTGAACAGTAAAGATTCAGTTGTTTATGGAGTAACGACGCTTGCTCTTATGCTGACTCTACTGTTTCAAGGTATGATTAAAGGGAATCTCAAACCCGAATACTTTATGTATGCCATGGTTGTTTCTTTCGTATTTTGTGTATGGGCCTTTGTCGACCACAAAATGCGAAAATTAGCTAAAAGACGACTTAGTCAACAGAAATAATAGAATTCAAAAATGGATGAGTGATCATCCATTTTTTATTTGCTTAAAAACAACAAGATCGTTCCCATAACCAAAATAGCAGTTGCTAGTAGCTCAGTAACAATTAAAGCGATCATCATGAAAGTCATTAACCATGTCGGTAAACTAAAGTGCCCTAACCTATGGGGTTTTTTAAACTGATTGGTTGTATCCTGCAAAAACCCGTGAATGATATAAACTAAAATTGAGAAACTAAAAAATAGTATATTTGGCAATACACACCATAAAGCAATATCTTCATTTAAAACCGTAAAATAACTTAATACAGCCAAAATGAGTGTAGCTGCTGCATAAAGCAAACTGCTTCTATGTGCAATGTCTACGTAATAATGTGCACGGCTTAATTCAGAACGGCGAATTTGCCAATACTTCCATACTCCTGTTAACATTCCTATCCATAAAAAAACACCACTAAAGACAATAGCCAACTGTACAGCTTTCGATATTTCCATCATTTCCTTTATTCGTTTTATTAAAATTTGCAGAGCTGTATAACATAAATCTTGACTTTATAGTCACATTTTAATCAAGTACCTTTTCAGAACTCATGTACATTAAGGTAAATGATTATACAATTCACTTTAAATCTATGGATAAGACTTATGAATCTTTTTGGATAACCTGTAAAGATGGTTATCAGCTTGCAGCTCAATTTTATCCTGCTCAAGAAAAGAAAACTGAATACCCTGTCCTTATTTGTCCAGCAACAGGTATTACTAAAAATTTTTATCATTCTTTTGCAACTTGGCTAGGTCAACAAGGCCACGATGTATTGAGTTTCGATTTCCGTGGTATTGGCGAGTCTCTACATGGAGCTTTAAAACAAAGTACCGCAAGTATTACCGACTGGGGAACACTTGATATCCCTGCTGCAATTGATGCTTTATTAACAAAAACGAAAGTAAATCAAGTTATTCTTATTGGACACAGCGCGGGTGGACAATTACTAGGAGTCGTACCTAACTATAATAAAGTTGCAAAAGTAATAACGGTTGCAGGCTCAACTGGACATATTAAAGGCCTTAAGGGAAAAACCAAGTTTCTAGCACCAGTTATGTTTAATCTTATCTTCCCTGTTTCTAGTGTTGTTAAAGGTTATGGTGCAACTCAATTCATTGGTATGGGAGAAAATCTACCTAAAAAAGTTGCTCAACAATGGCGAGAGTTTTGTAGTCGTCCCGGATATGTGAAAAATGCCATAGGCAAGACTATTTTTCATGATTTTCATTCAGATATTCAGTGTTCAATTACGGCTATTTGGGCTGATGATGATGAAATTGCAACTAAACGCAACGTACAAGAATTATTAAGTTTATATCCAAATGCAAATAAAAAAATGATTGAACTTAATCCAAAAGATTTAGGATATAAATCAATTGGCCATATGTTGTTATTTAAAAAATCACATCAAAAACTTTGGCCTATTTTAGAACAAGAAATAAATCATTAATCACCGCTTTTATTTTCGCCTCTAAGTCAGTAATCCGGCTTAGAGGTTTTTTTGTATTAAAAACGAGCAGCTTTTTACTTAAATGCGTCGATATACATTTAAAGTTCTGCTAAGGTAATTCATCTGAAGCTGTTGTCAAAACAGGTATATTTACTTGTTTAATGCAAACAGCTTCTTTTTTTCTGTTTTAGCTAAAGCCAAAGAAATTGTTCAAGGATAATTATGCTAGCACTAGAGCCTCAACATATTCATATGAATCAACGTGCTGTTGATAAAACACATGCATTAAAGTGTCTAGTAGATATATTAGAAAAAGATGGGTTAGTTACACCTGAATATATAACAGGACTCGTCAATCGTGAACAACAAAGCGCGACTTACTTAGGCCAAGGTATTGCTATTCCCCACGGTACTCCTCAATCACGTGAATATATTCTAAAAACAGGTATTCGCTTAGCTCATTTTCCTGAAGGCGTGATCTGGGATGGAGAAAATAAAATCTATTTAGCTGTCGTGATTGCAGCGAAATCGGACGAACATTTACAAGTTTTGCAAATTCTTACTCGGGCATTAATGCATGATGTAAGTGAACAAGTAAAAAATGCTTCTAAACCTGAACAAATTATAGAATTACTACAAGCTCAGCCATTATCTTTAGCGCTTCATGAAAATCTCATTCAAACCGAAATTGATGCGCAAGATATCGAAGACTTATTTTGGACAGCTTCTCAAACGCTAAAAAAACATAATTTTGTAAAATGTGGTTTTCTAAGTTCACTTGATCCAGAACAAGCCATTCAACTGCAAGATCAAATTTGGTCCATTTCCAGCAATCACTTTGTTCAGCAACCTGCTATTAGCATTACTAAACCATCAAAAGTTTTAGAGCTAAATGGTAAAAAGCTAAATACTCTCGTTTGTATTGCTGCTAATGATCAGCTCGATAATGAAAGATTTAATCGTTTAATTGATATTTTATTTAACCCGGAGCAAGTGGCCGAGTTAGATAAAACTCAAGCTCCAAACGAAATTGCAAAAATTATTGGGGCTGATGTTATTCCAGACTGGCCTCAACGTTCAGTTGTATTAGCAAATGCCCACGGTTTACATGCTCGACCAGCTACACATTTAGTCAATCTCACAAAAACGTTCCAAGGTGATATTCAAGTTGCTGTAGATGATGGTAGTTTTGTTTCTGCTAAAAGTTTAACTCGTCTTTTAGCCTTAGGTTGTAAACGTGGTCAAACTCTACGTTTTATCGCAGAACCAGAAACCGATGCAGTAGATGCCTTAGATCAAGTAGTCTTGGCAGTACAGCAAGGCTTAGGTGAAGAAGTTGAGGCAATAGCAGTAACCAGCGAACCACCTGAACAGCAACCTGTGCAAGCTGCCGTATCAAATGCTACGACATTAGCTAACAATACGGGCATTGCGGCATCAAGTGGTTTAGCTTTTGGCCCAGTACATGTGATTAAACCAAAGGTTTATCAATATGAACGTATGGGTTTAAGTGTAAAAGCTGAGAAAGAAAATTTAGATATTGCATTACATGCCATCAAAAACAATATTCACCAAGTTATTGCCAAAGCTGATGCTTCCGAAATTAAACAAATCTTTCAAGCTCATTTAGAAATGCTTGATGATCCTGATTTGATTAATGGTGTCTATCAAAAAATTAACCAAAATTTATCAGCACCAGCTGCTTGGCATGAGCATATTGAAGCTGCTGCCAAAGCACAGGAAGCCTTACCAGACCGTTTGCTCGCTGAACGTGCAACAGACTTACGCGATATTGGTGACCGTGTTTTAACACAACTATGTGGTGAAGTGGTTATTGAAGAGCCTAAAGAGCCGTATATTTTAATTATGCATGATGTTGGGCCAAGCGATGTGGCTCGTCTTAACAAAGATCGCGTTGCAGGTATTTTAACTGCTATAGGCGGTGCAAGTGCTCATAGTGCAATTGTGGCACGTGCTTTAGGCATTCCAGCTATTGTTGGTGCTGGTGAACAAGTCTTGCAAATTGATCAAAAAAGCACCCTACTCATTAATGGTGACACGGGAACTTTTGTTTTAAATCCAGATACCGTTCAAATCGAACAAGCGAAGCAAGAGCGTGAGCAACAGCGTCAAATTCGTGAAGAAGCCGAACGTCATAGCCAAGAACCTGCTATTACTTTAGATCAACACCAAGTCGAAATTGCTGCCAATTTAGGTAAAGTTCAAGCAACAGCACAAGCAGTAGAATGTGGTGCAGAAGCCATTGGACTACTTCGTACAGAGCTGGTTTTCATGTCTCATAGCAGTGCACCTAATGAAACTGTCCAAGAAGCTGACTACCGAGTGGTATTAGATGCACTTGCTGGCCGCCCACTTGTTGTACGAACATTAGACGTAGGTGGTGACAAACCCTTACCTTACCTACCAATTGCTGAGGAAGAAAATCCATTCTTAGGGTTACGGGGAATTCGTTTAACCTTAAGACGTCCTGAGCTTTTAAGACAGCAATTAACTGCTTTATTAAAAGCATCGGATAATCGTCCATTACGAATTATGTTCCCTATGATTGGACGCGTTGAAGAATGGCGTGCTGCAAAAGCGATTCTTGATGAAGTAAGAGCTCAACATCCATGTGACAATTTACAAGTTGGCATTATGATTGAAGTTCCTTCTGCAGCTTTACTTGCGCCAATTCTTGCACAAGAAGTCGACTTTTTCAGTATCGGAACAAATGACCTAACTCAATACACTTTAGCGATTGACCGAGGTCACCCAATACTCTCAGCTGAAGCAGATGGATTGCACCCAAGTATTCTCAATTTGATTGATCAAACTGTTAAAGCTGCCCACAAACACGGCAAATGGGTAGGAATCTGTGGTGAGCTTGCAGCAGACCCGAAAGCTGTACCTATTCTCATGGGATTGGGCGTGGACGAACTGAGTATGTCGCCAAATAGCATTCCACTAGTAAAAGCTCAAATTCGTACGCTGAGCTATAGTCATGCTCAAAAACTTGCGCAACAAGCTTTACTGTGTGATAGCGCCCCTGCTGTACGCCAGCTCTCTGAACAAGACTTATAAAATTGGGAATAGTAATGGCTAAAATTTTAACAGTTACTTTAAACCCTGCAATTGATGTAACCATCCAACTAAATGAGTTACAGGTAGGTGAAGTGAACCGACAAGAGTCGGTAGAAATTCATGCGGCTGGTAAAGGCCTTAATGTTGCTCAAGTATTAAAAGACTTAGGTCACGATGTCATCGTAACCGGTTTTTTAGGTGAGCATAATCGACAAATTTTCGATACACATTTTACCCAAGCTCAATTTCAACCCGAATTCATTTATATTGATGGGGAAACACGCCAAAATATAAAAATTGCTGAGCATTCTGGGCGGATGACCGATTTAAACGGCAAAGGATTCTTTGTTTCTGAAACAGACAAACAAAGCCTATTTAATAAGATTGAAGCTTTGTTACCACAAGTTGAAGTGGTTGCAATAGCTGGCAGCCTACCCCAAGGTTTTAGTATTGATGAGTTACAACAACTTATTCAACTGATCAAAAAACAAAATAAAAAAGTTGCATTAGATACCAGCGGTAAAGCTTTGGTTGCCGCAATTGCATGTCAACCTTGGATGATCAAGCCTAATACCGATGAGCTCGTAGAAAGTTATCAACGTCCTGCAACAAGCTATGCTGAACAAAGAAAACTTTTTGACAGCTTAGCCGATATTGAGCATGTGGTGATTTCAATGGGTGAAGACGGCGTAAACTGGCTGCATGCCACCCACCCCCTACATGCTCAAGCACCAAAAGTTATTGTAAAAAGTACAGTCGGTGCTGGTGATTCCCTCTTAGCGGGTATGATCCACGGACTTGTAAGCCAACTATCTCCTGAAGAAACTTTAAAAACTGCGACAGCAATTGCAAGCCATGCTGTAACACAAATTGGTTTTCGAATTCCTAGTCCAGAGGTTCTAGACCAATTAAAAGCACAAACTACTATCAATTCATTGAGTGAATCTGATGCAAACTGCTAAACATTTATTATTTGTCACTAATAGTCCGCAACAGCAAGTCAATGCTTTGATTTTAGCTCGTAAACTTGCTTTAGTCGCAACACAACATGGCTATAAACACAGCGTTATTTCACTCGATGAATTTGAATCAAGTGATGACTTTAATCATGTGATTATTGTTGGGCAACAACCTAAAAATCTAAATATTTTTGGTCAAAGTGCTTTGTCTTTAGTGTCTATTCAAGATATTAAAGAAGATGCTGATAAAGCACTTTTAACGGCGCTTGAACATTCGAAACCAGCAAATGAATGGGATCAAAAACCTAAGCAGACTTCAAGTGGAGCAACTCACTTTGTTGCAATTACTGCTTGTCCAACTGGAGTTGCCCATACATTTATGGCAGCTGAAGCGTTACAGCAAGGTGCAGAGAGACTTGGATATCAAATCGATGTAGAAACTCAAGGTTCTGTGGGTGCGAAGAATATTTTATCAGCACAAGCGATTGCGGATGCCGATATTGTTATTCTTGCCACTGACATTGAAGTCAACACAGACCGTTTTGTAGGTAAACGTGTTTATCGATGCAGTACTGGTTTTGCATTAAAACAAACCGACAAAGCCTTTGCTGAAGCAATTGCGAATGCACAAGTTTTAGAACAAGGTAAACAACAAGCTACAACGGAAAATAAAGATAAAACTGAAAAAGTTGGTGTGTATAAACACTTATTAACTGGTGTTTCTTATATGCTGCCTATGGTTGTTGCAGGCGGCCTGTTAATTGCACTTTCTTTATGTTTTGGTCTAAATGCAGCCGAACAAGCAGGCAGCCTACCAGCCATATTAAAACAGATTGGTGCGGCAGCATTTACCCTCATGGTACCGATGCTGTCGGGTTATATTGCATATTCAATTGCAGATCGTCCTGGCCTTGCACCTGGTTTAATTGGTGGGTTATTAGCAGCACAGCTACAAGCGGGCTTTTTAGGTGGCATTGTTTCGGGCTTCCTTGCAGGTTATATCGCATTATTTATTGCCAAAAAACTTAAACTACCAACTAGCTTAGAATCTCTTAAACCTATTTTAATTATTCCATTATTAGGAACATTATTTGTCGGTCTCATTATGTTCTATGTGGTTGGCCAACCAGTAGCACATATTTTTGAGTTAATGAAAGATTTCCTTAACAACATGGGCACTACAAATGCCGTATTAATGGGAATTATTCTGGCAAGTATGATGTGTATTGATTTAGGTGGCCCAATCAACAAAGCTGCTTATGCTTTTACAGTCGGTTTACTTACAACCAATACTTACATGCCAATGGCAGCCACTATGGCCGGCGGAATGGTTCCTGCAATAGGTATGGCAATTGCGACCTTCCTTGCTAGAAATAAATTTAGTACAGGTGAGAAAGATGCCGGTAAAGCTGCTTTCGTGCTTGGACTATGTTTTATTTCAGAAGGTGCAATTCCATTTGCAGCAAAAGATCCAATGCGTGTTATTCCAACTTGTATTTTAGGTGGTGCAGTAACTGGCGCATTAGTTGCTCTATTTCACTGTGAACTTGTTACCCCACACGGTGGCGTATTTGTACTTCTGATTCCAAATGCAATCAATCACGCTTGGTTATATCTAGCAGCAATTGCAGCTGGAAGCATCGTAACGGGTGTAAGTTATGCCATCATTAAGAAGAACCAAGAAGAAAAGTTATTACCGAACGCATAGCTTATAAAAGGGAGAATTAATATTCTCCCTTTTTGTTTCTCAAATTATTTATTAATTTGAGTCGCACGTGCCATCACTTGTTCAGGAATATCTTGAGCTAATATCACTGCAAGAGTTGGCTTTTTGATTAGATTCTTCTTTTAAGTTCTGAGCTTCTAGCACTCTATTTACATATTTAAGTTCTAATTTGAAAGAATCACCCTATTTAAAAAAAATATTTTAATATTTAAAAATCAATAACATAAAAACAAATATTCAATAAAATTTATAGATTATTCATCAATCGTGTTAAATATATGGTAAATTTTTAGCATTTCAAACCAAATCAAGCTATTGATTAAATTTAACATTTCTTTATTAAATGGATTGATTTTTTATAGTTATGACTTTATAGACAAAAAATTTTTATAGAAATGTCACGTTCAAAACAACTTTTTTTTTCTAGGATTCTCATGCAAACAGGTATCGTTCATTTTACGAACAAGCGAGCAGCCAAGTTCAAATAAACGGTAAGAAATAAGTTTTATCAGATTAGCAAAATTTATAGTTTGTCCTTGTTAAATCAAACAATATAAATTTTGCTCATGACTTAAAGTCCTGATATAACTTGCTTAGTGAAACTATATTTTTCAACTATTAAAATTAGTTTCATAAAATGCGATCCACCAAGGTATGGGGAAAAGTCAATGACAAAGAAGTATGCGCGTTTTTTACCTACAACGGAATCTTTCACTCTTGAAGATTTTCCATATTATTGGATTACTCAGGTCCATGCTCAATATGTTCAAAATATTGATAATGCCCTTAAAAAATATGGCTTAGATAACTCACGTCGACGTATTATGCTAGCGCTAAGTAGTAAACCTCACGCTAGCGTGTCTGAACTATCTGACATGATTATTTCAAAAATGTCGACTACAACTAAAATTGTTTATCGCTTAAAAGATGAAGGTTTAGTTGAAACATATTCTTGCCAAACTGATGGTCGTATTACACGTGTATATCTTACTGAACGTGGTACTGAAATGATTAATAAAATTAACGATCTAACCAGTGTCGTACTTGAGCAATCATTTGAAGGTATTACCCCTCTACAGTTAGAAAAAATGATGGAAAGTTTAAAAATGCTTTTAAAAAATCTATCTCGTTAATTTCTTTTAAACTTGCAAAATTTTTTAAATTTCAAGCTCTCTTATGAGGGCTTTTTTATATTTACTGATTAGGGACTCAGAACCTAGATTTCACAAAGTAGCCAATTAAACACTATGCTTGTTGACATGTTCTTTCAACTCCAGTAGAAACTCTCTTTTATTATCTACATTGTAATTTTAGGAAAAAATGGCTAAAAGAAAATATAAAAGTGATAAATTTCAGGTACGTCGTATTAACCGCCAATGGTGGGTACTCGAGAAGGACTTGGAAACGAACTGCTACGCTAAGCATGAACAAGTAGCTACAAAAACATTAGCGAATAATTATGCTGATGATTATATAGAGCAATACTATATGAATCTCTATATTCAACAACAGTTGAAAAAACCAGAAACCGTATAAAAAGCCTTTATGGCTTTTTTTATTTATAATTTAAAAATTTAATAAACAGTAAAATAATAAAATTTTTGGCATAAAAAAAACCTACATCTTGGGGAAAATGTAGGCTATAAAATGCACAAAAAGGAATGATATATCCTTTTTGACAAGAAGAATTTTACGCTACTGCAAGCTCTTATTTTATATTACTTTTGTAAAG